>DATJST010000179.1:0-12463 GCA_035503975.1 Acidimicrobiales bacterium | reverse complement strand
CTCGCCCCATGAGTGATGACAGGTGCCACGAGCACGTCGGGGCCGAACATGTACTGGTCCTTCAGCTCCCAAGCCTCGGGCTCGTCCGGGAACTCCATGAACATCGCACGCATCGCAGGGACACCAGTCGCGCTGGCGATCGACATGGTGTGCATGACGTAGGGCCGTAGCCTCTCCCTCAACGCCAACTGGTCACAAATTATGGTGTACGCCTCCTCGCCGAACGACCAGACCTCATTAGGACCTCCGGTCTGGTGCGAGCCCGCGAGGGGTGCCGGCTCGCGAACCCCGTGAAGCCGGAAGAGGGGGCAGAACACGCCGAACTGGAACCAGCGGACGATCAGCTCGCGGAAGTAGGGCGAAGCAGGGTCGCCTCCCTTGAAACCGCCTATGTCGGTTGTCCACCACGGGATCCCCGAGATGCCAATGTTGAGCCCAGCGGGGATCTGCTGGGCTAACGCCTCGAACGTCGAGTCGACATCACCCGACCACACCGCCGCGCCATAGCGCTGGCTCCCAGCCCAAGCCGAGCGACAAAGGGTCAAGACCTCCTTCTCCCCGCTGGCCCACAGGCCCTCGGCAAATCCACGGGCGTGCTCGCGTGGGTAGACGTTGTGGACCTCGAGACCCGTCCCCAGGTAGAAAATGTCGTCCTCGGGGTCTTCGGGGAGCATCTCCGGCTCGCAAGCGTCCAGCCAGAAGGCCCGGATCCCGAAGCGGCCGTACCCCTCGGTCACCTTGTCCCACACGTAGCTGCGGGCCTCGGGGTTCGTCGCATCGTAGAACCTGACAAAGACCTGGTTCTTGCTCCCCTTGTCCCAGAACGGCATGTTCAGAGGGAGCGAGCGAACTTTGCCGATGAGCAAGCCGCGACGGTCCATCTCCAAATGGTTTTCGCTGGCCGGGTTGACGCTGGGCCAGATCGACACCATGAGCTCCACACCGAGCGACTTCAGCTCGTCCACCATCGCTTGTGGGTCGGGCCATTCGGCCGCGTCGAACTTCCACTCGCCTTGACGAGACCAGTGGAAGTAGTCGATCACGACCACAGATAACGGCAAGCCCCGCCGCTTGTGCTCTCTCACGACCTCTAGAAGCTCATCTTGCGTACGATAACGCAACTTGCACTGCCAGAACCCGGCAGCCCACTCAGGCAACATCGGTGGCAGCCCGGTAGCCCTGGAGTACTGACTTACGATCTCACTGGGCGTCCCCGCGGCTGTCACCCAGTAATCTATCTGGCGGGCCGCATCTGCCACCCATTTGGTGCTGTTGGAAGCGAGCTCGGCACGGCCCGTACCGGGCATGTTCCAGAGAAAGCCGTAGCCACGGTTCGAGAGCACGAAGGGTACGCTCACTTCCGTGTTGCGCTGGACGAGCTCGATCACGGCCCCCTTTTGGTCGAGCAGACCGTGCTGGTGCTGGCCTAGCCCGTAGAAGCGCTCACCGGGGAAGGCACGGAAGGAAACCTCACAATTGTGCAGGTCCCCTCCTGCCGGGCGGTAGCGCCTCTGGGGGGGTGCGCTGAAGTGCGGCACTTGTTCTGATAGGAGCTCTGTACCGTTGGGACGGAGGAACCGTACCGAGGGCGGAAAGCGCAGGAAGCCACTTCCCTCGGACTGGGTCACTTCGACTACCAGTTCCCCGTTGCGCATAACGGCCCGCCCCTCGGCCAGCTCTATGTCTGGCGGCGTGTTCGGTGCCTGTTCGAGCGCGCTGCCGGGTGTCTCTGTTATCGACGAGCGCATGGTCGAGCGCACCCGGGCCCCGTTGCCGCCCCAAGTCTGGACCTCCAGGGTCTCCTTGCCATCGTGCACGGTAAAGCCCGTGCCGGTGGCGCTGAAAGTTGCCACGTCTACCTCCGTTCCAGAACAGGCATTCGCGTCAACCTTTCAAGGCGCCGGCCCGCAGGCCGCCCATGACATATCGCTGCCCGAAGCTCAATATGAGGCCCGAGGGGATGGCGGCGAGGACCACCGTGGCCAGGACCGGGCCCCAGTTGACGGTGTTGTTGGCGAAGAAGCTGAGCAATCCCTTGGTCAGGGGCGTCACGTTGCCCCCGGCGGTCAAGGTGTAGGCGTAGAGGAAATCGCCCCAGGCGAAAAGGAAGACAAAAAGGCCCGCTGTGATTATCGCAGGGAGCATCAGGGGCGCGATGACGGAGCGGAACGTGCGCCACTCCGAGGCGCCGTCGACGTACGCCGCGTCGGAGAGCTCTATCGGGATCGACCCCATATAGGCGCGTAACACAAGGGCCGCAAAGGGCATCCCATTGGTGGAGTCAGCCAGGATCAGGCCCGCGATGCTGTTGAGCAGGTGGAAGTGCAGGAACAGCTTGTAGAACGCGAGAGTCAATGAGATCCCAGGGACCATTTGGGTGATGAGCAGCACCAGGATCGCTATCGATACCACCGCCCGGTTGCGTAGGTAGCCCAACTTGGTGAGGCCGTAGGCGGCAGGCAACGCGATGCCGACCGAAAGGACGACGGCCCCAAGGGCGATGAGCAAGCTCGTAATGATGCTGCCGTGCTCCTGGTCAAAGGCGACTCGGTAGTTGCTCAAGATGAAGTGGCTCGGTACGAACGTCTGGGAGAGGGCTTGAAGCGCGCTCGTCGGCTCGAGCGAGGTCTCGACGGTGAAGTAGATGGGCAACAACATGAACCCGGTGATCACGAGGCCACCGATGGGCAGCACGAAACGCCGCGCGCGGCGTTTCCAGAAAACATGCACCGACAGCGCCCGGCTCACGCTAGGGCCACTTCTCGGCGGGTGGCACGTATATAGAAGAAGGCGATGACCATACAGAAGAGGAAAAGCATGTTCCCGACCGCCGCGGCATCGCCGGTCTGGAAGTTCTGAAAAGCAAGCGTGTAGACCCAAGTCGACATCAGCTGAGAGCCATTGTCGGGCCCGCCGTTGGTCAGCACTATAACCAGGTCGAAGGTTTTTACCGTGTAGATGACGCCCAGCATTATGACGATGAGCGAGACCGGGCGCAGCAGCGGGACTGTCACATAGCGGAACCGTTGCCAGGGCCCGCAGCCGTCGAGGGATGCGGCTTCGCCGAGCTCGCCCGGGATGTCCTGCAGCCCCGAGTACAAGAGAACGGCGTTGAAGGGGATCCCGATCCAAACGTTCACGAAAGTTATGACGAACATCGCCTTGAACGACGAGTCGAACCAAAATATCGGGCTACTGATGAGGTGGAGCGAGCGTAAGGCTTCGTCGATTATCCCGCCCTGGCCGGCGAACATGATGGCAAAGATCGTCCCACTTGCAATGGGCGGGAAGAGCCACGGGATGATGATCAGGCTTCTGAGGAGGCCGGAGAGGAAGAAGCGCCTGTTGAAGTAGGACGCGATGCCGAGGCCGATGGTGAACTGGAAGAAGATGGACGCCACGAGAAATATGGCAGTATCGATCAGAGCTTTCCCCGTCACCGGGTCATCGATCTCTTCTTTGTAGTTGTGTAACCCGACGAAGGGCCCGCCTGACGCGATGAAGCCGATCTTTTCGAGGCTCATCGTGATCCCGTAGGCGAGCGGGTACGCGAAGAAGATGACGACGTAGACGAGGGAAGGGACGACGAAACAGACCAGGATCCCTTGGCGGCGATGCGAACGAAGCCAGGCCGCTGCCCCGGCGCCTCCTGCGCGGGGCGCCACATGGGGAGAGGCCCCACCCGGCAACGCTGAGCCCGGTGCGTCGGAAGAGGCCGGGCGGACCTCGGTAAGCGCTTGGTTCGCGCCCACCGCGGCCCGCACCGGCCACGTTGCTTGACGCTCAGGAGGGGGTGGCTCTTCGCGCGGCAACTAGCTGTTCACCTGTCGACAACCACTAAAGGACTAATTGCCTTCAAGGATGGAGTTGACCTCTGCTTGGGCGCTAGTGAACGCCGCCGTCGGTGTCTGCTTGCCGATCAGAGCCGCGACTATGGCGTTGCCGACGGCAGTCTCTACGCGCGGGTAAAGGACCCCGAGCGTCCCGGTGCGCACGAACCCGTGCTTAAGCTCGTCCAGGAAGGGCGCATAGAGCGGGCTAGCCGTCTTCTGCCAGATGGGCACAGCTGCCTGGACGGTGGGGATGTCCCCTGAGGCGGTGCCGAGCGAGGCGTCCACCGAAGGCTGCGCCATATAGTTGAGCAGCTCGAAAGCGGCTTTCTCTATGGCGGTGCTGTGCTTGGGGATGGTCCAGACCTCGCCCCCTATCGGGCCGACAACGTTCTGGCCGACGGTGTTGACGGGGATCTGGACAACGCCGTAGTCGAGGCCCTTAACCGAGTTGAGAGTCCCGAAGAACCACGGCCCGTTGATCATCATCGCTGCTTTGCCTGCGGCGAAAGCTGCTTCGGGTTGTCCCTGGTTCCACGTCGTGAGGTCCTTATCGACAGTTCCCTCCTTGACGAGATTGGTCCACAGCGTCAGCGCTTGGATCGACTGCGGGGAGGTGAGGTGGGTCAGGCTCCCGCCGTTGGTGAGCAGGAAGGGTATGAAGGTCCACACTCCACAACCTGCGCAGGCTTCGGCTGAGAAGGCTATGCCGTAATGCTGCGAGTTCGTCAGGGCCTTGGCGTCGGCGAGCAATTGGGCCCAGGTCGTCGGCGGCTTGATATTGGCAGCGGAAAGGATTGCCTTGTTGTAGAACAAGGCGATCGTGTTGGTGTAGAGCGGGTAGCCGACGATCTCTCCGTTGAACTTGGCCTCTCCCTGTTGCGCGGTCCCGAGCGTCGGGATGGCGGTAGGCCCGAGAGTGCTGAGGGGTGTGAGCACCCCGTAGGAGGCGATTGTAGGCACCGTGGGGTTGTCGAGCATCAAGATGTCGGGCAACGTGCCTGCGGCGGCTTCTGCAGCGACCTCAGTGAGATAGTTGTTGCCGCTGTTGACGATGTCCTCCCGCTTGATGACTATCCCGGGGTGGCTCTTCTCGAAGTTGCTGAACACAGTATTCAGCGCCGTATAGATAGGGCCGTTGGAGGCCACGCTCGTGTAATAGCTCGTTTCGGTCAGGACGAGCGGGCTGGCGGACGCCTGCACCGCGGGTATACCGACGACGGCGGCCGAGCTCGCGGCGACGAGCGCCAAGATCAACCGCTTCCTGCCGCCCTGATGACCAGAGCTGCTCTTGTGGGTCAACTTTCCTCCTTTTCCTTTATGGTTATTTCTGTGTATAGAGGCTGGTGATGGCTGTTGAATCGTTTCACTTTCCATCCGCGTTAAAAGGACCTTTTGTGCCGAGCCTGGCTCGGGGGCCCGACGGTGGCACCCTCGACCAGGACCGGCGCCAGCAGGCTGCCGGGCCCCTCCTTGGCCAGCAGGTCGATAGCCCTGCGGCCGATCTCCACGGAAGGGAAGTCGATGTAGGTGAGCGCAGGGACCAGATGTTTGACGGCTTCCCTCCATGCAACACCGACCAAAGAAAAATCCTCGGGAACTGATCGGCCGCTTTGTTGCAAGGAACGCAGGAGCAGATCGGCGACGGCTTCGGTCTGGACGATGAGGCCGGTGAGCGAGGGTTCCTTTGCTAGCAAACTTGCCAGCGCGCTTTGGGTGCCCTCCATCGTGGGCTCGACCGGCGAACCATGGAACGCGATCCCCGCCTCGCTCGCAGCAGCGGCAGCGCCCTGCCAGAACCGGCGGGCATAACCGAGCTTTTTCTCGAAGGTCCCCGGCGGGGAGGCGAAAAGACCAATATGCCGGTGGCCCGACTCCACCAGGCGTTGTACACAGGTGCGGGCAGCCGCCTCGAAGTCGAGATCCACAAAAGGAATGCCGACCGGGTCGAGCGGCATCCCGAGAGCGACAGCGGGGACACCCAACCGTTCGAGAGCGTTCAGGCGCTCGTCGTCGACCCTGACCTCCATCAGGATCACCCCGTCGACCATCTTGCTCCGCACCAGCGAGGAGACGTCCGCCTCCCCGTCGCTCGTGACGAGCATGACTTTCCAACCCTGCTGCCTGGCCTGGTCGACGATCCCGTAGACGAAAGGCATCAGCACTGTTTCAGACGACCAGTCGTAGAACGGCACGACCAAGGCGACCACGTCGGTCTTGCCCGCCCGGAGGGACCGCGCCCCGGCATGGGGGGTGTAGTTGAGCTCTTGGATAGCCCGCCGGACCCGGGTCTGCGTCTTGTGCGAGATGGTCCGGTTGCCGCTCAGCACATACGAGACGGTCGCGGGAGAGACGCCGGCGCGCTTCGCGACTTCGGCGATGGTCGTGCTGCTCACCCGAAGCCCCCTTCCGGTCAGTACTAGTTGTTGAATGGATTCAACACCCCTCTGGCCATATCCTAGGCATCGGCTTGGGGCCTTTCAAGTCAGCCGGCTCAGCGCCTCGGCGATGGCTCCCGGCGGTGACCTGTCTCGATCGGTCGGAACTGCGCTCGTCTGTTGGCCGTGGACGTGCCCGCATCACACACTGGCTCGGCCGCGCATACTGGGGGTGTGACGAACCCCAGTGCCGGCGCAGCCCAGCCTCTTTGGGCACAGGTGCTGGCCGACCTGCGCCGGCGCCTCGCCACGGGTGAGTTCGCCGAGCGCTTCCCAGGTGACGCAGACTTGGTCGAGACATATGGTGTGAGCCGGCACACCGTGCGCGAAGCGGTCCGGCGCCTCCAGGCCGAAGGGCTGCTCGAGCGCCGCCGGGGTCGTGGCTCGTTCATAAGCGGGCCGGCAATAGAACAGCCGGTCGGCACGCTCTACAGCTTCTACCGTTCCATCGAAGAGGCCGGTGTGGTGCAAGAAAGCGTTGTGCGGCACCTTGAGGAGCGTCGCGACGACAAGGCCGAGGCCATGCTCAGCTGCATCGGGCAACCGCTCGTCTACCTGGAACGCTTGCGCCTGGCCGGAGGCGAGCCGATCGCCCTCGACTGGTCCTGGCTCCCGGCTCGCCTAGCCCGAGGGCTGCTCACGGTCGACTTCCGGCACGCCGGCCTGTACGAGCAGCTCGCCGAACGCTGCGGCGTGCGCCTGACCAGCGGATGGGAGCGGATCCGGCCGGTACTGCCTGACCGGCGCCAGCGGGCGCTCCTCGACGTCGAGGCTCAGCAGGCGGCCTTTGAGATAGAGCGTTTTGGCCTGCAGGGCGCTACCCCCGTCGAATGGCGCCACGGCGTAGTGAGGGGTGACAGGTTCTCATTTGTGGCGCGCTGGGTAAGTGAGCACGTGGACGCCTCGTTCGAGCCGGGCGAGAGGGGGCAACCTACGACCTGAATCCTCAGCCCTTTGTCCGTACATTAGGGTACAATTATGGGGTGAGACAGCGTCTGGCCAGGTTGACCAGGTGAGCACGCCAGTCGATGTAGGCCTGACCGGGTGGAGGCGGCTGTTGGTGGAGCCACGCCGCCCCGAAGCGGTACGCCGCCTGCGGTGGGCGCATTGGCTGGTGCTGGGGACCGTCTGCATCGGGGCGTTCATGGGCCAGCTGGACGCCAGCATCGTGACGATGGCGTTCCCCGCGCTCCGCCATGGCTTTGGCGCTTCCTTGGCGAGCGTGCAGTGGGTGGGCCAGGCCTACCTGCTCGTGCTCGTCGCATTGTTGATGGCCGTGGGGCGCTACGCCGACATGGTCGGCCGGAAGCTCCTCTACACGTACGGCTTCGCCCTTTTCGTCGTCGCGTCGGCGCTTTGCGGCATGGCCCCTTCTCTTTGGTGGTTGGTCGCGTTCCGAGCCCTGCAGGGAGCAGGCGCGGCAATGTACCAGGCGAACAGCGTAGCCATCCTTGTTGGCGCCATCCCGAGGAACCGCCTGGGTAGGGCCGTCGGAGTGCAGGGGGCAGCGCAGGCGCTCGGCCTGGCGCTCGGCCCTGCCGTCGGTGGCGCGCTGGTCGGGCTCGGCGGCTGGCGATTGATCTTCTACGTGAACGTACCGGTCGGCGCGCTCGGCGTCATCCTGGCTTGGTTGCTCGTCCCGCGCAGCACTCACCTGGTCGGGCGTGAACGGTTCGATTGGACAGGCCTTGCCCTTTTTGGGCCGGCAGTCGCGAGTTTGCTCTTGGCCCTGTCCGCCGGGCAGCGCGCCGGCTGGGGCTCCGCGGCGACCTTGAGCTTGCTCGGCACTTCCGCCCTCCTCGCCGTCCTCTTCCTTGTTCGCGAGCGCCGGGCACGGGTGCCCTTGCTCAGTTTGGACCTGTTCCGAAGGCTCGAGTTCAGCGCGGGCATTGCCAGCGGGCTGTTGTCCTACCTGGTCCTGTTCGGGGCCCTGACCATCCTGCCGTTTTACCTGGAAGTTGCCAGACGGCAACCATCCGGCAGGGCCGGGCTGGAACTGCTCGTGCTACCCCTGGGCCTTGCGGTTGCGGCGCCCGCCGCAGGAAGGCTCGCCGAACGTTTCGGCGCCCGGCCCCTGACCGTCGGCGGGATGACCTTGGCTGGGGCAATGCTCTTGGCCACCACCGTCATCGGCGGTGACCTCGCTATTACCCTGGTCGGATTGGGGGGCGCCGGCCTCGGGCTCGGGGCCTTCACGCCCGCCAACAACGCCGCCATCATGGGTGCCGCGCCTCCTTGGCTTTCCGGCCTGGTGAGCGGGGTGCTCAACATGACCAGAGGGCTTGGGACCTCGCTCGGCCTCGCTATAGCTGGGCTCGCCTACACGATTGGCAGCTCGGGCCGGCCCGCCGGAGCGCTTGCCGCACGCGCCGGCTATCGAGACGCCGCCTGGGTGCTTGCGGCTGGCGCCGCGCTTGCTGCCGTTGTAGCGGCGACGCGGCGCCCTGAGCACGTGCACGCCCGTCGGCCTCGTGTAGCCGATCGTGCCCACAAGCGCTCTGACGTGGTGAGGGTCTGACCCGTAGTAGAAGACGATGACCGTGGGTCGCGCCGTCAGCTTCACGACTGTGGTCGATTGCGCAGGCGCATTGTCGCAGGGCTTTTGGAGAATGCCAGCTCCTGGTGCCGGGTCGGCCACGATGTTCAGGGTATGAGTACCGAGCGCGAGGGGGAAGTTCGCGGCAGCGTACCCGCTGAGGAGTGCGGGGACCGTGCCGTTGCTTGGGGGCTGGCCACCCACAAGGACATCGTCAGCGCAATTGCCGTCGATCCGAATGTCTTGCACCCGTGCGGGAAAATGTAGAGCTGGCCATAATCGGCCCAGGTGAAGTCGGCAGGTGGGCCTTCTTCACGGGCTCGCGGCCTGGTTGCCCTTCGACCGCACCTGTTCGGCTAACACCAATGACGCTTGGAGGTGGATCCAGATTGCCCAATTCTGGCGCCTCATTCAAATGTCCTCAGCGGGAATACCCCCAGGGGTATAGTGGTTTGCACAGGCAGAGGGCGCCGCCGGTGCCCCTGGCTACCGGAGGTGCAACCAAATGGGAACTGTGGCGCTGGGCAAGCACAACTTCGAGGAGGTCGTCTCGTCCAACAGCATCGTGCTGGTCGACTTCTGGGCCGCTTGGTGCGGGCCCTGCAGGGGGTTCGCCCCAGTCTTCGAGCAAGCCTCCCAAGCGCATAGCGATATTGTCTTCGGAAAGGTCGACACCCAAGCCGAGCCTGAGCTGACGGGGGGCTTCGGCATTATGTCTGTCCCGACGCTCATGGCGTTCCGAGACCAGGTGCTCGTCTATGCCGAGCCTGGTGCGGTCCCTGCCGCGATGCTCGAAGACCTGATCGCAAAGGTGAAAGAGCTCGATATGGGCGAGGTCCGTCGCGATATCGCAGAGCGCGACGCCGTAGCGGCGCGCCAATAAGCGATGACGGCTGTGCGCCAGGGCGATGGAGCTTCCCCAGATGTGGTCACCGAGCCGCGAGTTGAGCGTGGCCTTGGGGTGCTCACCGATCGTGGCAGTGGCCAGGTTGTCACCCCGCCCGAGCCGCCGCCACAGGCGACGAGGCTGCCGCCGGTGCGGTCGTTGCTCGCTGTCTGTGCTCACCCGGACGACGAAAGCTTTGGCCTCGGTGCCGTCCTGTCCCAATTCGCCGACCAGAAGGCCGACACCACCCTTTTGTGCTTCACCTACGGCGAGGCCTCGACATTGGGCGGCGCTGCCTCGCTCGCCGAGCTGAGGCCGGCCGAGCTGTTCGCGGCTGCGGCCGTCCTCGGGCTCGGCCACGTCGAGCTGCAGAACCATCCAGATGGCCACCTCGACGAGGTCGAGACGAGCACGCTCAGCGACGAGGTCCGACGCCTGGTAGACCTAAAGCAACCTGATTTGGTGCTTGTCTTCGACACGGGAGGGATCACGGCGCACCCCGACCACCGACGGGCCACGGCGGCGGCTCTCGCTGGGAGCGGTTGCCTGCCCGTCCTCGCGTGGGCTCTCCCTGAAGAGGTCGCACGAAGGTTGAACTGCGAGTTCGGCACCAACTTCGTGGGACGAGCGGCTGACGAGCTCGACATCACGATAGAAGTTGACCGCCGCCGCCAAGAAGGCGCCATCAGGTGCCATACCAGCCAGGTGAGGGACAACCCGGTCCTTGCGCGGCGCCTCGCACTCCAGGGCAACCGTGAGTCACTGCGCTGGCTCCGAAGTCCACAACTAACCGACTACGCCTCGGGCGAGCGACCCAGGTAGCCGCGCGATCTCCTCGTCGCGCGCGATGTTCTTAGGATTTGGAGCCCGGGAAGAGAGTCGAACTCATATCTCCTGATTACAAGGCGGGCCTGACCACTCCCCGGAGCTGCTCGCCTTGTCTGTACATGCCTGTGACCAGCAATTTGACGTACCGCTGGTGACACTGAGTGACCCTTGGCGCCAGGTGCTTCGCGCACGATCGCGCACGTCCGAGCACGGCAGGCGATAAGCAGGGGATCAAGCAGGCGATATGCGCGATCCCACGCGCGGCTGCAGCAGGCGAAAGCTGGTCGGCTGCCCATCGGGACCCGCCGAGCGGCACGAAGGAGAGTGCCTCAGGCCGACAGCAGGTGCGATCGGCGCAGGGCGGCGGCGTAGTCGGCTGGTCCACCGGGAAGGACTTCCAGGTGGACTTTGGTGACCGCACCGGCGGGGAGCACGTCGACGACTCGTGCCAGGAACGGGTCTTCGCCGTCGCCCGCCACGAGGATGGCACCCTCGACCACCAATGACGGGTCGCGCGCCTCCTCTCTCAGCGTCCAGACGTACCCCGTCTCGTCGTACTGCTGGACGTCAGCCGGCAAGTCGATTGCCACCGTCTCGGCATTGCTCATTGTCTTTACCGTCCCCTGCGGCGGTACGGGTTGTTGACTGGCTCGGACAGGACCGACATCAGTTTGGCGACCTCCTCCGGGGTGGCGTCCTCCAAGACAACATCGTAGTGAGGGGCGTCGAAAGTTGGCAGGAGCAGGAGCCCGGCGCGCAGCACCTGGCCCACGGTCGTCGTCGCGTATGTACTGCGAGTCGCCAGGTGTTCGCTCAGGACTCGCTCAAGGGACCAGACCCCTGTAACGGCTTCCGCCGACACGCAAGCCAGCGGCCGCGCTCTCCAGGTGTAAACGGCCCGCTCGCGCTGTGCGGATTGAAGCAGCTTCTCGACCGTGACGGGCCCACCCCGGACCACGAGGACCGAGGACGCTGGAAGCTCCTCATCCCGGATGTACGGCTCTATTGGCTCCACCACTTACCCCCGACCTCGAAACGGTAGCTACAGGCGAACACGATGAAAAAAATGATTGAGCGCGGTCTGTCTTGCTGCATCTAATTGCCTGCAGGTGACCGTTAGAGACCTAATGTGCCGCCAACGTACACCTACGTACGTTTACGCACCAAGTACGTCCTCAAGATCTTCCGTTGCACCTTCGTCACCGTCGGCTCGCTTGTTTGGTGACGAACCCTTGTCGTCTCTCGTAGACGCTCGGTGATGGCAACCCTTTTTAGCCGGCTTGCCATGAATTGACCGTTGCTGACTGTTGTTGACCGTTCATCAAAAACAGCTTTACACGCCCTGACATCAGCTGTATAAAGCAAAAAGCTTTCGGAACACGATTACAACCTCCGGTTGTCAAGGCCGAGGTGACATTGCGGGTGCATTGGAGAGGTGGCGGAATTGGCGTGGATGCGGATGATGGGCGCCGAGTCGCTCGCCTATCACGAGCACTCGGTCCTCGGTCGGGGTGACGACCCGGTGGCCGGCGCGTTGGAGTACTACGGGTCGCGAGGTGAGACGCCGATGCGCTGGGGCGGTGCCGGCGCTGCCCGGCTCGGCCTAGAGGGCGAAGTCGAACTCGAGGACTGGCGGGCGGTGTTCGGCCCCGGCGGGGCGCGGGGCCCCCACAACGGCGAGCGGCTGGTGCACTGCCTACGGCCGGGAATGGAACTGGTCGTGAGCCCGCACAAGTCCGTGGCCGAACTGGGCGTACTTGGCCGGGTCGACGACATGCACGCCATCGTCGACGCCGAAACAGAAGCCACCATGGCCTACCTGGACCGGGTGGTGGCCGAGCAGGGTGGTCGGCGGGGACGTGCCCAGGTGCGCACACCGACCGAGGGCTTGACGTGGGCCGTGTCCCGCCACGCCACCACCAGAGCGGCTGAGCCCCAGCCCCAC
>DATJST010000178.1:0-3429 GCA_035503975.1 Acidimicrobiales bacterium | reverse complement strand
TGGCGTTACCTGTGATCTCCACTGACCAATTGGCCCAGGCCGTCAACGTTTACCGTGACGCCCTGTCCGAGCACCGCGCTGCCCTTAACCGCCTCAACGTCTACCCGGTCCCCGACGGTGACACAGGGACCAACATGGGCTTGACTCTTGACGCCGTGCAAAAGGAGCTCGACAGCGCTGCGGCCGCCAGCCCAGAGGGCAGGCTGGACATTGGCTCGTTGGCGGCTGCCCTCAGTCACGGCTCTTTGATGGGTGCCCGTGGTAACTCCGGCGTGATCCTGTCGCAGATCCTCCGGGGCCTGGCCAGTGCCTGGCGCGATGCCGCGAGCCGCCGCGCGGGAGCAGCAGGCCCGGGACAGCCCGGTGCAGGAGTGGCTCGCGGCGAGGACGCCGGCGAAAGCTTCACGGGCGCCGACATGGCGGAGGCCCTGTCCCGCGCGGCGGACAGCGCCTACGCCGCGGTCAGCAAGCCGGTGGAAGGAACGATCCTCACTGTCGCCCGGGCGGCGGCGACCGGCGCCGAGTCCGCGCTTGCACGCACCACAGCGCCCGCGCCCGGCCCCACCGCCGCGCCAGGCCCCACCGCCGCGCCCGGCCCCGCCGCGCCCGCGCCAGGCCCCACCGCCGCGCCCGATGCCGACCCCGCCCATGGCGGCGCCACTGTCCTGCCCGTCCTGCCCGTCCTGGAAGCCGCCCGCGCCTCCGCCGCCCGCGCCCTCGCCGCCACTCCCACCCAGTTGGCGGTGTTGGCTGCCTCCGGGGTGGTCGACGCGGGAGCCGCCGGCTACCTGCTGTTTTTGGACAGCTTGCTTCACGTCGTGGACGGCCGACCGATCGAACCCCCTCCGGCCCCGGTCGTTCCCGCTCCAAGCCAGAGCGCCAGCGAGGGCGCAGCGCTCCACCGCGCCGACCTCAACGCGGCGGGCGCCGCGCCCGGTGCCGGCGAGGGCGGGGTGCGCGACCTTCGTTATGAGGTGATGTTCTTCCTCGATGCCCCCGACCTCGCCATACCGGCGTTCCGGAACGTCTGGGCGGGTTGCGGCGGTTCGATCGTGATCGTTGGCGGCGACGGGCTCTACAACTGCCATATCCACACAGATGACGTGGGCGCGGCGATCGAGGCCGCCATCGAGATCGGCCGCCCGCACAAGATCCGGGTCACCGACCTGACCGAACAGGTCGAGGAAGAACGCTGGGTCCGCGAGGCCTCCGCCGCCGAAGCGGCCGAACCGCCGGGCGACCCCGTCACCTGTGCCGTTGTAGCCGTGTGCGCCGGCGAGGGTGTCAAGCGCATCTTCCGCTCGCTCGGCGTGAGCCAGATGGTCACCGGGGGCCAGTCGGCCAACCCGTCAACCGCGGAGATCCTGGATGCTGTCGACGCCGCGCCTGCCGAACAGGTGATCGTCTTGCCCAACAACCCCAATGTGGTCGCCGTGGCCGAGCAGGCTGCAGGGCACTCGCCCAAGAGGGTGCGCGTCGTCCCAACGACCGGTATTCCTGAAGGCTTCGCCGCGCTGCTCGCGTACGACCCCGAGGCGGACGTGGCGACAAACGCCGATGCCATGTCTGCGGCCGCCAGTCGGGTTGTCTCGGGAGAGGTCGTAAGAGCGTCGCGGGATGCCACCACCCCGGTTGGCCGGGTGAACGAAGGGGACTGGCTCGGGATGTCCCGAGACGGCATAAGAGCGGTCGTGCCTGGGGCCGCTACGGCGGCCGACGCCGCAATAGCCTTACTGGCCAACCTGGTGCCGATCGAGGGTGACCACGAGATTGTGACCGTTATTGAAGGCGAAGGAGCACACGCGGCTGATACGCGGCGCATTCTCGAGTGGCTGTCGGAAGACCGTCCCGGCGTGACGGCCGAAGTCCACCACGGGGGCCAGCCCCTGTACCCTTATGTGTTCAGCATCGAATGAGGGCCGGCACTTCTCAGTCGTTGGCCGACCTGGCGGCCGTACCCCTGAGCGAGCTGCGCTCGGCCCAGCGCCCGTTGCGAGCGCCCGGCAACCGCCAGAAGCCGCCGAAGACGCGCGAGGACGCCCTTACCCAAATGGGGATCTTCACATTGGCCGACCTACTGACCCACTACCCTCGCCGGTACCTGGACCGGACCACCCAGGTGCCGATCTCCTCGATCAAAGAAGGCGACGAAGCCACCGTGCTTGCCACCGTGCGGCGCATCAACCGTATCCCGCCTCGGCGGGGGGGTAAACCCGTGGTCACTGTAGACGTGTGGGACGGGGAAAGCTACCTGGCACTGTCGTTTTTTAACCAAGCATGGCGTGCTCGCCAATTGAACGAAGGCATGGAAGTAGCCGTGTCGGGGAAGGTGACAAGGTTCCGCGGGCGCTACCAGATGTCCAACCCGGCAGTGGAGATCGTTGATGGCGAGTGGCGCGGCCGCGTCGTACCGATCTATCCCGAGTCCGAGAAGGCGGGCATAAGTTCGATGGAAATCAGCTCCTGCATCGCCGAGGCGCTGCAGTGGGCCGGCGAGGTCGAGGACCCCGTCCCGAGCGCGGCGCTAAGTCCCCATAACTTTGTCAGCCGCGGCTGGGCGCTGCGGGAGGTGCACCAGCCTGGGTCGTTGCCGGCATCTCAAAGTGCCCGCCGGCGGCTCGGCTTCGACGAGCTGCTGCGGCTGCAGCTCGTACTGGTCATGCGCAAGCGTGCCCTCGAGCGTGAGTGCCTCGGGATCGCTCATCATGTCGGGTCACCGCTCGTGCAACGGTTCAGTGACTGTCTACCATTTCCGCTTACTGGGGCTCAGAAGAGAGCCATCACGGAGATCGAGGCGGACATGGCCAAGCCTGTACCCATGCACCGCCTGTTGCAGGGCGACGTTGGCGCCGGCAAGACGTTGGTCGCCTTGTGGACCTTGCTTACGGCCGTTGCCGGTGGCCATCAGGGAGCGCTGATGGCGCCCACGGAGGTGCTCGCCGAGCAACACCACATGTCGCTCACGGCGATGTTGGCTGGCTTGGCTGTGCCTGACACGCAGTCGTTGTGGGGCGAGCGGGACGTGCGCGTGGAGCTGCTCACCAACCGGACCACGGCGAGCGAGCGGGCCAAGCTGCTCGCAGGGCTGGCCGAGGGTGACGTCGATATAGTCGTTGGCACACACGCGCTTCTCACCGAGACTGTCCGCTTCGCTCACCTCGGGATGGTCGTGATCGACGAGCAGCACCGTTTCGGCGTCGAGCAGCGGGCTGCGCTCAGGGCCAAAGGCGAGGGGCCGGTGCCCGACGTGCTGGTCATGACGGCCACGCCCATCCCCCGCACGGCGGCCATGACGGTTTATGGCGACCTCGACACCACCGTGCTCGACGAGCTGCCCCCCGGGCGTACGCCGGTCAAGACGGTGTGGGGGCGCGGCCCCCTCGACGTCGAGGGGGCGTGGGCCACGGTGCGGGAGGAGGTGGGCGCCGG
>DATJST010000177.1:0-4173 GCA_035503975.1 Acidimicrobiales bacterium | reverse complement strand
GAGCAACCGACGAGCTAGAGGACCGCTTCGATGATGTCGGCCTGACCGAACAGATTGGCCGGGACCACTTCCACGGTACGGTCACGGCCGCGGTAATCGCATGCCAGGGCGCCGACGGAGGACCAGCCAAGTTTTCATCGTTGCCCTGATCCCGACGGCACCCGGCCGGGGCGGCCACCGGTGGCGTGCTGTCATGAACCTCAAGTCCGGTGGCCGCAAGGCCCATCGATCCCACCTAGTGGACGAGTGCACACGGCGTGGCATCCAACCGGTCGTGCGGAGGAAGGCCGCGGTTGGCCTGTAGATCGGCCGCATGGGGATGCTTGGGAGCGTACGCCCCGGTAGCTACGGGTTGACATGGCGACTCGCTCGCCCGGGACGAACATTTTGAACTTTGTTGCGGCCGCCAAAGGTGGAGTCAAGGTCCTGCCCCCATGGCGCGATCACCTCCGGATGGGTGACATCCAGTCACCCTATGGGTTCGTAGCCTGCGGTCGTGAGGGGCGAGAGTTCGGAGTGACCGAGCGAGAGGTCGGCTTGGAGTGACAGGTTGTAGAGCAGCCCTAATCAGTGAAGTCCGACCGAGGAGAGTGCTGGCGGGAGGCAGGAGTGCGCCACCCCGGCTTCACGATTGCGGACATGGCGTAAGAGAGGGGTGGGGATCGAGATGAACGGGTCGAGGCGCTCGGCTAGGAGGCGCACGGCGAACAGGAGTCTCGGCGCGCAGATGGACTCGATGGCCCAGGGAGTCGCGCAGCTCGTGATCGACCCGGTCGTCGAATCGCTTGATCTGAACGCGCTCATCGCCCGGGTAGACGTCAACCGGGTAGTTGACCGCGTCGACATGAACGGCGTGCTCGACCGGGTGGACATGAACGGCGTGCTCGACCGGGTGGACCTGAACCCTGTGCTCGACCGGGTGGACCTGAACCCTGTGCTCGACCATCTGGATATGAACAAGCTCTTGGCCAACGTCGACATCAACGAGCTCCTTGGCCGCATCGACATCGAGACGCTGGTGAAGGACACCGATATCGGCGAGCTCTTGGCCAGCTCCTCCAGAACAGTCGCCAGCGAGGCCGTCGACCTTGGCCGAAGCCACGCTGTCAGCATGGACGACACCCTCGCACGTTGGGTGAGCAGGCTGCGCCGTCGCCGTAATGCTCCAACGGTCCCCACCGACTCGCCGACCGCTCAGGAGCAGTCATGACCGCGCCCGTCGAAGCCGGCCGGCCCGTACCGCGCCTAGGCGCCACTCCACCACCCGCGCTGGCTAGTGCTCCACAACAGCGCCGAGGCGACTACGCCGGGTTCGCCTCACGGTTCATCGCCTTCGGGTTCGACTGTGTACTGAGCATCGGGCTGTTCGAGCTTGTCCTTGCCGCCAGCTCGTATGCCGCCAGTGTGCTTACCGGTACAGCCATCCACTGGAGCAAGGGCGATCAATGGGTGATACCCGCCTTCTTCATTTGGGAATTCCTGTACTTCGCTCACTTCTGGGCCACGAGCGGTAGAACGCCCGGCATGATAATCCTGGGTATCCGGGTCGTCGGCCAAGACGGCAACCGCGTCGGCACCCGCCGTGGGTTGGTGAGAACGCTGGCTTTTCCGCTCAGCTTGCTCTTGTTGGGGCTCGGCTTCCTCGGCATCCTGTTCAGGCCTGATCGTCGCGCCCTACACGACGTCATCGCCGGCACCGCGGTTGTCTACGCCTGGGACGCGCGGGAGGCCGGGCTTCGGTCCCTTGCTCGAGAGAGCAGCAGTCGACGCCGCTAAAACGCACGCCCGAAGCAGGCCCACTGCCTGGCTGGCCCATGTCCAGATTTGACCACATCTACGACCGGGGCGCCGACCTGGCTCAAGCAGGACAGTGATGTGCAAGTCGGGTCCGCCATCATCGCCGCCATCGATGGCTGCTTCGTGTGGCACGACCATTGCAGTTCGCCGTGCCATCAGCGAACTCTTTGTCAAGCCCTTGCCGAAGCTACTGTTCCACACGGGTTCCACGCGTAAGAGCCGACTGGTTGGAACTTCCCGCCGTTACACCGCCTGACCTGCACTTTCGTGGATGGATGGAGGGTCAGCGACAAAACTCACTGACTAGGGCGTTCTTATGGTCAGGCGAAGGCACTTCCCAGCTTTAGGTTGACTTTTGCCCACCTGTTGACCGGGCCCGGCGCCGGTCCGGTGGGGGCGGGGCCGGTTCGGGCCAGCCCTCGGCCCGGGCCATCGAGATGAGCGAGAGCTGCTCGAGCTCGGCCACGAGGTCGTGCAGGCGGCGGGAGTTCTCCGCCCAGGGGCGGTAACGCTCGAACTGCTCTTCGCTCAGTACCCGGGTGAGGGTCTTGCCGGCCACCTTGCGGGTCCAAGCCCGGTAGGGCCCGTGCAGGGCGGAAGGGTCGTCATGGCAGTGGCAGCCCGGGGTGCTGCAGGTCCTGGTATGGCTCACCAGGCTCCCGGGCAGGCACGGACCGATCTCCGACAGTTCGGCCAGTATCTCCCGGTGCCGGGCTTCGTCGCTCATATACGCCTCCGTGAGAGCATCCACCATCCTATGGCTACGAGTAGTCATACTTGGAGCTGATGCCCGGAGGCAGTGCCCACCGTCCTGGCTACGTCCTGGCCGTCTTTCGCCGCTTCGGCTCGGCCCAGGGCTGGGGGCCAGGCCCGCCCCTGTGCCCCCCGGTGGTCGAGGCGTTCGTGGTGGCCGGCCTGCCCGGGCGGGCTGCTTCGACCAAGGGCACCTACCGCTCGGTGCTGCGCTCGCTCGGGGGCTCAGGCACGCCCTCGGCTGCCCCCGCATTTTGTGCTTCCCCGGCCCGGGCACCGTACTCGGCTCAAGAAAGAGCAGAGCTGTCCGCCCTGGCCGCCGCCCAGCGCCAGGCGTGGCGACGACGCTCCGCCCTGGCCCTGTTGGCCCTTGGCATCGGGGCCGGCTTGCGGGCCGGCGAGGTGGCCGCCGCCACCGGCGACGACGTTATCGCCCACCAAAGCGGCCTGGCCATGCGGGTGGGCACCGGGACCGGGCGCGTCGTCCCCGTCGCCGGCCCGTACGCCAAGGCCGTGGCCGAGCTGGCCAAAGAGGCCCGGCACGGTTACCTTTTCTGCCCCGGCGGGGCCGACCGGGCCTATAAGAACTTCGTCAACAACTTCTGTTACACCCTGGAGGCTGACCCGGCCGCCGCCAGGCTTTCCTGCGGTCGGGCCCGCTCCAGCTTCATATGCGACCACCTGGCGGCCGGCACACCTCTGCGGCAACTGCTTTATATAAGCGGCATTGCTGAGGTCGGATCACTGCTGCGTTACGCCCGCCACGTCCCGGGGGCACCGGGCTCCAAAGCCGAGCTGAGGAAGGGGCTCGTCTCGCCGTGAGCCCACCACGGCCCGTGCCGGCATTTGGCTCATTGCCCTTCGACGAAGCCATTGCTTTTTGCACCGACGTCATCGACAGCTCCGGGGTGGCCGACAAAATGGAGGCCCTCCTCGTGCGGAAGACCGGCCGGCGCCGGCAGATAAAAGTGCGCGCCGTACTGGTGGCGCTCCTGTTGCTGGCCATAGACGACCGCCCCCTGCACATAAAAGCAGCCACCCAGCTGTTGTTCTGCAAAATACCGGCCTCCTGGCGGGACCAGCTCGGCATAAACGGCGACGCCAAGAGCCGCAAAGCCTTCCTGGCCCGTTACCGCCAAGCCCGTTACCTGTTCGGCTTGGTGCTGGCCCTGGTCGACCCCTCCGCCGAGCCCAAGGGCAGGGCCCTGCCGACAGAAGGACTGGCGGCCCGGCGGAAGAAATTGAGCGAAGCCGAGGTCGCGGCCAGGCAGGCTGCCTTGGAGAGGTTGCTGGCCGACTTGCTGGAGGCGTCGGTGAAGGTGTGCTCGGCCGAAGAGCTGGCTGGCTTTGACGGCTCGGTCGGCCTGGACGCCACGCCGGTGCCACTGTGGTCCCGGGGGCCGTCGGTGCGGGCCGGCACCTGTGCGTCTGACCCCGACGGGGGCTGGTACGTGCGAGAAGGTGACCGCCGCGAAACGACGGGGCCGGAGGGCAAGTCGCTCCGGAAGTTATTTTGGGCCCTGGAAGCCACCATCGTGACCATGGGCCGGCCGCCGGGGGACGTCCCCACCTACCCCAACTTGGCCCTCGGCGTCGTGCTCGGCCGGCCCGGGGAGGACCCGG
>DATJST010000176.1:0-17705 GCA_035503975.1 Acidimicrobiales bacterium | reverse complement strand
CAGGTAGATGTTCTGCCACAGGTCCGCCACCGGCCAACCAATCGAGCTGCAGAACGATACCGGCACAACGCCTGCCGCATGCAGAGTGGCGGCGTCGGCGATCAGCCCCTCCCAGGTGGTGGGAGTCTTCTTGATGCCGGCGAGGGCAAATTCGGCCGGGTTGTACCAGATCGTGTTCTTGTTGGCGGCCTTGAACCAAACCCCGTAGAGCTTGCCGTTGTACGACGCCAGCTGGTTCCAGACCGAGCCGTAGTCCATGGCTTCACTGCCGATGACCGGGGCGACCGGTTGGAGCTTTTTCTGAGCGGCCAGGGCTTGGAGCGTGGCCGGCGAGGGCACGATGGCGACGTCGGGGCCCTTGCCACCGGCTACGGCGGCCTGCACCGTGGCGGCGATGTTGCTCGACTCTCCCCGGTAGTTGATTTTGATGCCAGTTTCAGCGGTGAAAGGTGCATATGCCGCCTCGAAATATTGCTGCTCGGTGCTCGTCCATTCGGACCATACGGTGAGTGAGCCGCCGATGTGTGACAGAGCCGGCACGGTTGAAGCACCGGCCGGCAGGGCCGACCCCACAGCTGTGGTCCCCAGGGCCAGCATGCCCGTCAGAGCCGCGAGTGCCTGGGCCTTGTGCCTGCCCGTCGGTCGAGCAACTGCCACCTTCGTTGGTGTCATTTTCTGTTCTTACCTCCGCTAGTTTTGACCTCGGCCTGTGCCGATTGTTGTTACCGCTACGAGTTGTGGCCCGTGTACGGCCTGTAGGCCCGAGCCGGGAAGCCGTGCTCAGCAGTAGCGGGAAGCTGGCACGGCGGTTTGGTTATGGGCTAGCTGAACGGGCGACCAGTGCCGGGCCGATGCTCCAGCCGTCCATAGGCCCGGCGTTGGCGCCGGCAGGTTGAAAGGGTGATCTCTCTTGGCCCATCACCGCCGTGGTGCCCCGTACCACCAGCTTGGTGGCGGCCTGGAGCTCCACTGGCGGCGAGTCGTCCCCCCGGGCAACTGCTTGGACGAGGTGCGCGGCGATGCGGCGTCCCTGTTCGCGTACGTCTTGGGAGATCGTGGTGAGGTCTAGGTAGCCGGCCATGGGGTGGTCGTCGAAGCCTATAACCGAAACGTCGGCCGGAACGCGCAGACCCACCCGGGCGAGGGCGCGCAGCACCCCGAACGCCATCTCGTCACACTCGGCGAATATGGCCGACGGCATGGTGCGGCGGCTCAACAGCTGCGCGGTCGCATCATCTCCTCCGTCAATGCTAAACGCACCCTGGGCTTCGAGGTCGGGGTTTGCGGTTAGGCCTGCCGCTTCCAGGGTCGCCCGGTAGCCGACCCGGCGCGGTAGCGGCACAGTGAAATGCAAGGGCTCGTTGGGGTCGCCGGAGATTATGGCGATGCGCTCGTGCCCGAGGTTGAGCAGGTGCTGTACCGCGACCGAGGCGCTCAGGACGTCGTCAATGCGGATGCTGGAAAATCCCTCGACGCTCGCCCCTACCATGCAGACCGGTACATCGAGGCTGCGGAGTGCGGCGATCTCCGGCTCGGTCAGGGCCAGGGTGGCCAGGAGCACCCCGTCCACCCGTTTGCGCAACAAACCGGACGAGAAATACTTTTGGCGCATCTCGGTGTCGCCGACGTGGTAAAGCAACAGGTCGAGCCCCGCGGCGCGGATGGTCTGCTCGGCCCCCCCCAGAAGCTCTGCATAAAACCAGCGGGTGAGGTAGGGCATGACGATGGCGACCGTCCCGGTCCGGCCCGTGGCCAAACGGTAGGCCGCCGGCGACACGCTGTAGCCGAGCTGTTCTGCCGCAGCCCGCACGCGCTCGGTCGTGGCGGCAGATACACCGCCTACCCCCCGTAAGGACCTAGACACGCTCGACGGGGACACGCCGGCGAGGCTGGCCACTTCTTTGATGGTCGTTTTGGCCATCCCCACACCTACCTCAGGTCGTCCCTGGACAGGCCCCTCATTGGACAACGAGCCGGGCGCTCCGTCGCCCGGAAAGTCCGGATGATAATGCCGCCCGAAACCAGGCGCAAGCGGTTGCGTGAAAAATTTCTCTAGGGTGTGCGCCGGGTTGTGGGTCAAGCCAGCGTCCTGCGGGCCCAGCTGGGAGCTCGCTATGACAAGCGGTTGCGGCGCAGTTCGTGCGAACCGTCTGGTCGGGTGTACTCGTAGTACACCCAGGGGGCTCCCTCGATCGTCAGCGCCTCCACATAGCGCAGCGACCCAGTGCCGTAGGGCGACACCAAGGCGGGCGCGCGCGTCGTGACTGGCCACCACGTGCGCAGGTCGCTGCTCACCGCCAGCCCGCAGTGTTCTTCGGTGTCGTCGGCGAACGAGGCTGCGCCGTCGTAGTACCCGAGGAAGCCGCCGGGCATCGCTGCCACGGAGGACAGCCGGGCCTGGTACGCGTCCCAACCCTGGCCCACGCCGAGAGCTTGGCCCTGCCATGCGAAGCGCAGCCCGTCCCGGCTCGTCGCCAACGATGTGGGGGCCGGGCCCTTCGGGGTGAGGAACGTGGACAAGTACATCAGCACCTCGCCCCCGTGGCTCAAGACGTACGGGTCCTTGACGGCGTCCACACCCACATCACCAGGCAGCAGCACGGCCTGGGCACGGGAGAGGGAAAAGCCATCGGGGGTCGAGGCCTGCATCAGGTCGACGCGCCAGCGGCCGCTCGAGGGCGGGTCCTCCCAGGACGTGTAGAGCAGCCAATCGCGGCCCTCAGGGCCGAGCCGCAGGCAGAAACGCTCGATGGACGACGTCCCCACCTCTTGTTTGGACATGGACCAGATGTCCGCGAAAGTCCGGCCTCCGTCGCTGCTCTCGGCGATGGCGGCCATGTGGCCGCGCTCCTGCGCCGAGCCGTCGCGGGGGCGGCGGCGGCGGTAGCTCAGCAGTACCCGGCCACCGCCGGCCACCACGCAAGGCGCGCCGACCCAGTAGCCGCGGCCCGGTCGCTCCGGCACGAGCACGGTCTCGCCTTGTTCGGGGTCAAACCACGGCGGCCGGCGCTCGGCCAACGCCGCCTCGACGGCGGCGACGAGGTGCTCGGGTCGTCCGGCCGCCGGCGAGCTGGCCATGACGGTCGAGCCTAGGACGGGCGGCGGCTCACCAGGGCGCGCGCGGGACTCGCCTCAGCCGTCGGGCGCGCGCGGGACTCGCCTCAGCCGTCGGGCACACGCCGGGCCGAACGGTTGTGCCTGGCCGAGCGCAGCGCGCCTCCGGGAGTTTGGTCGGATCTGGTCGCGCTGGGATGTTCTGGTTGCGCTATTGGCTGCATAGCGCACGCTTTGACGCCCAAAATCACTTTGTGCACCCAGATTGACGGCCCGCCGCGAGCACCAACCGCCCCGCGTGTGCCTTTCGTAGTGGCACGGCCACGGTACGTGATTGGCAGCCCCATTGGCCGAACTTTGCATTCGGACCAGTATGCTTGCTAGCAAGCAACTATCTGGAGGAGACCAATGGAGCCCAGGCTGGCGCCCGAGGTGGCGGCACGGGACGGCGAAGCGCCTGCAGCGCGGCTGCGCGCCGCCATCGCTCGGGTGTCTCGGCGCCTGCGACCGACTGGGGCGGCAGGCTCACTTACGGCGACCGAGGTGGACATGCTCGTGGTCGCCGAACGCCACGGGCCGGCGCGCATGTCCGACCTGGCGGCGTTTTGCGGCCTCAACCCAACCATGGTGTCGCGCATGGTGCCCCGGCTCGTGGACCTTGGCCTGCTCGCGCGGCGGGCCGACGCGGCGGACCGGCGCGTCTGCCTGGTCGATGCCACCGAGGAGGCGCGTGCCCTGCTCCAACGGGTGCGGTCGGAACGCGAAGACGTCCTTTCCGGGCTCATAGACCAGCTCGCAGAAGACGATCAAAGGGCTCTCGCCGCCGCCACCCCCGTCCTCGAGACGTTGGCCGAGGCTTTATGCGGGCAGCCCCGGGCCGAAGGCACGCGGAGATGACACGGTTCCTCGCCCCGCTGCGGCGCACGTTCTCCGCGCTCTCGGTCCCGAACTTCCGCCGTTTCTTCTTCGGCCAGTCGACGTCGCTCATCGGCACGTGGATGCAGTCGGTCGCCCAGTCGTGGCTGGTGTACACCTTGACGCATTCGAGCACCGCCCTCGGCGCCGTGGTTGCCATCCAGACCCTGCCAGTGCTGGTGCTCGGCCCCTATGCGGGCGTCATCGCGGACCGGGTCGACAAACGCCGGCTCATGGTCGTACTGCAGTCGCTGATGGGGGTGCAAGCGCTCGCGCTCGGCGTGCTGGCAGTCGCCCACGTCGTCACCTTCTGGGAAGTGTGCGTGCTCGCCTTGGCGCTCGGGCTCAACAACACTTTCGAGAACCCCGCGCGCCAGTCGTTCGTGCTCGAGATGGTGGGGCGCGACAACCTGCGCAATGCCGTCAGCCTCAATTCGACAATGGTCAACGCGGCCCGAGCGGTTGGGCCCGCGATAGCCGGTCTCCTCATCGCCACGACCGGCACCGGCACGTGCTTCCTGGTGAATGCCGCCAGCTTCGTGGCTGTCGTGTACTCGCTGGTGTCCATGGACCGCTCCACCCTGCAGCCGAGCCCACCCGCGGGCAGGGCCAAGGGCCAGCTGCGCGAGGGCCTCCGCTACGTCGCCCACGAGCCTCGCCTCGGGGTCCCGCTGCTTATGATGGCCATCGTCGGCACGCTTGCCTACGAGTTCCAGGTGAGCCTGCCGGTGCTCGCCAAGCAGAGCTTCCACGGCGGCGCCGAGACCTACGGTTTCTTGACCGCCGCCATGGGAGCCGGCGCAGTGCTCGGCGGGCTGGTGACGGCGACGCGGGGCAAGACGGGCCTGCGCGCCCTGAGCATCGCCGCGCTCGTCTTTGCTGTCGCGATCCTGGCGACGGCGGGCTCGCCGTCGCTTGACCTGGCCTATGGTGCGATGGCGCTGGTCGGCTGGGGGAGCGTTTCTTTCCTGGCTACGGGCAACACCACCTTGCAGCTGCATTCCGCACCCAACATGCGTGGGCGGGTAATGGCATTGTGGGCGGTCGCATTTCTGGGATCGACCCCCGTCGGCGGCCCTCTCATCGGGTGGCTGATCGCGGTAACCAACGCCCGGGTGGGGCTCGCCACGGGAGGCGTTGCTGCCCTCGGCGCGGCCGCCATTGGTTTCGCAGCGCGGGCGCGGCTGAAGGCCGACCGAGCGGCGACAGCCAATGGCGCGGCGACAGCCGATGGCGCGAAGAAGAAGGTCGCTGTAGAGCTGCCGGTAGTGCCCGAGGCCAGCTGAAGCGAGCCTGCTCGAGTTGCCCGGCCCTGCCTGAGCGCCGGCGCCGCCCTGGCGGTAGCCGGCCGAGCCGCCCGTGGGCGAGGCTGGCCCTGCCTCCAGGAACGCTGCCTGTCGTGGTACCGGTGGGCAGAAAAATGGGGCGGTAGTGACGCCCTGCGGCACCTGCGGCACCTACCCGGTCATTGGCCGCCTTCGGCCTGCTTGGAGTACGGCAACCCGGGCGGGATGAGCACTTCGCAGATCTCTCGCGCCCTGAGGAACGTGGGCGAGTTGGCGATCGTCGCGGTCATCCCGGGTGGCGGTGGGAAGCGTACGCTGTTGCCCGAAAAGACCGGGTCGGGGAAGTCCGGGACGCCGTGGGCGCGCATGCAACCAGCGGCCTTTATGTAATCGGCCTGGTCCTTGGGCGTGATCGTGGCGTCGGTGGCAGTGGGCGCCTGCCCGGCGGGAAGAAGAGATTGGCAGTCGCGACGCGCCCCTTGTACCACGGGTGAGTTCTTGTCGACCGTCACCGGCCCGACAGGTACGGCTCCGCCATTTGGCGACATCACTAGTTCGGGGAAGCTCGGTACGCCGTGGTGGCGCATGCACGAGACGAACTTGTCTATCTGGGCGGCGACGCTGTCCGGCGGCAAAGCTGGACCGGAGGGACCGTTCGCGGGGGCGGTCGTGGTCGTAGTGCCGATATGGGCGACGCTTGCCGACGGAGCGCCCCCGCAGGCGGCGAGCGCGAGCGAGGTGCCTGCGACCGCGGCGGCACACAAGGCCCGGACGAGGCCCTGCCTTCTCACTCGATCGCCCGCCGGACAGTGGCGGGCCGTTCCCGGCCCGCGAGCGCCCACCCGAGCCCGACGGCGCTGGCGGGCAGCCCAAGCAGGATCACCAGCAGGTTGAAAACAGGTACATGCTCCAGCACCGACACACCGCCTGCCAACGAACTGCCCTTCACCCATCCGATCGTGCCGACATAGCCGGCGACTGTGCCGAGCAAGGCGCCGAGGAGCGCCAGGCCGCCGGCCGTGGCGGCAGAGAGCGTTCGCCGGGCCCAACTGCTCGCCCCCGTGGCAGCAAGTAAGCGCAAATCACCAGCGGTTTCGCTGCGTACCAACCCGACCGACATGGCGAGTACCGCCAGGGCTAAGCCAATCCCGAACGCAGTGGCCCCATTGATCAGCGTCGACATGCTCGGGACGTTGTCTCTCGATTCGACCGACAAGCCCTCGGCAACAGCCATGAGTTGGGCACTTTTGAGCTGCGCCGGGTTGATCGCCTGAGGCGCCTGGATAAACCAACCAGCGGTACTGGTTTGGAGCCCGAGCTGCTTTATGGCATGCATGGTGATCAAGGTGTTGGGTGCGTCGGTACCGACAGGGAGGGAACTCATTTGTTGTATGACCGGGTTCTCTATGCTCCCCACCTGGCGAGGTTCTCGAGGACCAGAACGTGAGGCACAGGTGCCCCTCGCACAGGGTTGCAGGGCGGGGCCGGCCGGCGGCGCCAGGACAACCAAATGCATATTGGGCACGTTCGCCAGCCCCGGGCGCGCGCTGAGGATGTCAGCCTCCGGCGAGATCTCCGAGGAGCGGATGTGGAAGGCGGCCAACAGCTGTGGCGTAGCGACGTAAATAGCCCCGTTCCAGTTGTAGCCGGCACCGGAGTGCAAGAGCGTTGCCGATGTGCTCCTAAGCTCGACCACTTCGTGCGAGCCGACCAGCCCTGCTATTGCCACCGCGGCCTTCTGCATTGCCGGCGGTGACCCGGTCGCGGGGCCACCTTCGATGCCAACTTGGGTATAGACCATGAGCTGGTTACTGGCCACGTTTGGGCCTGCGTAGTCGAGTGGGTTGGCGTAGCGGGCGGCCGCCACTATGCAGATGATCACGGCGATCAGTACGGCGAGGCTTATGGCGGCCAGCGCCGAGCCCGAACGCGCCCGGTACCGGGCGAGGTCCCGCCAGGCCAGGCGGACGGTCACCGGGGCGGCGCGGCCGGCTTTACCAAGTAGCGAAAGGCAAAACGGTGCCAGGAGGATCACCGCGGGGACCAGCGTCGCCAAGCCCAGGATGACCTCCACCTGGCCCCCGTTGTGGCCCCAAGTGGTCCGGCTCGCCCCATAGGCGATCAACAGGAAGGCAGCCACGAGGCAGACAACCCCTGGCAGAGCCGAACGGTGGACCTTGGGCGGCGGGTTCGGGCGACCGGAGAGGGCGGCCAGGACCGGTACCCGGGCAACCGCGTGCGCTGGGCGCGATGCAGAGAAATAAGCAGCCAGGATGGCTAGGACGATGGCGCCCGCGACCGCGAGCCAAGGCACAGCCATAAGCGGGATCGCGCGATGGGCGGTGGCTTGAAAGGTCGGGCGGTACGCGACCCAGGCCAACAGGCCGAGACCTGCCCCGGCTACAGCGCCCACTGCTCCCACGACCGCGCCGTTCGCTTTGACGACCAGGCTGATGTTCTTTTCCGTGGCACCCAAAGAGGCAAGCACCCCGAAGGAGCGCAGCCGCTTTTGCGCGAGCACCGTGAAACCACCCACGGATACAAGCCCGATAAGGAGCATGCCCATCGTGAGGCCCCCGCCGATAACGATCGCAGGCAGGGGGTTGCTCTGCGCAGAAGTGGCCGGAGCCTGCACGTTCGGGCCAATTTGTTGCGGCGGGACGCCGGGGGCGTCGAAAAGCACCGTGACCTCGCTCGGCGCGCGCGCCTGGCCAGGGGCCACCAGCGCAAACTGGTCGAGGAAGTTCTCGGGGTCCTGGACCAGCCCGACGACCCGGAGGGGCGGCCCGTAGTTGCCCTGGGCCCAGGTGTCGCCGATCTTGAGCCCGAGGTCGGACGCCAATGAGGGTGTGAGGGCCGTCTCAGCGGGGCCGATCGGGTAATGGCCGGACAACAGTGAGAGCATGGGCCTCCCAAATGGGCCGTTTGGATCCTGGGCTCGCAACTCGTAGTCGCCGACCGCGCCGGGCAGGGGACGGGACTCGTTCTCGATGACATCGGTCCGGCCGTAGCGGTCCTCGATCAGGTGGATCTCGCTTATCATTTGGGGCCCGGCGGACGTGAAGGTGGCCATGTCGGTGGCTGTCCCAAAGCCACTGCTCGCAGGTACCTCGCTGTCAATAGCGATCGCGGCCCCAACGACCGTGGCCGCGACGGCAACCACGATCAGGCCCAGCACCAGCAGTTGCTGGCGCCACTCCCGGCGGAAGAGGCGCCACGCCCAACGAGTTACCGCCCGGCGAGCCGGTGCGCCGCCGTCGCTCGTGCCATGGTTAGCATCGCCCGCCCGGGCGTAGCGACGGACCGCTATCACCCCGACGACCGCCAGGACCAGGACGAAAATGAGAGCGGGTGGCCCGAGGCTCATCGGCGTGCGGGAGGATGGGCGAGCAGGGACTCTGGGCTTGGCGGCGGCACCGTCTGGTCCACCACCCGCCCGTCCCGGATGAAGACAACTCGGTCGGCCCAGGATGCCAGCTGCGCGTCGTGGGTGACGACGACCGCGGACACGCCTCGGTTGCATGCCGCCAGGATCAGCCGCATCACGGCGTCGCCGTTGAGCGAGTCGAGCGCGCCCGAAGGCTCGTCGGCGAGCAGGAGCCGGCGCTCAGCGACGACGGCGCGGGCGATCGCCACGCGTTGACGTTCGCCGCCCGAAAGCTGGTCCGGGTAGTGCGACCCCCGCCCAGCCACGTCGAGGCTCTCGAGTGCCGCCATGGCGGCGGCACGAGCTCTCTTCGCCGGGACGCCGTCCAACTCGAGCGGCAATGACACGTTCTCTGCGGCCGTCAGCCCCGCGAGAAGGTTGAAGTCCTGGAACACGTAGCCGATCGTCCGCCGCCGCAACCGCGCCTTCTCGTTGCGCGACATGGTGGCAAGAGGAGCACCTCCCACGATGACGTCCCCACTGGTCGGTTCCTCCAGGCTTCCCGCGATACTGAGCAACGTGCTCTTGCCCGAGCCGCTCGGGCCCATGACCGCCACGAGCTCGCCCACTTCGACCAACAGGTCGACGTCTTGCACGGCGACCACTTGGGCGTCGCCTTCTCCGTAACGCTTGGTCACGTTGCGGAGCTCGAGGAAGCTCATCGCCTCACCACCACCCGCCGGCGGAACAGCGGCGCAGGGGACCTGAGGGGTGGCTGCACGCTCGCTCGCTTCAGCCGCCCGCTGGCCGAGTCAAGCCAGCGAACGAGGGAGTCCAGGCGGAACAGCTCAGCGTCCACCACCAGTGCGAGGCTCAGGTCGAAGTCGGCCTCGTCCTCTTTTAGCCGCGTCCACTGCTGCATGAGCTCGATGAGGTACCGGCGGTGGGCTTGGACCACGTCCTGGACGTCCACGCCCGGTACCCGTAGAGCTGAGAGGATCTTGATGACGAGCTCGTCACGCGGCGGCGCGGTCAAGTCGGTCGGTGCTTGCAGCCAGGACTTGATCTCCTGCTCGCCGGCTGGCGTGATGCGGAAGACGTTCTGTGGCCCTTCCCCCGCGGAGCCATCGGACTCGACGAGCCCGTCGCGCTCGAGGCGCTGAAGCGTCGTGTACACCTGGCCGATGTTGAGCGGCCAGACCTCCCCCGTGCTCGCTTCGAACTCCTGACGCAGCTGGAGGCCGTACTTGGGCCCCTCACTCAGAAGAGCGAGCAGGGCATGACGCACGCTCATGGCATACAACTCGATAGCATACTGCGTATGCTACTACACACCTCAGTCGGGCGCAAGGCGCAACGCACGGCTCGCTCCTAAACTCGGACGCTCCGGCAAACGAAGCATTTAGGTAGATGGCACGGACCACCGGGAGCAGACGCCGCCTGTCCAAGGTGGGCGGCGCCTCGGCGGCCGTGGCTGTCGCCGCCACCTGCTCGGTCGCCCCCTGCTCGGCCGGCGCCCTCGCACCGGTGGCCGCAACCCGGGCCGGGGCCGCTGCGAACGCTCCGAAGGCCCCAGAACCGGTTGAGGTCACCCTTCCTGGCGCTCCAGGCTGCCCGATCTTCCCCACCGACAACGTCTGGAACACCCCCGTGGACAACCTCCCCGTCGATCCCCGGTCGGGCGAGTACATCGCCGCGATCGGGCCCAACGACCCGCTGCACCCCGACTTCGGGCGCGGGGACTGGGACGGCGAACCGATGGGGATACCCTTCAACATCGTCTCGGGCCGCCAAGCAAGGGTGCCCGTGAACTTTATGTACAGCTCGGAGAGTGACCCCGGTCCGTACCCGGTGCCACCCAACGCCCTTATCGAAGGAGGGCCGACGAGCAGCGGCGACCGCCATGTGCTGGTGCTCGACACCGGCAATTGCACCGACTACGAGATGTGGGCGGCCTACCCCAAGCACGGCGGCGCCTCCTGGCAGGCGGGGTCGGGCGCCGTGTTCCCCCTCGAGTCCAACCGGCTGAGACCGGCCACCTGGACTTCGGCCGACGCCGCCGGCCTCCCCATCCTGCCCGGCCTGGTGGTCGCAAGCGAAGTCGAGGGCGGAGCGATCGACCACGCCATCAGGGTGACCGTGCCCTGCACCGACACGAGGTTCATCTGGCCTGCGCGCCACCAAGCGGGCCAGGACGACCCCAACTGCCCACCGATGGGGCTGCGCCTGCGCCTGAAAGCCAACGTCGCAATTTCCGGGTACCCGCGCATGGACCGCGTCATCCTCCAAGCGCTCAAGACCTACGGCATGATCGTGGCCGACAATGGGTCGCCCTGGTACATCAGCGGGGCAGGCAGCAACTACTGGGACAACGACGTGTTGCACGAGATCACCCAGATAACGGGGCGCGACTTCGAGGTGGTCGACGAGTCTTGCCTCGAGGTTTCTTCCGGTTCCGCCGAGGCTGACCCGGCCCACTGCCCGCGCCTGTAGCCGGCCCCGGCGCCCGGTGTAGCTTTCCGGCGGAGGCCCGGCATGGCGCGAGGTAGGTCCTAAGGGCGCTCGACGCGTGCGGGGCCTGCACTGGGAGCCGCGCCCCGCAACGCCAGGAGGAGAGCCTGCCCCATTGGAGAACCAAGACCGCTACAGGCGTTCCAACCCGTACCCGGTCCCGCGGAATAAGCACCGTTATTGCCCTCGGTTATCGGGTGGAGCGCTGCCATCCCCCCGCCTGAGTAGAGGAAGGGTTGCAGGAAACCAACAGGTTGGCCTATGGCTTGGTTCAAAAGCACGACCAGGGCCGCCCACAGCGGAGCGACAGCGCTCGTCCCCCCGATGGTCATCTGCTGGCCGTCCACGCGGACGACGTACCCGGTTTCGGGGTCGGCATCGCCGGCTACGTCGGGCACCCCGCGGCCTGGTTGGCCACCGGGGTTCACCGACGGTGGGATATCGGCGTCCTGCTGGTAAGAGGGCACAGCAAAGACGACGCTGATCCCGCCCCCGCCCGCACCGTGGCCGGCGCCGTCGTTCCAGACGGTCTCCGCGATGATCCGGCCCCCCTGCACCTGGAGCGTCGTCCCGCCACAGGCGAGCGCGTGGGGAGCAGATGCCGGGAAATCGACGTGGGCGAGCCCGTCGTTCACCCCGTCACTCGAACCGTTGTCGCCGGCCGCAACCGTTACCGTCACCCCCATCGCGGCGGCCGCGGCGAAAGCCGATTCCATCTGCTGCATGGCCTGCTCCGTCCAAGTGCTCTCGGGCCCACCCCAGCTGATCGACACGACCGAGGGGTTACGGGCGCTGTCGTGCACTGCGGTGCTTACGGCGTCGATAAACCCTTGGTCTGTGTTCGGGGTGAAATACACGGCGAGGTTGGCACCGGGGGCGACGCTGCCGAGCACTTCGATATCGAGCATGACCTCGCCATCGGGCCCGTTTGGCTTTCCGGGTGCATTTTGGCCGCCGTTGACGCTAACCGCTTCCACCGCGGGCAAGGATATGCCGAGCGACGAAAAATAGTCGCTCAGGTCGTCCTCCCGGAAACCACCGCCCAGCTCGATAATGGCGGCACATTGTCCGCTGCCTGTCACGCCCGCGGGAAACCCGTACGCCGTCGCCACCTCGGGCGGCGTGTACTGCGCGGCGGTCGTACCCGCGTCGCGAGGGCGGAAATGCGGTTGGGCGATCGGGCGCTCGTCCAGGCCAAATACGCCGGTGACCACCCCGTCAAGGGCGGCCGGTACCGTCAGGTGGCCGACAACGGCCCGGTAGGCGTCACCACCAGGAGGCTGGTAGAGACCCACGGTCGCGCCGAACGCGGCCGCCAAGCTCCCGAGGCTGCCCGACAGCCTGACACTGCGCCGGGCCGTGTCCACGTGATCGGCACTGAGACCGCGCTCGGCGGCAAATTGGCGGATAAGTTCAACGTCGGCAGCGGCGGCTCCATGCGCAGCTGCGTAATCCTGCCGAGAAAGGTGCCCCGGGGTGGGCTCTAGGCCCCGCAGGTAAACTGTGACAGTGGCGGGGCTCTCCGCGTCGGGATCACCGACCCGCTCGTGGCCGGGCGCGGTGTGCTCGCTACCTCTTATTGGAATGGCCGAGGGTTCGTCAGACATGACCAATATCATCCATCGTGGGAGCTTCCCCGTCCAGTGCCAATCACGGTCAAAGGCCCTGACCGAGAGGTGAACGAGAAGTGACAGCAAATCAACTGCCAGCTGACGGGCTCCGGGCCATTGAGCACATCGTCGTGCTGATGCTGGAGAACCGTTCGTTCGACCACATGCTCGGCTTCCTGTATGCCGACAATGGCAACAAATCCCCGTCCGGGGATCCTTTCGACGGTTTAACCGGTCAGGAGAGCAACCCCGACCCGCAGGGCAACCCCGTTGCGGTTTCGGCCGCCACCAGCGCTAGCGCCAACCTGTACTATCTGCCGGGTGCCGACCCCGGGGAGGGTTTCGCAGCTACGAACAGCCAGCTGTACGGGACGGCACCGCCAGCGGGTGAGGCGACCAACACTGGGTTCGTGACCAATTATGCGAGCACGCTCGACTGGGAAACCCAGGGCCCGAGCTGGTCCGTACTGCCCGGGACCACCGCCTCGGAGATCATGACGATGCACACGCCCGCGACGCTGCCGGTACTGTCGGGCTTGGCCCGGGGTTTCGCAGTGTGCGACCACTGGTTCTCGTCTGTGCCCACCGAGACGATGCCCAATCGGGCCTTCGCGTGCGCCGCGACCAGCCAGGGCCACATGGACGACGAGACCAAGACCTTCACCTGCGCAAGCATTTTTGGACTGCTTACCAAAAGCGGCACCAGCTGGGCTATTTACGGCTACGACGCCCCGCCGCTCACACGCCACAATTTCCCCGACATCACCAATGCGCCCGAGAAGAATTTCGGGCTGTTCGCAGACTTCCAGCAGGCAGCAGCCGCCGGATCGCTGCCCGCGTTCACGTTCCTCGAGCCCAGCTGGGACGCCACAGGCAACAGCCAACACCCCAATTACGACGTGGCCCTGGGCGAACAGCTGATTTTCGATGTGTACACGGCGTTGCGGCAAGGGCCGGGTTGGCCGCAGACCCTGCTCGTGGTCTGCTACGACGAGCACGGCGGCTGCTATGACCACGTCCCGCCGCCCGGGGGAGCTACACCACCGGACAACTCGGCCGGCGAGTACGGCTTCGACTTCACACGATTTGGTGTACGGGTGCCAGTCGTGCTGGTCTCGCCGCTCATCGCCCCTGGCACGGTGTTCCGAGCCCCACCCGGCACTACCCCGCTCGACCACACGTCGGTGCTCAAGACAGTTGAGCTGCGCTGGGATTTGCCCCCGCTCACAGCCCGCGACGCGGCCGCTCCGGGCATCGGCTCCGTCCTGTCCCTGGCGACGCCCCGCACAGACGACCCCTTGGCCGGGGTGGTGGTACCCGTGTCCAACCAGCCCAGCCCGTCGGCCGATTTACCGTCCCACCTGCAGCAGATCCAGGCCCAGCTAGTGGCGCGCCTGCCCGTAGGTGGGCACCAGGAGGCCCTGCCCCGGATGCGCACCAATGCCGAGTACAAGGCGTACATCCTGGAGCGGACGGCGGCGTGGCAGGCGGAGCGTTACTACCGAGACAGGTCCGGCGCTGCCCGAAAAGTCTAAGGGCCCGTCACGCCGAGCGCCGGCGAACCAGACGGGTCGGGACCAGCAGGTGCTGAGGCCTCTGGGTGCCGCCGGCGATGAGCTCGTTCAGGATGCGGACGCCTTCTAAGGCCGCTCTCTCGAACGGCTGGTGCACGGTTGTCAGGGGAGGCTCGGCCGCCAGCGCCGCCGCCGAGTCGTCAAAACCGACGATTGCGACGTCTTCGGGTATGCGGCGCCCGGCCTCCCGGAGCATGGACATAGCACCTAGGGCCATCAGGTCAGAGGCGACAAACAGGCCGTCCATCTCGGGATGGTGGCGCAGAAGCCGGCGGGCTCCGAGGCGGCCCGCCTCGTGCGACCAGTCGCCCTGCACGATCAGGCCGGCGCCCTGACCACATTTCACTGCTCGGGCTTGCAGCGCTCGGGTATAGCCATCCAGCCGTCCCCGCCCACTGCTGGTGTTGAGCGGCCCGGTGACCGTGCCTATACATGAACGCCCCTGGTCCACGAGGAACGTCACGGCCTCGAAGGCCGCCGCCTCGTCGTCGACGGCCACCCAAGACAGTTTGTCCTCGTAACCAATCGGCTGGCCCATTACAACGATCGGGAGCCCGCTGCCCGCCAGGCGGTCGAGCAAGGCCTCACCGGCGTGTGGCAGGGCGAACAGGGCTCCGTCCACGTGCCCGGCCGTCAGGTAATCCCCGAGGAAGTTCTCTTCCTCGTAGTCCTGGGCCGTCGTAACGATCAGGTGCTGGCCGTGCTTGCGCAGCTCACGCGAGTAGACGCGGACGAACAGCCCGAAGTTGGGATCGCCAAACAAGTGCTCGCTCTGCTCGGAGATCACGAAAGCTACGGACCCGGTCCGGCCGGCGGCCAGGTTGCGCGCCGCCTGGTTGACCGAATAGCCGAGAGCCTCCACAGTCTCGTGGACACGGGCCAGGACCTCGGGGCGGACGTGGGACCCGCCGTTGAGCGCTCTTGACACCGTGCCGCGTGAGACGCCAGCTTGGCGGGCGACATCCTCGATGGTCGGCCGCCGCTCGGAACGCCGCTCTGGCCGCAGCTCGGGCCGCCGCGGCAGCGCGTCGCCTTCGGTTGCCATCGGAGCAGCTGGGCGGCGCACTGCCAGATCCTACGCCGGGCGCCGCGGCCGCGTCCCCACAGTTGTGTTGCCAGACGCTCTCCCGGCTTGCTATGGTTCGCCTAACCAGATGGGAGCGCTCCCATTAACGATATTTGGGAGCGCTCCCAAAAACGCCGCTTGCCGCCGGTTGAGGGCAGCCGGCGGAAAGTCCGCCATGGAGGGAGCAACACTAAAGGAGAAGGGGAGCCATGAAACAGCATGTTAGTACCAAGAAACCACTTAGACTTCGGCAAACCGCGGCCGTGGGCTGCGCGGTGGCCGCTTGCTGTGGCGGCTTGACCTCGGCCGCCCTGTTCGCATCCGCGGGGCCGGCAGCAGCCGGCACAGTGAACCTGACGTGGTGGACATGGACCACCAACCCCGGCAAAGTCATCGCGAACTTCGAAAAGGCGTACCCGTCGATAAAGGTAGCCATGCCGCCGGATTATGGCTCCGGCGGGACGTTTTATTCCAAGCTCACCACTGCCATGATCGGCGGGACCGGGCCGTGCGTAACACAGGTCGAGCTCGACCACCTGCCGCAGTTCCTAGCCGAGCACGACCTCCTGCCCATAACCCAGTACGTCTCGTCGTACCGGAAAGACTTCCCGGCGTGGGTCTGGTCGCAGGTGTCCCAGAACGGGCAGGTGTACGCCATGCCCGAAGACATCGGCCCCATGGCACTCATGTACCAGCCCTCGGTGCTGGAGAAGTACAAGCTCCCGGTACCGGCGACGTGGTCCCAGTTTGCGGCCGACGCCGTTGCCCTGCACAAGGACGACCCCAGCCAGTACTTGACCTATTTCGCACCCAACGACGCCGACGTCCAGGAGGCGCTGTGGTGGCAGGCAGGTGCGTTCCCGTACGCCGTCTCCTCCAATGGCAGCTGGACCGTCGACGTTGACGGCCCCATCGAGCAGAAGGTCATGGAGTTCTGGGGCAAGCTCGTGCAAGAGGGCGCAGTAGCCGTAGACCAGGACTTCGAAGCGGACTGGGGCCACCACATAGGTGAGGACCGCTACGTCTCCATGGTCGGTGCCGGCTGGTCGCCCACGTACATGGTCGACGCCTACCTGCCGGCGAACACGACGCAGAAGTGGGCCATAACCCAGATGCCGCAGTGGGCCCCGGGTGGCCACGCGTCGGCCAACTGGGGTGGCTCGACGAATGCGGTAACCAAGGACTGCCCGTCCAGCTTGGTAAAGGATGCCGCCCTGTTCGCCGCCTACATCAACACGTCCAAGAGCGGCCTGACAATCGACGAGGAACCCGCAACGCCCGCGGGAGGTGGCCGCGGCCTCTTCCCCGCCGACATCTACCGCGCCACCATCCCGGCCTTCTCGGCCCCGGTGCCCCACTTCGAAGGCAACATCAATGCCCAGTTCTCGCAGTACGCCGCGAACGTGCCTGTCAAGTTCGAGTGGAGCCCCTGGGACTCGGAGCTCGGCACGTTCCTCACTGGCGAAATGGGCAAGGCGGCAGCTGGCAAGGAGGCCTGGTCGCAGGTCCTCCCGCACACCGAGTCTGAACTGATCTCTTATGCCAAGTCGGCGGGGTACTCGGTATCCCAGTAAGCGGACGCCATTGACAGAGTGGCCCTGGTCCCCGGTATACCTCCTCGCCGGGGCCAGGGCCAGCGGGTGAACATGGACGGTGCGTCGTGAGGGTTGGACGTCTTTAATGGGGGCGATGTGCAAACGGCCATCCGATCTGTACAGCCGGCGACGGTGACAGCCGAGCAGCCACCCGGCTCAGACGGCTCCGGGATCGCGCGTGCTCACGGCGGCGGGGTGTGGTCCCGCCACCGCAACCGGGCCGGGTTGGCCATGACGACGCCGTTCCTGGCGCTGTTCGCCTTTTTTTTCTTAGCTCCGTTCGCCTATTCGGTGCTCCTCAGCTTGAGGTCTCCGATCACGAACGGGTACGACGGGTTGTTCAACTACCGCAACGTGGTCACCAACGGGCAGTTCTGGAGCTCCGTCGAGCGCATGGCCTACTTCGGCGCGGTCCAGGTCACCGCCATGATCGTGCTCGCCGTGATCCTGGCCCTGTTCTTGGACAGCCCCTACTGCCTGGGGCGGAAGTTCTTTGCCCTCGCATACTTCATGCCCTACGCCATCCCCGGCGTGATCGCCGCTGTGATGTGGGGTTTTTTGCTGGAGCCCGACCTCGACAGTGCACTCAACGTGCCCCACCTCCTAGGGCTAGCCCACTCTGCCGTCGACCCACTCAGCTTCCGTTTGGTCCTGTACGCCATGATGCTGATTGTCACCTGGGAGTGGACAGGCTACAACATGACCATCCTGCTCACGAGCTTGACGA
>DATJST010000175.1:0-17408 GCA_035503975.1 Acidimicrobiales bacterium | reverse complement strand
CGCCAAGTCCTTCCGGTCCCTGCTGCACTCCGGTGAGCTGGTGCGGGTCGAGCGGCCGACCGACCCCGGGACCACGTTGTTCGGGGTCGTGGCCGCTGACCGTGGCGAGGCGCTGTTCGCCTTGGTCCGCAGCGCGACCGCCCTTGCCTCCGAGACCCCGCCATTGCGCTTTGCGGGCATCGACCCCGGCGCTCATTACCAGTTGTCACGCATCGAGCTTCCCGGCACGGGGCCCCGGCTCTCCGGCGTACTGCGCTCACGCCCGGGGGCGGACGCCGTCTCGCTGCCGGGCACGCTCCTTAGCGGGCCGGGTGCCCCGGCGCCGTTCGTCCAGCCCGACGGGGCAGCTCTTTTCCATCTACTGCGGGAGCCCTAGTGTCCGGACCGTCGCGATGACGACAACGGCGACGTTGTGAAGATTTGACCATGGCGGGGTGGTGGCGGCGGGGGAGCTTTGTCGCCGTCGTCGCGTTCCCGTTCGCGTTCCTGGCCGCCTTCGTCGTTTACCCGCTGTGGCAGGAGGTCTGGGGCAGTTTCGCCTCGTGGTACCAGCTCAAGCCGCAGGGGTTCGCAGGCACCCATAACTATGCGGTGCTCTTCGACGACATCCTCGTGCCCGTGTCGTCTCTGCACACGGCCTTCTACCTGCTGTTGACCGTGCCCATCGAGGTCTTCGGGGGGCTGGTGGCGGCGTGGCTCACCTTGCGGGCCCGGCGGTTGCAGGGACTGCTGGCCGTGGTGTTCCTCGTCCCGCTCGTCGTACCTTGGACCGTGGCGGGCGAGCTGTTTTATGGGCTCTTCAACCTGCACGGCGTCGTCGACCAGCTGAGCCAGGACGTTTTCGGCTCGGGTGCGCATTTCGAGTGGTTCTTCCACCCTCGGCTCGCTTTTGGCGTCATTGTCCTTTTGGGCGTCTGGAAGGGCGCCCCTTGGTGCTACCTCCTCCTGCTCGGCGCCCTGAGCGGCTGCCCCGACGACGTGTTCGAAGCGGCAAGGATCGATGGCGCGCGGGGGACCGCCTTTTGGTGGCGAGTGGTCATACCGGCGGTACGGCCGATGTTCGTGCTCGTTATCGTGCTGCGCCTGATTGCCGAGGCGCAGACCTACGACTCGGTGGCCATGTTGACCAACGGGGGGCCCGGTTTTCCCGGTGCCACAGAACTCGTTGGCTTCTACGCCAACATCGTTGCCTTCAGTTACCAAAACTTCGGCGAGGCTTCGGCGCTCGGCACCTTGGTGGGCGCGGTACTGGTTGGCATAGCCGCTGGCGGCTGGGCCCTCACCCGTCGCCGTAACTGGTGGCGACGTCGGTACCTCGCGGTGCCCTGGCACCATCGGGCGTTCGCCCGCCTGTCCGGCGGCAGCGCGGCCTGGCGCGAGGCGCGCCACCGGGCCCGGGCGCCCAAGCCAGGGGCACTAGGGCGGCGGGGATGGTTGGTGCGGGCTCTCTCGAGCAGCCCGGCCCGCTGGGCCACACTCGCAGTCATGGCCGTGGCGGTGCTCGTGCCTTTCGCCGGCGAGGAGCCAAGCTGGCTCGGCCGCTACGAATTTGCTGGGACATTTTGGCCCGCCATCAAGACGGGCCTGTGGAACACCCTCATACTGAGCGGCGCCACCCTGCTCGGTACCTTCGCGCTGGCTGTGCCCGCCGCCTACCTGCTGGCGTTCAAACGGTTCCGGTTGCGCCCGGCCATGTTCGGGTTCATCCTTTTCACGCTGGCAATCCCAGGGATAATATTCATTTACCCCCAGTTCGAGGAAATTGTCTGGATGGGCCTGGTCAACACCCGCACGGGGATAGCGTGCCTTTACATCGCCACCAACCTGCCGCTCGCCGTCTTCTTCCTGCGGCCGGCGTTCGCCGGCGTGCCGACGCCGCTCCTTGAGGCCATGCGCGTGGACGGAGCGAGCAGCCTCGGCATCCTGAGGCGGTTAGTGCTGCGCTATTCGGCCAGTACCATGATCGCACTCGGCGTGCTCATCGTTGTTTGGGTGTGGGGGGAGGAGCCGATTGCCTTGGCGGTGCTGAGCCCTACCAACCAATCGGCTTTTACCCTGCCCCTGCTCCTCGCGCAAGGCCAGCTCGGCAACCCCAACGCCGTCTACCTGCTTTCCATAGCGTTCCCACTCGTGTTGTTCCTTGCTACCCAGCGCTTCTTTAGGCGTGGCCTGGTGAGCGCTACGTTGCTATAGGACGGCGCCGAGTTGCCAGGGCGTAAACTCCTCGTCCCCGAACCCGAGCTGTTCGCTCTTGGTCCTTTGCCCGGAGGCCACCGCAAGTACCATGTCGAAAATCTGCCGGCCCACCTGCTCCACGCTGGACTCTCCGTCGATTATGGTCCCGCAGTTGACGTCCATGTCCTCTTCCATACGCCGGAACGTACCCGTGTTGGTGCACAGTTTGATGCAGGGAGCCGGCTTGGAGCCGAACACCGACCCGCGCCCGGTGGTGAAGCAAACGACGTTGGCGCCACCGGCTACCATGCCGGTTACCGAGACGGGGTCATAGCCTGGCGTGTCCATGAACACCAACCCGGGAGACGACACGCGCTCCGCGTAGCCGTACACCGCCCGCAGGCTACGGCTGCCTCCTTTTGCCACTGCGCCAAGAGACTTTTCGAGGATCGTTGTCAGCCCTCCTGCCTTGTTGCCTGGGGAGGGGTTGTTGTCGAGGCTGGCTCCGGACGTTTTGACATAATCCTCCCACCAGCGCACCCGGTCGATGAGCTGGCGGCCGACCTGCGCGCTAGCGGCGCGGCCGGCGAGCAGGTGCTCAGCGCCGTATATTTCCGGCGTTTCGCCAAGTATTGCCGTACCTCCCTGGTCAATAAGCAAGTCGGCGGCGACGCCGAGGGCCGGGTTTGCCGTCATCCCGGAGTAGGCATCCGACCCACCGCACTCGAGCCCGAGGACCAGCTTGCTGGCTGGCACCTCGGTCCTCGAGACACGGTTGGCTTGTTGGGCCAGCTCCTGCAGGCGCTCTGTTGCCGCCCGCACTGTGGCCCGGGTCCCCCCCATTTCCTGAATTGTCATGCTCAGTACGGGCTTATGCGCTGGCACGTCAAAACCCTCGGTGAGGGCGCGCACCTGGTTGACCTCGCACCCGAGGCCGAGCACGAGCAGCCCCGCGAAATTGGGATGAGCCGCGTACCCGCTCAAGGTCCTCCGCAACAGCTCGAAACCTTCGCCGCTACCGGCCATGCCACAACCCGAGCCGTGCGTGAGGGCCACCACGCCGTCAACGCTCGGCCATGCCTCGTCGAGGTCGAGGACCGCCTGCAGCTGTGCAGCGACCATACGAGCGACTGTGGCGGAACAGTTGACCGACGTGATGATGCCGAGATAATTGCGGGTCGCCACCTGGCCGTCAGGCCGCACGATACCCCGGAATGTCGCCACCGCGACCGGGTCTGGCTCCTCGCGACGCTCGGCTCCATAGTGGTAGTCGCGAGCCAGATGGGCGAAGGCCAGGTTGTGGCTATGTACGTGCTCCCCGGGCTCGATGTCCTGGGTGGCAACGCCGATCACTTGCCCGTACTTGCGGACTTCGCCACCTGTCGCGACATGGGCCAAGGCGACCTTGTGGCCGGCGGGGATGTCATCGCGCGCTTGCAGGCGCAGGTCGCCGACGACGAGCGTGGTGCCAGCCGCGGTAGCCTCGATGGCGACCGCTACGGTGTCCCCCGGCCGCAGCCTGAGCGGGGCGGCCTCCACTCCCATGCTCATCCCGCTATCCTACGCTTCCCGCTGCGCCGACCGCTCCGGCGCGGGCCAGCGCCATGAAAGCCTCTTGGAGTGAGGCCCGGAACCGGTCATCGCCCGCCAAGTCCTCGCCGAAGACCTCACCGGTACCGAGGGCCTCTTCGACCACTTGTGCAGGCCCGGCGGAAGGGCCAATAGAGGCTCGCAGCTGCCCGGCCAGCGGGTCGGAGAGCCCGAAAGGCCTTCCGTGGTCGTCCGCGCCCAGCCATATAGCCCGCAACCAGGCGGCCACGACGAGGGCCAAGTGTGGGAAGGGGCTGGACGAACGCAGACGGTCGCGCACTGTCCCGAGGATGCGTTGCGGCAGTTTTTGCGAACCGTCGCCGGCCACCTGTTCGCACCGGTAGGGCAAGGAGACGTTGGCGAACCTCGCGAGAACGCTCCCCGCGTACGCCCCGAAGTCGGCTCCAGGCGGGAGGACCAGGGTGGGCTCGACCTCGTCGGACAACATTTTGCGAACGAAAACCTCGAAGTTCGGGCGGGACAACGCCTCGGCAATCGTCACGTCCCCAGCGAGCAGGCCGAGGTAGGCGAGCGCCGAGTGGCTGCCATTCAGGGCACGCAACTTGAGAGCTTCGAAAGGGGCCACGTCGGGTACCACCTCGGCGCCGGCTCGCTCCCATGCCGGCCGCGCCGCAGCGAAGTCGTCTTGGACCACCCACTGGGAAAACGGTTCCGTCACGACCGGGGCGCGGTCTACCAGCCCGAGGCGCTGGCTTACCTCCTCGCGCCACTGGTCGGTCGTCGCAGGGACGATCCGGTCGACCATGGTAGATGGGAACCGCACGTTTTCCATCGCCCAGCCTTCGAGCCCCGCGTCATAGCGTGCTGCCGGCCGATTGACGAGCTCGGACAACAGGCATTGGAGCAGCTGGCCATTGGCGGGCATATTGTCGCAGGAGATCACGCTCAGCGGGCCGGCATCGGACCTCCGGCGTGCTTGTAACCCGCGCGCCAGCTGCCCGAGCACCGTCACGGGGGGCCGCCCTGACGCATCGGCGTCGAGCTCGGCATCGTCCTCGCGGAGCCGCCGCGTGGCCGGGTTGTGGCGGTAACCCTTCTCAGAGACCGTGAGCGTGACAACCTTCACCGCCGGGTCGGCAATCGCGCGTGTCAGCGCGTCGGGCTCGGCACGGGCGAAAACGGCTTTCCGCAAGGCTCCCGCAACGCGCAGGGACCGTAGCTGCGGGCCGGCTACGAGCACCGAGTAAAGGCAGTCCTGGGCGCTCAGGGTGCCTGCCGCGTCGGGAGCGCGTTCGCTGGCAGCATAAATGCCCCATCGCAACTGCCCCGAAAGCTGCATAGCGGCCTCGGTGTAGACCGCCTGGTGGGCGCGGTGGAAGGCACCGACGCCAAGATGGACAATCCCGATAGTGACCTCGCGCGGGTCGACCAGTGGCTGCAGGTCAGGCGCCAGCCGACCAACGTTGCCCAGGCACAACACATCCTTGGTCTCCTCGTCCACGGCGCGCCCGTCGCCAGGCCGTTTCAGGGCATGGCCGCGGCCGCGGTACCCAGGAGCGAAGGCCGAGCCAGCAATTGAGCGGGCACGACCGGTAGGCCGCTGGCGAAGGAGCGGTTGGCGGCCGCGCCAGTGAGCAGCGCCCAAGCCCCGTCGCTGGCCCCGGCCCTCTGGCCGAGGGGGTCGTCTCCCGGGGTGCCGAACAGGTCATCGAGCAATCGTTTGTCACCGCCGCCATGGCCGCGGCCGTCGCCGCCTTCCACGTCCAGGTCCTTCGGGGGCTCCCAATGCCGGCGCAGTGTCAGCGTGGTGCTCCCTTCGCCCCGCCCTGCACCGTCGCCGGCACCGCTCACATAAGAGCGCTCCTCGACGTCGAGCTCTAGGCGCCCCTCGGTGCCATTGACCATCACGCGGTAGCCTTCCCAGGGGGCGTAGGCCACGAGATGGTAGGACATGGTGGTGCCGGTGCTGTAGCGTGCCAGCACGGCCATATCGTCCTCGATGCTTATCCCGTCGCTGAAAACGCTGCGGTCGCGGAGGTACCCGTCTTCGGCTTCGGCGTCGAGGTACAGAGCCGACAGGTCGGCGTCCGCCGCGAGGTCCAGGGCGAACGGATCCTCGCCGCCGTGGCCGGTACCCCGCTCGTAAAAACGGGTGGTCCCTCGGGCCTCGGCATTGTCGCGACCGTAAAAGCGAAGGTCGCCGAAGGCAAAGACATTTACCGGGTACGCGCTGAGCCACCAGTTTACCAAGTCAAAATGGTGGCTGGCTTTGTGCACCATCAAGCCGCCCGAGTTGCGCTTGTCGCGGTGCCAGCGGCGGAAGTAGTCGGCGCCGTGCACAGTATCGAGCAACCACTCGAAATGGACCGACAAAGGCGTGCCGATCGCCCCTTCGCGCAACAAGCGCGCCAAGGTGGCGTTGCGAGGGCTGTAGCGGTAATTGAAGGTCACCCGCAACCGCCGCCCCGTGCGACGCTGGGCCTCCAGGATCGCGTCGCACCTGGGGGCATCGATGGTTAGCGGTTTCTCGCACGTGACGTCGCAGCCCGCCTCCATGGCCGCCACAATGTAGGTGTGATGGGTGCGGTCGATGCTGGTGACGATTAGCTCGTCGGCGCGCTGGTCTTTGAGCAGGCTGCCCAGCTCGGCCGGTGCGCATATGGCTGGCAGCAGCGTGCTCGTGCTGCCTACCCCCTTGCATTGCTCCTCGAAGCGGTGTAGGTGGTACGCCAAGCGGGCCGGGTTGGGATCGCAGAGCCCCACGAGCTGAGCTTGCTCGCGGTAGGTGGTAGCGAGCGCGGTCGTGTACATCTGGGCACGCGACCCGGTACCCACCAGGACGTAGCGTCGTGGCTCGTTCATAAGGGCCACTCTAGGGGCCGGCCGAGGGGAAATCTTCCAAGTAAGCATGGACGATCTCGGCCACACTGTCGTCCCGGCAGAGGCCCAATCGGTTGGCTCGCAGGGCCGAGCTATGCTGCGCCCAGGTTTCGAACACGGCGATTATTTTCGGGTCCGGTCGGGCTGATACAGGCCCAAGCGGGCGCGGCGCGATTGCGTCAAGAGCCGCCATCATCTCATGAGCCGTCAAGTCGAGCGACGGCAGGTTTACAGCCCGGTCGGCGCCTAGGTCGTCTGGGCGTACGTCGTGCAAGCGAGCCAGGTTTTCGGCGACGGTGCGGTAGCCGATGACAGGCACACGGGTAGCCGCTCCCACCGGGAGCGTGCACTCCTCCCCGTTCAAGCGCTCCCGGAATATGCTGCTCACCCAGGACGAAGCCGCCGCATTTGGGCGCCCGGGGCGGATGATAACGGTGGGCAGGCGGGCCGAGCGGCCGTCTACGTGGCCTTTGCGGGTGTAGTCGTTGACCAGGAGCTCGCAAATGGCCTTGGTAGTACCATACGTCGTTGCCGGCAACAGCTTGGTGCCATCAGTAGCGACCTCGTCCGGCGCCAGGCCACCGAAGACCGCGATGCTGCTCGAAAAGACCATACGGGGGGCCGCCCGGCAGGCCCGGCAGGCTTCGAGCACGGCCCGGCAACCGCCTATGTTGGCAGCCAGGGCGCCGTCGAAATCTTGTTCGCATTCGGCGCTCACCATCGACGCCAGGTGGAACACGGAGACGTCGTCACAGACGACCTCGGCCCGCACGAGTTCCTCGTCGGTGACATCACCGGTGACCAACCGCACCCGCGCCCCGAGATCCGTTCCCGGCACGGCCGGCGCCACCCGGTCGATGAGCACGATTTCGTCGATGGCTTCGAGCTGGCCAGCTCGCCCCACGAGCTGGCCACGGCTGAGGAGCCGGGCGGCAAGCACCTGGCCGAGGAACCCGGCACCGCCGGTGATCACGACCTTCAGGGTCAGCCCCTCCCGATGAATGGCATCGCTGTAGCCATGACGGTCATGAACTGCACGTTCGCTTCGAGGCCCAGGTTGGCCATGAAAACCACCGCTTTGCCCACATCTTCCACCGCCATGGTCGGCTCCGGGCGCACAGAACCATCCGGTTGCTCGATGCCATCGGCCTGCCTTTGGGCGAGGGTGGTCGCGGCATTGCCGATGTCGATCTGCCCGCACGCAATCGAATAGCGTCGCCCATCGAGCGACGTCGCCTTGGTGAGCCCGGTTAGGGCGTGTTTGGTGGCCGTGTACGCAATCGATTGGGGCCGGGGTGAATGCGCGGCGATGGAACCATTATTTATGATACGTCCGCCCATCGGCCGCTGCTCCTTCATCATGGCGAACGCCGCCCGCGTGCAAAGGAAGGCGCCGGTGAGGTTGGTGGCGACCACTCGCGACCAATCTTCGAGGCTGAGCTCTTCCAAGGCCACAGCCGGGGCCCCGGTCCCCGCGTTATTGAACAACAGGTCAAGCCGGCCGAACCTATCGCGCACCACCTGGAACAGCTGCAGCACATCAGGTTCACAGGTAACGTCACAGGCGTTGCTAAAGGCACTCTCGCCCGCCCTTGCGATTTCCTCCTCGACTGCTTGCAGAGGTCCGAGCCTCCGTCCGGCGAGGACGAGCGCGAAACCGTTCGCCGCCAAAGCGATGGCACTGGCTTTGCCGATACCGCTACCCGCGCCCGTCACCAGAGCAACACGCAGGTCTGGCGGCACGGGCCTCACCTTAGCGGTACGAGACTGCTACGGTGCTAGCGGTGGGCCCGGTTGTCAGCCTCGATGCTCGCCGCGGTGTGGTGGTGGCCGAGGTGGCGCGTCGCACCACGCCCGACCAGGCAAGCGAGATTTGTGAGCGCGGAGCGGCGCGGGCGGCGGATCTGGACCGGCTGGGGCGGCGTGGGCGGGCCGCGATGCTGGCAGCTATGGCCGAGGCACTCGAGGCGCGCCGGGCGGAAATTGTCAGCTTGGCGGACATGGAGACCGCTCTCGGTGCTGGCAGGCTCGACGGCGAGCTGACGAGGACGTGCGCCCAGCTCCGCTTTATGGCGGAAGTCATTACCGACGGCGCTTACCTCGAAGCGGTGCTCGACCACGCCCGCCAGACGGTGACCGGGCAACAGCCCGACATCCGGCGCATGCTCCAGCCGCTCGGGCTCGTTGCTGTTTTCGGCGCCAGCAACTTCCCGCTGGCGTTCTCGGTCCCGGGTGGGGACACGGCGTCGGCACTGGCCGCGGGCTGCCCGGTGGTGGCCAAGGTGCACGACGCCCATCCGGCGACATCTGTGGCGTGCGCCGAGGCCCTGCGCGAGGGGGCCAAGCGGGCGGGAGTCGATTTCCCGGTGGTCTCATTGGTTTTCGGCGAAGAGGCTGGCGTCGCCGTGGTCAAGCACTCGGCCGTGCGTGCTGTGGGTTTCACCGGCTCGCTGAAAGCGGGCCGGTACCTTTTCGATATCGCCAATCAGCGGCCGGATCCTGTCCCGTTCTACGGCGAGCTCGGTGCGCTCAACCCGGTCGTCGTAGGCCCGGCAGCGGCCGAGGCTCGCGCTGGCGACATCGCATCCGGGTTGGCGACGTCGTACACTCTCGGTGTCGGGCAGTTCTGCACCAAACCGGGCCTCGTCTTGCTCCCCGAGGGCTCTGGAGGCGACGCCGTGCGCGATCTGTTGGCCGAGGCCGTGAGGGCCATGGGCCCCGGGCTCATGCTCAGTGAGCGCATCGCCGCAGCCTTTGTCGCCGGCTCCACGACGCTGCGCGAGTTCGCAGGCGTGCGGGTGGTCGCCACGGGTGGCGTCCCTGACGCCGGGGCGAGCGCGGGCTGGTGGGGCGTGCCTGTTGTGCTTGAGGCCGGGCCCGGGCCGATGAGCGAGCCGATGCTGCAAGAGTGCTTCGGGCCTCTCATCATCCTGCAGCGTTATTCTGGCGCCGCTCATTTATCGGAGCTGGTTAAGGCCCTCGAACCAGCGCTGACAGCGACCTTCCACGCCGACGCCGCCGATGAGGCCCTGCTGGACGGCGTGCTCGGCCAGCTGGCCCGCAAGGTCGGTCGCCTGGTCTGGAACGGTTACCCCACTGGGCTCGCTGTCACCTGGGCCACTCATCACGGCGGCCCTTACCCGGCGACCACGGCACCATTGCACACCTCAGTCGGGGCGGCCGCGATCAAGCGCTGGCTGCAGCCGGTGTCTTACCAGAACTTTCCGAGCCATCTCCTGCCTCCTGAACTGCAGGACGCCGCTCCGGGGGGCGTCGCGGTGCTGCGTCGAGTAGACAGCCGACTAACCCTGCCGGCCCACTCGTAAACGACTGGCTGCGGTGACAAGATGGCGCAGTGACCACTCCAACTGCTCTTCCCGTCACAGCCGATCTTCCCGCCACAGTTGCGCAGGCGCCGCGCCGTAGCCAGGCATGGTTCGGTGCTGAGGGCAAGCACGGCTTCCTCCACCGGTCATGGGTCCGGGCGGAAGGCTTCACCCCCGAGGTTTTTGACGGGCGGGCTGTGATCGGCATCGCCAATTCCTTCTCCGAGCTGACACCGTGCAACTCGCACCTGCGCCGTGTGGCGGACGCCGTCAAGCGAGGCGTCTGGCAGGCCGGAGGCTTCCCGCTCGAGTTCCCGACCATGAGCCTGGGAGAGACGCTCATGCGGCCGACGGCGATGCTGTTCCGCAACCTGATGGCCATGGAGGTGGAGGAGTCCATCCGCGCCAACCCGGTGGACGGTGTCGTGCTCCTCTCCGGCTGCGACAAGACGACACCAGCCATGCTGATGGGGGCGGCGAGCGCCGACCTCCCGGCCATCATGGTCACCGGCGGCCCGATGCTCTCGGGCCGTTTTCACGGCCAAGACATAGGTTCTGGTACCGATGTATGGCGCTTCTCCGAGGAGCTGCGCTCGGGCCATATGAGCCAGGCCGATTTTCTCGAGGCCGAGAGCTGCATGCACCGCAGCAACGGCCATTGCATGACTATGGGGACGGCATCGACTATGGCCTGCATGGCCGAGGCCCTCGGGATGACCCTCCCAGGTGCGGCGGCCATTCCGGCGGTGGACGCCGGGCGGTACCGCGTGGCCCAAGCCTCGGGCCAGCGCGTCGTCGCCATGGTCAACGAGGGTTTATGCCCGTCACGGATCCTCAACCGGGCGGCCTTCGAGAACGCGATCCGTACCAACGCCGCGATCGGCGGGTCGACCAACGCCGTTATCCACTTGCTTGCCATCGCCGGGCGTGTGGGTGTCCCCCTCGAGCTGGAGGACTTCGACCGCCTGGGCCGGGAGGTACCCCTTCTCGTCAACCTCCAGCCGTCCGGCGAGTACCTCATGGAGGATTTCGCCGATGGGGGTGGTCTGCCGGTCGTGCTCCGAGCACTGGCCGACGCAGGCATGCTGCACGCTGGTGCTCTCACGGTCAGCGGCTGCAACATTGGCGAAGCGGTGGCGGCCGCCCGCTGCTGGCGGCCCGAGGTCGTCCGCAGCTTCGACCAACCGGTTCAGCCCCCGGGGGCGGGCACCGCCGTGCTCAGGGGCAATTTGTGCCCACGCGGTGCGGTCCTCAAGGTGTCCGCCGCCGATCCCCAACTGCTCCAGCACAAAGGTCGCGCGGTCGTTTTCGACTGCGTCGAGGATTACCTCGCTCAAGCCGACCGGGAGGATATGGACGTGAGCGCGGACGATGTCCTCGTGCTCCGGTACTCCGGGCCGAAGGGATACCCGGGCATGCCCGAGGTGGGGAACCTGCCCCTGCCCAAGCGCTTGCTCGAGCAAGGCGTGCTCGATATGGTGCGCATTTCCGACGCCCGCATGTCAGGGACGGCTTACGGCACGGTTGTCCTGCACGTGGCGCCGGAAGCGGCCGACGGCGGCCCACTGGCCTTGCTGGAGACCGGGGACACGGTCCTTCTCGACGTGCCGGCGCGCCGCTTGGACGTGGAGCTGCCGGACGGTGAGCTCGAGCGGCGCCGCCGGCAGTGGCGGCCACCGGCGCCACCTCCCGAGCGCGGATGGGCGCGGCTCTACATCGACCACGTGCTTCAGGCCGACCAGGGTTGCGACCTTGACTTCCTGGTGGGAGCCAGTGGTAGTGCCGTCCCGAGGGAAAACCACTGATGGCGGTGCCTGTAATGGAAGTGGAAGTGGCGTACCCGGCGCGGGCCGAGCTGGGTGAGGGCCCGACTTGGGACGACCGGACGCAGAGCTTGTTCTGGGTCGACATCGTGGCTGGACGGGTGCACCGGCTGCGTCCCGACCTCGGCTTGGACGTCGCGGCGGAACTCGATATCGCCGTAGGCTCCCTCGCCTTGCGCCAGGAGGGCGGGTTGGTACTTGCCCTGGCCGACGGGCTGGCGCTGGCGACCGCCGGCGAGGTCAACCGCGCGCTGCCCGAAGATGCCCGGGCCGTCAACCCTCCGGGCCGCCATCGCGGGGCGACGCTGGAGTCGCGGAGGGTACCGGGCTCCGCGCCGCCCGGCCATGCTCGTTTCAACGAGGGCAAGGCGGACCCCGAGGGTCGCTTCGTGGCCGGGACCATGGACTGGCACGAGCGGCCGGAGCTCGGGGCGCTGTACCAGCTCGCGCCCGACGGGGGCATCACGACGTTGCTGGAAGGCGTTGGGATTTCCAATGGTTTTGATGTGAGCGATGACGGCCTCACGATGTACTACATCGACACCCACATCGCCGGCGTCGATGCTTTCGACCGCGACCCAGCCACCGGCGCGCTCTCGGGGAGGCGCCGATTTGCTGAAGTGCCACGGGATGATTGCGGCCCCGACGGCATGACCCTGGACGCCGAAGGATGTCTTTGGGTAGCGGTCTGGGGTGCCGGCCAAGTGCGCCGGTTCGACCGGGCGGGGCGCCTGATCGGGGTCATCGACGTCCCCGCCCGCCAAGTGACAAGTGTTGCCTTCGGCGGCCCGCGCCTCGACGAGCTCTTCATCACCACGGCCCGCGTTGGACAATCCCAGCACGTGCTCGCCGCGCAACCGCGGGCGGGCGATATCTTCTGGTGCTCGCCCGGGGTGGAGGGCCGGCCCTGGCCGCGCTTTGCCGGCTGAACGCCCCCTGGCACCGGGCTACCCGATGTGGCGCCAGTCCGCCAAGCCATCGCGCCGGTGCCCATAAGCGCCCCGCCGCTCTGCGTTCAAGCTCGTCGCCGGGCCATGGGCGTCCTGACTGGGGCACGGCTGTCCTGCTGCCCAGCGACCGCTGGCTCATAGGACCGAGCTCAGTGGTGGCAAGGTCGGCCGCCCTGCGGACTTGGGCCCTGAGAAATTGTGGCCGCCTGCCACCAATCGGCAAACTCCGCGGCAGGCATCGGCCGTGCCCAGTAGAAGCCTTGGGCCAGCTCGCAGCCCAAGGTCGTCGTCGCCGTCACCATGCCCTCGCTGCTCACGCCCTCGGCCACTACCCGCAGGCCCATGGCATGGCTCATCTCAACGATAGCCCTCACCACGGCCGTGGAGTCATCGTTGGCGCCCAAGCGGTCGACAAAGGAGCGGTCGACCTTGACGGTGCTGACGGGCAGGGTATGCAGGTAGGCGAGGGAAGAGTAACCGGTGCCGAAATCGTCGATCGCCACCCGTACCCCGAGGTCCTTTAGAGCTTCCAGCGAGGCCCGGGTCGAGGCGTCGTCGGCCATTACGACCGACTCGGTGACCTCGGCACAAGCCCGGCGGGGCTCGATACCGCGCCGCTTGAGCGCTTCACGCACCATGGCGGGCATCGCCGGGTCTTCTAGTTGGCGGGCCGAGAAGTTGACGGCCATCACCTTCAGGCGGGGCCCGTCGTCTTGGTCGTCCCAGAGGGACAACTGGTACATGGCCTGGTCGAACACCCAGCGCCCGATGGGCCGTATCAGCCCCGAGTCCTCGGCCACGGGGACGAAGTCCAACGGCAGCACGAGCCCTTGCTCGGGATGGTGCCAGCGGACCAGGGCCTCGGCTGAGAAAGGGCGCCCGGTGCACAGCTCGACAACGGGCTGGTAGTACAGCTCGAACTCCTCGTGGGCCAGGGCCCGGTGCAGGTCGCGCTCAATCGCCAGGCGCTTCAGCGAACGAAGGTGGAGGTCCTCGTCGAAGACCGCCCAGCGGTTGCGGCCTGCCGCCTTGGCCCGGTGGACCGCCGTATCGGCGTCACGCAGGACCGACGCCGCCTCGGCGTTAGCACCGGGGATGACGATGCCGATGCTCGCGGTGAGCACCAGGTCTTGGCCGGCGGCGCGGACCGGTGGGCCTAGTAGGCCGAGCAGCCGTCTGGCGGCACCGATGGCGCCCTGGGGCCCGCGTACGCCGTGGACGATGAAGATGAACTCGTCACCACCAAAACGAGCTACGGTGTCGCCTTCCCGGGCCCCCCGGGCAAAACGGTCGCCCGCCTGCCTCAGCACGTCGTCGCCCGCCCCGTGGCCCAGGCTGTCGTTCACGACCTTGAAGTGGTCGAGGTCGAGGAACAAGACGGCCATCCTGGGGCCACCGTGGCACCGCTCCGCCAGTTCGGCCTCCAGGCGTTCGAGGAACAAAGTGCGGTTGGGCAAACCGGTCAGGGCGTCGTAGGACGCCTGGTGGGCGAGCGCCTCTTGGGCCTGCACTTCGTCGGTGATGTCCTCGATGGTCACGATGTAGCCACTGTCGGTACTTTGGCCCCGGGCCGCCTCCAGCATCCGCACGTTGCGGACCTCGCCGTCGGGGCGTACAACCCTGAACTTGGCGGCCACCTTCCCGGTCTTGGCGATGTCGTCGACCAACGCGACCAGCTCCCCGACGTCCTCGGGGTGCACGGCGGCGGTCCAGCGACGGCCCAACAGGGCCTCAGCGCGCCTCCCGGTGATCTCGGCGATCCGGGGGTTGGCGTAGATGACCCCGCCGCCGGGTCGGACCTCGAGTATGCCGATGGGCGCCTCGTTGGCCAGCGCCCCGAACCGTTCCTCGCTGGCCCGGAGCGAAACTGCGTCACGGTGGCGCCCGATGCCGTAGGAGAGGTCGTCGGCCAGCTCGGCAAGCAAGGCGACCTCGCCCGGCCCGAAGGCACCGGGTTCGGAGGCGTAGATCGAAAGCGCCCCGGTCACGTCGCCCTTTACCCGGAGGGGGATGGCGCAACCCGACCGTAGGCCCAGCGCGACGGCGGCGGCCGGCCACGGCCCACACGTCCCAATGCCGGCCAGGTCGTCGAGCACCTGCACGCTCCCCGTGCGGACGGCCCGGCTGGCCGGGCCCCAGCACTCCTCGTCGCCGAAGTGGCTGGCCCGCTCCTCTCGGAGGGGCCCCCCGGCACCGGCCCAGGCGACGGGGCGGACCGTGGATGTCCCGGCGTCCTCGATGTAGCCGGCCCAAGCGGTGGGGTAGCCACCGACGTCGACGAGCGTCCGGCACACCTGGGCCAGCAGCGCGGTCTCGTCAGGTGCGGTCACCAAGGCCCGGTTGCCGGCGCTCAGGGTGCGCAGCACCCGGGCCATGTTGGTGCGCTCGGTGACGTCACGGGCGTTCAGCACCACGCCGGCGACGGCGGGGTCCCCCAGGCAGTTGGTGGGGACGGTCTCGACGAAGCGCCACTCGCCTCTTGCGGTCCGTAGCCGCGACACGGTGGGTGGGCGGACGCCTGGCTCGGAGATGTCGCGCCCGAACGCCTCGACGGCTCTCTGGCGGTCGGCCGGGTGGACCAGGTCGAGCAAGGAGCGGTCCCCCATGTCGGCGGGGCCGAACCCGAACATCTCCTGTGCCGCCGGGTTTGTATAGACGAGCTTGCCTTTGGCGTTCACGACGACGATGAGGTCGGCGCAGTTCTGCACCAGCGCCCGGAAACGCCCCTCGCTCCGGCGGTGCAGGACGCTGGTCGACACGACGGCGGCGATGGCCTGGAGGGCACCGGCATCGTTGGCGCTGAAGTCCCGCTCGGTTTGCGATAGTCCCCCGAGCACGCCCAGGACCTCGCCCATGTACCCGTGCACGACGACGCTAACCCCGCTGACCACCCCCAGCTCTATGAGCAGCGGGGAGGGGGTGAAGCGGGCTTCGCCGCGGAGGTCCCGGACGACCACGGGACGTCCTGTGGCGATGACAAAGCCCGCGTAGGAACGGTCCCCGCTGGCGGGGACCGTGGCCACGCCGACCAGGCCCTCGGGCCAGCCCAGCGCCGCCCGCAGCACGAAGGCGTCGTGCTCCGGGACCGGCTCCATGTACTTGGCCATGTCCACGCCGAGCACGTGGACCACGGCACGTACGGCCTCGTCGAGCACCTCCTGCTCGCCCGCCCCGTCCAGGGCAAGGCGGCCGATCCGGCTGACCGCCTTTTGCAGACCGCCTTGATTGTCCCGCGCCGCACGGTCGCGGCCGCTCGCGGGCCGCGCGGCTCTCTGTCGAGCGGGCCGCGTCCCTACATCGTCCACCGCCATAGACATCGACTCAGTCGTAGTCGACTTGAGGCGAGCCGGGAAACGGCCGGGATGCAGGTGGGCCCCGGCTTAGCACTTTCAGGCCCAAGATGTGGTCGGCGATCTCACCGGGCACTCCCGAACTGGCGGGCACACCGAGGCCGACCAGCAGGACGAGGGTGCGCGGTGCCCGCCATGCAGCGCCATGGCGAGCGATTTCACCGGGCCCAACCGCGGAGCGGGTGCGGCGTCGATGGTCCACGTCACTAGGCCGCCAAGGAAGCCAAGGAAGATGCCAAGGAGGAAGAAGAACAAGCCGACCTGCGGCACGCCTGTGGATCTCACAGGAGTTAGGAACTCTAAAGGGCACAAGCTCCGGCTGCTCAGAGCGTATGTTCTGACCGCGCCAATGGACTTCTAAATATGCCCGAAGGCTAGCCGATAGGCAATCCGAGGTTGCTGTACGAAGTCGGGTAGTCGGAGCGACCGGGCCGTCGTGAGGCGTGCCCCGCTTCGACCATCAAATCGGAAGGACGAGGAGGATAACGGTGGCGAAGGTAAATTGCTGGCAGTTCAAGAAGTGCGGGCGCGAGCGGGGGGGAAGCAAAGTAGGCGAACTGGGAGTATGCCCATCAGCAGTCGAAGTACGACTGAACGGCGTGAACCAAGGCCAAAATGGCGGTCGGGCTTGCTGGGCTGTTGCAGGCACTCTCTGCGGAGGCCAGGTGCAGGGCACTTACGCTACCAAGCTCACCAATTGTTTGAAGTGCGAGTTTTACACGTTAGTGGCTACCGAAGAGGGGCGTAACCACGAGAGCGCCAAAGCTATTATCGCTCGCCTGACATGAGTTGAACGGCGCCGGGTTGGGCCTGGAAGTGAGATTGGGGCCGGTACCTGGGCACGACAAGCCCGAGTGCCACACGTGTTCGGATTGGGGGCTGCGGCCAGGACTGCACCTTGAGCGAGGTGTCCTGCCAGGCGTGCGCTACCACCATGGCTATATATGGTGATAAGAGTTGCCCACGAGGATGAGGTCTCGCTGACCAGGGACAACCGGAGGGGGGCAGGACTGAGTGGGCGCACGACGGCGGGCGAGATCTTCGAGAGGCTTGCTCAATATTGTCAGCGGATGAACCCAAAGGTTATGTAGTAACCAGCGCCCCCGTCGAAGTGCTGAGCTCGGTGACCGAGCCGCCGCCGAGGTAATCATCGCTGTTGGCCACAAACATGTCAGGGCCGGCCGCAACCATGGCGTCCGGGCCGTCGAACTGGTAGGCCGCGCGCGAGATGACCCTCACGAGCGCCCCCGTCGAGGTGTCGAGCTCGGTGACCGAGCCTCCGCCGCGGTAATTATCGCCGTTGGCCACAAACAGATCTGGGCCGGCCGCCACCATGGCGTCTGGGCCGTCGAA
>DATJST010000174.1:0-10888 GCA_035503975.1 Acidimicrobiales bacterium | reverse complement strand
CCAGGCCGAGCTCGACCGCGGCGAGGATCCCTTCTCGCTGGTCGCGGATCATCTGGGCGGCTTTGATCATGGGAGGCACCCGGCAGCGGCTGGTGCGGTTGAGCCACCGGTTCAAGTAGGCGCCGGCGTCGGCCGGTTCGTGGAGCTGGTAGAGGCCGCGGAAGTCTTCTTTGAGCTCCTGGGTTCGCCAGCAGGCGTGACGGGCTTTACGGTGGCGGGCCAATATGTCGGCTTGTTCGGGGGTCAGGTCGGCTGGTTTTTTGAGCATGGCCCAACGCAAGTCGTTGGCTTCCTGCTTGCTCAGCGGCAGACCTTGGCGGGTCATGCGAGCCCAGCGGATGGTGTCGAGGGCCGCTTTGTTGAGCAGCTTGACGACGTGAAAAGGGCCCAGCATATGGTGGCCGTGGTATGGGCTCGGGTGGCAGACGCGCAGGCGCGGCCCATGTCCATGGGCACCGCCTGCAAACTGGTGCAACGGCCGGGGCCGAGCAGTGTGTAGAACTCGCCGAGCACGTCGGCGTCTTTGCCGTCCCCGGCCCAGACCACCTTCCCGGCGGCCTGGTCGACCACGATGGTCAAGTAGCGATACCCCTTGGCCCAGGAGATCTCGTCCACCCCGGTACGGGTGAGCCCGTCGAAGCGGCTGTCGTCGACATTGTCGGCCACCACCCGCGCTGCGATCGCGGTGACGGTGGCCCAGTCCGCGCCAGGACCGGGCCACGGTCGTGCGGTCGGCGCGTTGGCACCACCAGGCCACCACATCGTCGAACAGCCGGGTATGGCGGGCGCCGTGACGAGCTCAGGCCACTTCCTCGGTGACCACCCGCCGGCAGCGTCTGCAGTCCAAGCGGCAGACCTCGGCTTGGAAGAACACCTCCCTTGCCCGACGCGTCGAGATGGCGCCACCGGCGGACCGACCGGTCATAGATCGAACTGGTCGACCACCCGCACGAGCAGACCAATCGCCCTCGACGGGCCCGGACAGACAGGACCACGCTGTCACCCTCGAAGGCGACGTCGGTCACCGTGACGCCCAAGGGCGCCGCGATCTTGTTGAACACAGTCGTGGCGTGCACGGACGTCCACCTCGCAGATCGGTTGGCGTAGGAACCACCGACGCTACGAGCGGGCGCCGTGCGCGCCACGCGTACCCTGCCGCCCTACGCCGCCCCGCGGTCGGCTCCGGTTGCCCTGCCGCCCCCGGTCGCTGGGCTCCCTACGGGTTGCCGCCCGACAAGCAGGTAACACTTCGCGGACCATCCACGGACCGAGACAACGCTTGCTGCTAAAGGGAATTCAGTCGGTCCGGACGATTATCGACCCACGGAAACCCCAGGAGAACCGCACAGGTTTATGCCACTTGTTGGCGCCGTGCCAAGGGCTAGCTCATAGGCGATAGGGCTCTTGTTCCCAGCCTTGGCACAGCGGCGTTGGTGGTTGTAAAAGCTGATGTAACGGGAGATGCCGGCTCTCAGCCGGGCCATGCGGGTGACCTCGAAGTTCACGCACTCCGCCGCCATCAACGCAAATCTCTCTGCCTTGGTGGCACCGAAGCGAAGTACGCGGCAGCTTTTTCCAGGAACGCCAGGTCTTTTTCCTGTTCGGAAGCTGACCCCGAGGTCAGCCGTTCAGGTGCCCACTTGAGCTGGGGATCCTCACCCGTCATCGGCTTGGCGGTTGGGGGGGGCTCAGAGGCAGGCTACGAGTATGGCTCCACCTGATGTTGCTGCCTTCGGGCGGGAGCTGGCCGAGCGATTGGCGGAGGCCCTCGACGGCGGCCTTGTCGGCGCTTATTTCGTCGGGTCGGTCGCCCTGGGCGGGTACATAGCCGGCGAGAGCGATGTCGATATCGTCGCTGTGTCAGAGCACCAGTTGCCACCGGAAGTGAAGCCTCTGGTCGCCGACGCGGTCTTGGAGGCGGCGGCCGCATGCCCAACGCAGGGCTTGGAGTTCACCCTTTATCGGCAGGCCGTGGCCGGAGCGCCGCCTAGAGGGGCCGACTTCGAGCTGAACGCCAACGGAGGCCCGCGCATGCCCCGCTCGGTCCATTTGGACCACCATGCTGAGCCAGGTTTCTGGTACATCATTGACCGCGCCATCGCGCACCGTGTGGGGACCACCATCGTCGGCCCGCCGGCTGGCCAGCTGTTCGCCGACATTCCCAGGGACGTGTTGTTGGATGCGATGAAGGACTCGGTGCGATGGCACCGAGACCATGAGGGAGCGACGCTGTATTCGGTGCTCAACGCCTGCCGAGCCTGGCGCTTCGCGGCCGAGGACGCGCTTTGGTCCAAGCTTGAGGGTGCAGCGTGGGCGAGACCGCTATGGGCACACCCGGAGCTCATCGACTCGGCAGTGGCTCTACGGCATGGGACCTCCGCCAACCTCCAAATATCTCAGGTAGACGAGTTCCTGGAGCACGTCGAGGGGCTCATTTCGAGCGCCCTTGAGGGGCGGTGATGACGGTTCTGGTCGACCGGGCCGGTGCTGTCGCCCATTACCGTCCCCTGTCTAGCGGGTCACCGCCCGGGCGTGTGCTCGGGTGGGGCGCCGGGTGCCGTAGTGCCGGGGCTCATAGTGCTTTCAGTTGGGGCCGACGGGCGGCGCTGCGGGCGCCGCCGAGAGCTCGGCGAGGGGACGTCCGACGGGCCGCCTCAGGAAAGATTATTACCGGCGGCATACCAGCTCCTCAGCACTTCATCAGGACAAGCGGGAAGGCTCTTACCGACGAGCAAGGCCGCACGAGAGGACGACAGTGATGACCACGCGTAGGCAGTTCTTGGGCTTGACGGCAGGTGCAGCTGCGGGTCTGGCCGGCCTAGGCGGGAAACGGTTCTTCGGCGGGCCCTCTCCCACGGGTTCACCTTTGCCGGCCGGTACGCCGGCACGCCTGACAACGGCCACAACTACCTCTACGGCCCAGGTCAACCGGTTCTTCAGCCGCCCCGACCTGCACCCACCGCGCGTCACCGCGGCAAGGGCGGCAAGTTCCTTTACGGTCGGTGGTCCCGGCGGACGTTTCCTCCTCCTCACCCCGAACCGCTCGCCCGGCGCTGCGGCGGGCGGGCAGTCGGGGCTGATGGTCCTGGACGGCGATGCCCGTATGCGCTGGTTCCTGCCCACCGACAACGCCCCTTTGGACCTGCAATGCCAGTTCTACCAGGGCAAGCAGGTGTTCACCTGGTGGCAGGGCACCGTCACCAACGGCACCGGGGCCGGCGAAGCGTTCCTGGCTGACATGTCGTTCAACCAAATCGCCCGGATCAGCCAAGCTGGCGGGCTTACGCCCGACCTTCACGAGCTGACCTTGACCCCTGAGGGCACCGCCCTAATGACTTCGTACCACGCTGAGGCCGCCGACCTGTCCAGCGTCGGCGGCCCGAAGAAAGGTTACGTGCTGGCTTCGTCCGCCATGGAGGTGGACGTAGCCACAGGCAAGCTGGTGTGGAGCTGGGAGAGCCTCGACCACGTCCCCATCTCGGCCACGTACCAGAAGTTCAGCGGCGGCACCGCGAAAGAACCGTTCGATTACTTCCACATCAATTCGATAGCCGTGGCGCCTGACGGGGACCTCCTCATCTCGTCGCGTAACACGTGGTGCGTCTACAAGGTCTCGCACACTAGCGGCGAGGTGATATGGCGGCTCAACGGGAAGAGCTCGGACTTTGCGATGGGCGAGGGCACTCATTTCTACTGGCAGCACCATGCCCGCCCCCACGGGGGCGGGGTGCTCAGCCTGTTCGACGATGGGGCCGCCCCAGCCGAGGAGACGGTGTCCCGCGGGCTGGTCCTGGACCTCGACGAGACGGCCATGACCTGCACGCTCGAACGCTCGGTGTCACACCCCGGCGTGCTAGCTGTGGCCGAGGGGAGCGTGCAGCTACTGGGCGACGGAGGCATGCTGGTCGGCTTCGGCGCCGAACCCTACTTCTCCAGGTTCTCGGCCCAGGGCGAGATCCTGGTGGACGGGCACCTCCCTGCTGACGTCACTTCCTATCGGGCTTTCGCCGCCGATTTCTCGACGACGCCTACGACCAAGCCGGCCGTGGCCATCGGCTCCAATGCCAACGGCAGCCACACCGTCTACGTCAGCTGGAACGGGGCAACCGAAGTGGTGGCGTGGCGGGCCTTTGCCGGCGCTACCTCGAGCGCGTTATCTGCCGCGACAACGACCGACTGGGCCGACTTCGAGACGGCAATGAGCGTGAACAACGCCGGGCCCTATTTCCAGGTCGCTGCGCTGGACAGTGCGGGAAGCGAGCTCGGTCGCTCAGAGGTAGTCAGGGCACGCTGAGGCGGCCTCGACGAACCTTCGGCTGAGCCGAGGAGGCTTGTCATGGTGATGGCTCCACCGCCATCCTGCGTGCGCAGGGCGAACGATGCCTAAGTGGTCTGGACAGCCCATATCGAGGCGCGACATGCTGCGCCTCGGCGGCGGTCTTGCCCTGGGCGCCGGGTTGGTGTCCGCCGGAGCCTGCGGAGGCACCCGCTCGGGCGGGCGTACGACTCTGACGCCGAGCGATGTACAAAACTTCGAGTCCTACCCCGGCCTGCACCCCGCTACGGTGAAGATCGGGCTCAACCATGGAGGCCAACCTGGGAGCCTCATCCTGATGGACAGCCACTCGGGACCCGGCCAGCAGGGCCCGATCATCCTGGACGGCGACGGCTACGTCGTATGGTTCAGGGAAGTCTCGGCCAGTGGTAGCGCGCTGCGTGCGTTCAACCTCAGAGCCGAGACGTACCTGGGCCAGCCCGTACTGACATGGTTCGAGGGCGAGGTGGTATCGGCCCACGGGCAAGGCCATTACCAGATCGTGGACGCGTCCTATTCGCAGGTGGCAGTGGTCGAAGCCGGCAACGGTTACCAGGGCGACCTGCACGAGTTCTTCCTAACCCCAAAAGGAACTGCCTTCCTTACCTGTTACGGCACCGGCTACGCCGACCTCTCGCCCCTGGGCGGCGGAAGGCATGCCCCGTACTTCTACGGCGTTGCCCAAGAGGTCGATGTGAAGACGGGAAAGGTGTTGTTCCAATGGCGCAGCGACGAGCACGTAGCTTTCTCCGAGTCGTATGCCCCCGTGCCCAAGGACGGCACCACGCCGTGGGACTATTTCCACATCAACTCGCTTTCCCTTTCGGGCCAGGACGACCTGCTCATATCGTCCCGGCACACATGGACGGTTTACAAGGTCAACCGCCACACCGGCGCAGTGCTTTCGAGGATGGGCGGCAAGAAGAGCGACTTCAAGTTCGAGAGCGGAGCCGCCTATGCCTGGCAGCACGACGTCACCCAACAACCCGATGGGCGGGTCACCGTTTTCGACAACGGGACCGGCTTGTACGTGACACAACCAGAGTCACGGGGCTTGGTGCTGGCGGTCGACGACGCAGCAGGCAGCGTGCGCCTCGTGCGTGCGTACTCGCACCCTGGCGATCCCCTACGGGCGGGCGCATTGGGGAGCGTCCAGGTTCTGCCGGACGGGCACATCTTTGTGGGATGGGGCGTGCACGCTTGGTACACCGAGTTCGAGACCGGCGGCACCGCGGTCCTGGACGGCAACCTCGCTGGGAGCTCCACTGAGTCCTATCGGGCTTTCCGCTCCCCCTGGACCGGGCGGCCCGCCGAACCGCCCGCGGTGGCGGTAAAGCTCACCGACCACGGTATGGCCGTCTTCGCCGCCTGGAACGGCGCCACCGAAGTCAGCCATTGGGCCGTGCTCGCTGGCAACGAGCGGTCGCGGTTGCGCAACGTCGCGGTGGCGCCGAAGAACGGTTTTGAGACCGCCGTAACCGTCGGGGCCCAGATGCGGTACGTGGCGGTCTCCGCCATCGACGCTAGCGGCCACCAGTTGGGGCTTTCGGCGACCATAGCGACCTGAGAGTGGCGCGGGGTGTGCGGCCCCGGAAGCGACCTCGTAGTGGGCGCTTTTGCCCGAAACCTCACAGTCCCTAAGGCTCCTTGGCGACCTGTTTTCAACTTTTCCTCCTACCGCTCCGAACTAGCGTCGGGAGTGTTAGCGCTCGAACCAGGAGCAGAGCTCCGGACTCGCTGGCGGGTGGGCCAGACGGCGAGGGGTGTGTCGGGCCCACCTGGACCGTCAAGACCCACAGGCGACCTGAGGTCGTGGCCGCCCTGTTGATCGCGAACGTCTCAGGGGTTCTCTTCGAACAGCGCGCCGCATTTGCAGTTCGCTTGCCAAGTGCGGGAGCGCGATCACCCAACCCATCTGTCGCCCCGGAAGAGCCGCAAGCGCTCGCAACGGGGCCGGACGGGTGCCTCTACATCGTCGACACGGGCAGGGACGAGGTGCTGCAGCGGCTCCCAGACGGCGGGTTCGTGGTCGTTGCCGGCGATGGGAAGCGCGGCTTCTCCGGTTACGGCGGGCCGGCGGTCGATGCGCGCCTCACGCTTGACGGCGACAGTGGTATCGCCATCGGCGCCAACGGCACGGTGTACATCGCTGGTTCCGGCAACGACCGGGCACGCGGGGTACTCCCGAACGGCACGATCGAGACGGTCGCCGGAGGCGGCCAGGTCGGGCTCAGTACAACCAAGCCGGCTGCAGCGCGACGCCTCGCTAAACGAGCCCAACGGCGGCGTTGCTGGTCTGGCGATTGGGCCCAATGATGAGTTCTACTTGGCCATCAACTCTGGTGTCTACCGCTTGGCACCGAACGGCGACCTCTACTGGGTGGTCGGAGAGTACAAGCCGCTGCCGAAGCGCTACCACTGGGACGGCAACCCAGCAGTTCAGAACGATTTTCTCTACGCGGAACGCGTCGCCTTTGACGGCATGCGTGACCTCTACGTCGCCGGAGGCGGGGGTTTGTACGGGTTGTACGAGAAGACCTCCAGCGGGGCTCTCCGGTTCATCACCGTTCTCCGCGCAGGAGGTCGGGCCGGCGTCGTCGCGTCGGGCCCAAACAGGTCGGTGGTCGAGCCCTACGGCAAGGGAGTGTTCAGCCGTGCGCCCGAGGGGACCACGACGATGATCGCGGCACCTGCCGCGCTCCAGCGGCTGCTCGGCAAAGACAGTTGTTTTGCCGGTGGACGCGGAGTTGCGGCCGGTCCACGGGGGGACGTCTATGTCGACATCGACGCGAGCATCTGGGCCGGGCCGACGTCTGCTCTCCTCGAGGTTCACCCGAACGGGACGGTGACTACGCTCTGGAAGCTCGGAGAACTGCCGTCGGCATCCGCCCCAGACGCACCGTCGTTGCTCAGTCGGACCGAGTAACCCGGTCCTTCACGATAAAGCAGCTAGCTATATCTGGCAACAGCCGATCGGCTGGCACAGAAAGGCGACTGGTGCCATGTCGGTGGGCAAGAATGTGGGCAAACGGTGGGTACTGGCGACCCACGGCGCTTTCGCTTGGCGCCACACTGCCCTTGACCTGCTACTTTCCTGGCAGCCCCAACGGGGTTCGAACCCGTGTCTCCACCTTGAGAGAGAGGCCGGATCGCCTCTGCGAGGCGCTGAGCACGTCTTTCACGGTGGTGAGACGCAGTTTTGTGGCTCATTGCCCCCCTCTGCGGCCCAAAGTCGGTTGGCAGGATGTTGGCAGAGCGGCCCGCCGGAGGACCGCCGTGGCATCGCGGCAAAGATGGGGAGAGACGGACCGGAGAGGAACTCTCGCGACGACCTGGTGAAGCGAACCGCTCGGTCGTAAGAGCCCCGGTCTGTGGTGCGAAGGGCGGCGGCGATGTGGCGGTCGTCAAGCTTGGCAACGCGCAGCCCACGGCGTTCGTGTCGTTAGTGGCACCTGACTTCGCCCACGGCCCGGTCGGGCTCGCCCGCTGCGACCTTGGCTCGGCACCTACATCGTCACCGCTGAGGTCGCCGTCCTGGTGAAAGGACCGGCCTTCGGCCGGCTGACGGCGGCACGTCGCACCGGCTGGTGCCTTCGTGGCCGTGGGGCAGACTGCCCACAGTGGGCTATCGTCCGTCGCTGTGACCAAGGCTGCGCGGTTCTTGCCGCGCTGAAACGTGACGGCTGGGTGGAAAAGCGACGGTCGGGTTCGCGCCGTGTGCTGGCCAAGGGTAACCGGACGCGCGTATGGGCTTACCATGATGGTGTTGACCTTGGGAAGGTGGCACTGGCCAAGGTGGCCAAGGACTACGGTTACGAGCCTTCCGAGCTGGGGGAGCTCTAAAATGAGGAGCGCAAGTTGACCAGGTTGCGAGTCGAGCTTTTCTATGACGACGAGGCGGCGAACTGGCATTACCGTGTCCCCGCACTTCGCATCAACGGTGGCGGGTGCTCGACCCGGGCAGATGCCGAAGCCGACTGCCTGTCTGCGGTGACGTTCGCCCTTGAAGGTGACCCCCAGGATTACGATGTCGAGGCCGATGTGATCAGCCTTGAGGTGAGGATCGCGCCAGCGGCCTAGAGGTTAAGCGATGCCGCCGGCAAGGACCTTGAGCCGGCTCTTGGCGACAAGGGCGTCGATGACCTGGCTGGCGACCTCTTGGTCGGCTTCGGACAGTTCGGCCAGGTCCGCGAGCCGCCCCCCGAGCTTGCCGAGGTCGTGACCTTCTAGGACTTTGCGCGGGGCACCCTCGCGTACGAGGTAGTCAGTGCTCACCGCCAAGACGTCGGCGAGGCGGACGAGGGCGTCGACCGAGGGCGTGATCCGGCCGGTCTCGTACCTGCTGACGTACTGGGAGTCGGTGCCGATCCTCTTGCCCAGCTCGGCCTGGGACCAGCCGCGTTCTTTGCGAAGCTCCCTGATCCGTTCCCCGAGGGCCATGGCCACCCCTTCGTCGTTGCTCTCGTCGTGGCGCACCCATTCTGTCCCCATGGCCCTCTCCTCGGTGTGTGACTGACACCCATCTCTCAACCACAAATGTGATAGATATGACACATCTAGTGTGACACATCTAACGCTCAAAGTTTTTCTGAGGAGGAGGAGCTCGTGGCCCGTGTCCCCGACGAGGAGGTGGAGCGGCTGAAGAGGGAGGTGGCCCTGGAGGCCCTCGTGACGGCTTCAGGGGTCGAGCTCAAGAAAGCGGGGGCCGACCTGGTAGGCCGTTGCCCCTTCCACGACGACCGGGAGCCTTCCCTGGTCGTCTCCCCGGGGAAGAGCCTCTGGCACTGCCTCGGGGCCTGCCAGGCAGGAGGGTCGACGATCGACTGGGTCATGCGGTCCCAGGGCGTGAGCTTTCGTCACGCCGTCGAACTTCTCCGCGCCGGCCAAGGCACTGCACCGCTGGAAGGCCCAGCCCCCGCCCGTTCTACTGTCCGGCGCCTGCCCTCTCCAGTTGAGCACGACGCCGGCGACGCCGAAGCACTCGCCCAGGTTGTCGAGTACTACCACGCCACGCTCCTCGCGTCCCCCGAGGCCCTCGCTTACCTGCGCTCCCGGCGAGTCGACGACCCCGAGGCCATCGAAATTTTCAAGCTCGGTCATGCCAACCGCACCCTCGCCTACCGCCTGCCCACCAAGGAGCGGAAAGACGGTGCCGAGGCCCGGGGACGCCTGCAACGCCTCGGGATCTTCCGGGCAAGCGGGCATGAGCACCTCAACGGCTGCGTGGTGGTTCCGGTCTTCGAGCCCTCGGGCGCCGTCGTCGAGATGTACGGCCGCAAGCTCGACTGGGACCCGAGGACCGGCCAGCCCGCCCACCTCTACTTACCGGGCCCTCACCGCGGCGTGTGGAACCAGGAGGGCCTGTCCGGTGGCGAAGTGGTCATCTGCGAATCGCTCATAGACGCATTGAGCTTTTGGTGCGCCGGGTTTCGCAACGTCACCTCCGCCTACGGCACGGCCGGTTTCACCGACGAGCACCGCCAGGCGTTCGCACTCAAGATAGTGCAGAGGTGCCTCGTCGCCTACGACCATGACGACGCCGGTGACGCTGCCGCCGACAAGCTCGCCGCCGAGCTGATGGCAACCGGCGTCGAGTGCCTACGGGTGGTCTTCCCCTGGGGGGCGGATGCCAACGATGTCGCCGTCGGCGCCGATGACGCGCACTGCGAGCTCGGCCGTTACCTGGCCGAGGCCCGCTGGCTGGGGGGCGCGCCGGCAACAGTGCCAGATGTCCAGCAGAAGGTTTTCGGGGGCCTGGGAGCACCGGCTGGTGGACCGACTGCCGTGCCCGCTGTGGTTGCCGCCCACGACGAACTGGTCGTCGAGATGGCGGGCCGTCGCTGGCGGGCCCGGCACATACCGAAGGCCCCGACGCCCGGTTCGTTGCGGGTCAACTTGATGGTGGGCTCCGGTGAGCGTTTCCACGTCGACACCGTCGACCTCTATGCGGCGCGCCAGCGTGGCGGTTTCGCCGAGGCAGCCGCCAAGGAACTGCGCTGCGACCCCGAGCAGCTGAAGGAAGAGCTGGGCCGGGTGCTGCTCGCCACCGAGGACGCCCAGGCGGCCGCGTCAGCCCCCAGTGCCGCCACTGGCGTCCCGGCCATGACCGGCGCCGAGCGGGAGGCCGCATTGGAGCTGCTGTGCTCGCCGGACCTGTTGGAGCGCGTGACGGGGGCGTTCGGGGCGCTCGGCGTGGTGGGCGAACGTGAGGGCGCCCTCGCTGCCTGGCTCACGCTCACCAGTCGCCTGTCTGACCGCCCACTCGGGGCAGTGGTCCAGTCGTCCTCCGCGGCCGGCAAGTCGACGCTCGCCGACGCGGCGCTGTCGCTCGTGCCGCCCGAGGCCAAGGTCGCCTACTCGGCCATGACCGGTCAAGCGCTCTACTACCTCGGGGCCGCCGACCTGGCCCACAAGGTGCTGTCGATCGCCGAGGAGGAGGGTGCGTCGAGAGCCAGCTACCCGCTCAAACTGCTCGTGTCCGAAGGGCGCCTTTCGATCGCGGCCGCCGGCAAAGACCCCGCCACGGGGAAACTGGTGACCAACACCTACGAGGTGACCGGCCCGGTGGCGCTG
>DATJST010000173.1:0-9323 GCA_035503975.1 Acidimicrobiales bacterium | reverse complement strand
CAATGAGAGCGGCCCTCTACCTACAAGACAAGCACCCGGTCCGCGACGGTATGCAGTACGCCCGCTACGCAGAAGAACGCGGCTTCGAGGCGGTGTGGCAGGCCGAAAGCCGCCTCGTGCGCGAAGCCACCGTGCCGATGGCCGCTTACGCAGCCGTCACGAGGCGCATCCGGGTGGCCTCGGGCGTCGTCCCGATATGGACTCGTAACGTCGGCCTGCTTGCCGCCACGTTCGCGACTTTAGATGAGCTTGCGCCGGGTCGCGTAGTCCTCGGTCTCGGCGCCTGGTGGGAGCCTCTCGCCTCGAAAGTTGGCGTCGACCGCAAAAGGCCGCTGCGTGCGATGCGAGAAGTTGTCGAGTCCACCCGTCGCCTGCTGGCGATGGAACGTGTCACCTACCATGGCGAGTTCGTCCACCTGGACGACGTTGAGATTGACATCGTCCACGGCGACCGCTCCCCAAAGAGAGTGCCGATCTATGTCGGCGCCACCGGGATGCGGATGATGGAGCTCGCTGCCGAGGTGGCGGATGGTGTCCTGCTCAACTACATGGTCGCGCCGAGCTACACGAAGAGGGCCATGGACGCCATTGCCGCCGGCGCCGAGCGGTCGGGGCGTAAGCTCGAGCAGATCGACCGTCCCCAACTGGTCGTGTGCTCGCTCGACGACGACCGGGAGCTGGCGCTCGACCGTGCACGCGAGCTCTTGACGCAGTACCTTGGCCAGCAACCCCACATAATGCAAGCGAGCGGCGTCGACCCGGCGCTCATCGAGGCCATCGGAAAGGTCCTGACCTGGCCCGCCGGCCCGGAGGAGATCCGCAAAGCGATGCGGCTCGTACCCGACGAGGCGGTCCAAATGATCACTGCCTCCGGCACACCGAGCGAGTGCCGGGCCAAGGTCGAAGAGTACATCGCTGCCGGCGCCACCTGCCCGGTGCTTTACCCCCTGGGCGACGACGTGCGTGCCATGATCGACACTTTTGCCGCAACGACAACAGCCGAATAAGTTCAGAGAACACGAACAGTGAGGTAACCAAAAAGATGAGAAGTTTCTTGGGCCGAGACATCCTTTCTCTCAAGGATTTTGAGCGCGACGAGTTCCTACAGGTCTTCCATGTCGCCGACGAGCTGCGCACCTATGCCGAAAAACGTAGCAATGGTGACCTGCTGGCGCATAAAACGCTGCTCACCGCCTTCTATCAGCCGAGCACCCGGACGCGCCTCGCTACAGAGGCTGCCATGCACCGCCTGGGCGGTCACGTGCTCGGGTTCTCGGACGCAAAGATGACTCGGGCCGGCGACTTCTACCAAGAGAGCATCAAGGATACGGTGCACATGCTCGAGTACTACGGTGACGTCATCGCCATGCGGCACTTCCAACAGGGAGCCCCGGCGGAGGCAGCCAAATGGGCGTCGGTACCGGTGATCAACTGCGGCGACGGCTGGGGCGAGCACCCGACCCAAGTGCTCACGGACCTATACACGGTCTGGAAGCACTTCGGGACGCTCGACGGCCTCAGGTTCTTGTGCGTGGGCGACATGCGTATGAGAACTATGCACTCCATCCTTTACGCCATGTCGCAGTTCGACACCGAAGCTTTTGTCGTTGGCCCTCCCGAGATGTCACTGCTACCTGAGTTCAAGGCCGAGATCGACGAGCGCAACGTCGTCTATCGCGAGGTCGAGAGCGTGGAGAAGTGCATAGGTGACGCAGATGTGATCTACATGGAACCAGTCGTGCAGGCCGACTACACCAAATCTCGCGACGAACGCGGCGAGACGGCGACGACCCCGGCCGCCTACAGGGTCACCCGACAGCTGCTGCGCGACAAGGCCAAGAGCAACTCCATAATCCTGCACTCGCTGCCGAGGATGGACGAGCTGCCGACCGATGTCGACAGCACCCGCCACGCACGCTACTGGTTCGAGGCCTTCAATGGTGTCGTCATGCGGATGGCGCTGCTGTCGCTGGTGCTCGGCGCGGTCGAGTAGGAGGGAGCGTCAAATGCAAACCAACCTACGCGGACGGGACGTGATCGACCTACAGGAGTGGACCAAAGACGAGATCGACACCCTTGTCGACGTCGCGTTCACGCTCAAGCGGGACCGGGCCCTCGGCCGGGCACACCCGTACTTGCGGGACAAGGTGCTCGCAATGCTTTTCTTCTTCCCGAGCACGCGTACGCGCACCAGCTTCGAAGCTGGGATGGCTCAGCTCGGTGGCCACGCACAGTTTATAGAAAGCCGCACGACCCAAATTGCCCACGGTGATACGGCAAAAGAGATCGGTGAGATCCTCGGCCGTTATAACGACGGTATTGCCATCCGCAACGTCGACTGGCAAGTCGGCAATGCGTATATCCGTGACGTAGCCGAGGCGAGCCGTGTGCCCGTCCTCAACATGCAGTGCGATGTCTACCACCCGCACCAGGCACTTGCTGACCTCATGACGATCATTGAGCGCTTTGGCGACCCACGAGGCCGTACCGCGACAGTAAGTTGGGCGTGCGCCCAGAGCTACCAAAAGCCCATCAGTGTACCGCAGAGCCTCCTGCTCCTGCTGACGCGCTTTGGCATGAACGTTCGCCTGGTCCACCCGCCCGAATTCGCCCTCATGGGGGATATCGTGGAGCAGGCGGGCGAGAACGCCCGCCGGGCGGGGGGCTCGCTCGAGCTGCTGGACGATTTCGACAAAGGGGTTGCCGGCACTGACGTCGTCTACGCCAAGAGCTGGGGCGCCCTCCTCACGACGACAGACGAGGCGCAGGGTGCGAGCCTCATCAAGAAATACAGTTCCTGGGTGACCGACTCACGTCGTATGGCAATGGCCAACGAGGATGCCATATTCATGCACCCTCTGCCTGCCGACCGTGGGGTCGAGGTGACCAACGAAGTGATCGATGGCCCACAGTCGGCGGTTTATGACCAAGCCGAGAACCGCCTTCACGGCCAAAAGGCTGTGATGGCGCTCACGATGAGCTGAGTGCCACTGTGGCGCGGCGTTTCGCTGTTTTAGCCATCGGCGGGAACTCGCTGATCAAGGACAGCATGCACCAGGGTGTGCATGACCAGTACCTGGCGGCCAAGGAGACCTGCGCCCACATAGCGGCAATGGTCGAGCAGGGTTGGGACGTGGCGGTCGGCCACGGTAACGGCCCGCAGGTTGGGTTCATACTTCGCCGTTCCGAACTGTCGGCTCACGAGCTGCACGAGGTCCCGCTCGACGTTTGCGGCGCCGACACCCAGGGCGCCATCGGCTACGCCCTGGCCCAAAACCTGCAGAACGAGCTCCGCCGTCGTGGCATCGACAAGCCGGTCGTCGCCATGGTGACCCAGACCGAGGTGTCGGCCGATGACCCCGCTTTTTTGAACCCGACCAAGCCGATCGGCTCGTTCATGGACGAGGCTTTGGCGGCGCGCCGCCAGGCCGAGGATGGCTGGAACGTCGTAAAGGACGCCAACCGGGGCTGGCGACGGGTCGTCGCCTCGCCGAGGCCCCTCCGGATCGTCGAGCTCGACGCGATCAAGGGGCTCATCCAGGCTGGGGTGATCGTGGTCTGTACCGGCGGCGGCGGCATCCCAGTGGTGACCAACGCGGAGGGGGACCTTCAAGGAGCCGAGGCCGTGATCGACAAGGACCTCGGCAGTTCTCTCCTCGCCCGCCAGGTAGGTGCGGACCTGTTCCTCATCACAACCGCCGTCGAGAAGGTGGCGCTTGACTTCGCCACCGCGAACGAGCGCGCCCTGGACCACGTTACCCTTGCCGAGGCCAAGCAGTACCTGGCCGAAGGGAGGCATTTCGCCAAGGGCAGCATGGCCCCCAAGGTCCAGGCGGTCATCGAGTACCTGGAGGGCGGCGGCACCGAGGCACTGATCACCGACCCCAGCAACATCGCGCGCGCGCTCAGAGGCGAGACCGGGACCCGCTTCACCCTTACTTGAGCGGGCCAGCTTGGGCGGCCATGTGGACGGCCTCAATTATCTTCTGGTAGCCAGTGCAACGGCAGAGGTTGCCAGCCAAAGCTTCGCGGATCTCGTCGTCAGTGGGGTTACTCACGTGGCCGAGCAGGTCATGGACCGCCACGACCAGGCCAGGCGTGCAGAACCCGCATTGCACGGCGCCCGCCTCGATGAACGCCCGTTGGACTGGGTGCAGCTCGTCGCCGTGAGCCAAGCCCTCAACGGTCACGATCTGGGCACCCTCTGCCTGGCCTGCCAGCACCAGGCACGAGCACACGGCGATGCCGTCCAGGTAGACCGAGCAGGACCCGCACTCGCCTTGCTCGCACGCGTTCTTCGTCCCAATGAGCCCCATGTGCTCGCGCAGCACACGAAGGAGACTTTCGGTCGGCTCGACGCCCTCGGCCGAACGGTGCTCGCCGTTGACCGTGAAGGAGACCTTCAACTCGCCCTTCCCCGGTAGTCGTCCCAACACCACGTAAGCGCTCGCCGGCCGAGCACCTCGAGCGCATGCCGGCGGTAGGCGGCACTTGCGCGCACGTCGTCGATAGGCCGCGCCGCCTGAGCGACCAGTTCGCCGAAACGACTGAGCACGACGTCCGAGAGCGGTGGCCGAGAGCCCCACGCCCCGGTCTCCGCGAGGTGCCCTTGCAAGAAGTCCTCGGCGGCATGCGCCCGGAGCGGGACAGGGCCGGCAGACCCGATGCCGGTCCCCACCCTTTTGTGGGCCGGGTGCAGCGCAAGGGCAAAAGAGCAGCATGCTATGACCATGGCATTGCGCGTGCCGACCTTGGAGAAGACCTGCGGACCGTCGGCTACCGGCACCCATACCGCTGCGATGAGCTCGTCGGGGGCGAGCACGCTGCGCTTGGGCCCCACGAAAAAATCACTGATGGGTACCGTCCGGCTCGACCGGGTAGAGGCCAGCTCGACCTCTGCCCCGGCGGCGAGAAGCGGTGGGTGGCAGTCCCCCGCTGGCGAGGCGGTCCCCAGGTTGCCACCGATAGTGCCCCGGTTCCTTATTGGTGGCGACCCGACAGTGCGCGCCGCCATCGCGAGCGCCGGCAGGTCCCGCCCGAGATGGGTGATGACCTCGCGGTAGGTGAGGCCGGCGCCAGCGCGCACCTGGCCACCCTCGCGCTCCCAGCCGCGGAGTTCTCGGACCCGGCTCAAGTCCAACAGTTCGGCCGGGTGGAGGCGGTCAAAGTTGAGCCCCACAAGAACATCTGTCCCGCCCGCCACCGCCACGGCGCCGGGGTGCTCGGCCCGCGCCTCCAATGCCTCCGGCCACGAGATGGGCTGGATAAACGTCATGCCTCCATATTCCCACTTCCGGGCACACTCCCACTTCCGGGCATACTCCCAATTCCGGGCACACTCCCAGTTCCGGGCACACTCCCAGTTCCGGGCGCGAAAGGGTTTGCCGGCGACGCCGCGGGCTCAACCTGCCCGCGCTCGAGGCCGGGGGCAACCTCGGCGGACGCCGGCGCCGGCGCATTCCCGTTGAGCGAAGTTGGGCTCGCCCGTACGCCTGCCATCATCAGCCCGATGGCCTCACGGGTGGCGCTACCGGCAGCCGCTTCGCCGATGATGGCGCCTTCGAACATGACCAGGATCCGGTCCGAGATCGCCATCACTTCGTCCAGGTCCTCAGAGACGATGAGGACGGCGGTGCCGTTGCGAGCTTCCGCACGCAGGCGGTCGTGTATGTAGCGGGCAGCTGAAACGTCGATGCCGCGGGTGGGCTGCGCGACGAGAAGCACCTTTGGTTTACCCGAGAGCTCGCGCGCCAGGATCAGCTTTTGGATGTTGCCGCCCGACAGGTTACGGGTGGGGGTGTCAATGCCTGGGGTGCGCACGTCGAACGTCGACACGAGCTCCCTAGCCATGGCGCGGACGGCGCTCCGGCGGAGGAACCCAAAGCGCAACAAGGCGGGCTTGTCCGAGCCCACCAGCATAAGGTTTTCGGCGACACTGAAGTCACCGATGACGCCGTCTCGCATGCGCTCTTCGGGCACGTAGCCGAGACCCGCCTGACGCGCTGCCGCGGCACTCTTGCCCGTGAGCTCGGTACCCTCGATCGTGACCGCTCCCCGGAGCGCCGGGCGCAGACAAGCGATTGCTTCTCCGAGCTCGCGCTGCCCGTTGCCCGAAACGCCGGCGATGCCGACGATCTCGCCCGAGCGGACCTGGAGCGAGAGGCCACGCACGGCCGCTGTGCCCCGGTCGCCCTTCACGAGGAGGTCGCGAACCTCCAGCCTGGGAGCGCCGGGTACGCTACCCGAGGGGGCCCCTTCGGCGGCGATCTGGCGCCCGACCATCATCTCGGCCAACTGGTCGTGCGTAACCTCGCAAGGCCGCACAGTACCGACCTTCCGGCCCGCCCGGAGCACGGTGATGCGGTCAGAAAGCGCGAAAACCTCGCGGATCTTGTGGGATATGAAGATCAAACCGCGGCCGTCAGCCGCCATCTGCTTCAACACCCGGAACAGGTCCTCCACCTCACCAGGCGTGAGCACGGCCGTGGGCTCGTCGAGGATGAGCAGGCGCGAGTCCCGGTACAGAGCCTTGACGATCTCAACACGCTGGCGCTCGCCGACCGACAACTGCCACACGAACGCGGAGGGCTTTACCTCGAGCCCATAAGCGGACGAGAGCTCCTCGATGCGGGCGGATACGCGGCCGATGTCCTTGAGCGGCCCCCTGGTGGACCTAAGGCCGAGGGAGACGTTCTCAGCGACTGTCAAAGTTGGGACGAGCAGGAAGTGCTGGTGGATCATCCCGATCCCGAGCGCGATGGCCGCCGCGGGCGAGCGGATCTCCACGGCCTTGCCATCCAGGCGCACCTCGCCCGCGTCCGGCCGGTAAAAACCGTACAGGACCCGCATGAGCGTACTCTTACCGGCTCCGTTCTCCCCGAAGAGCGTGTGTACCTCACCGGCACTGACATCGAGGTCGATGTTGTCGTTGGCGAGCACTCCGGGGAACCGTTTGGTTATCCCGCGCAGCTCGATGAGCGGGGGCCTCTCCCCCACCCCATCCGAGGTGCTCGCCATGTCTACCTCCCTCCTATTGCTGACCGGGCGCACAACTACAGACCGAGGCGGCCTGTGCTACTTCGGGACGGCCAGCGTGCCGTGCTCGATCTCGGTCACCAGTTTCTGAGCCATTGCCTTGACATTGGCTGGCAACTTGTAGCCGGAGTTAAAAGCGATCTTCTCACCGTTGTTGGCGAACGAGATCGTGTAGGTGGCGCCGCCCAGCTTCCCGGCCCTGATGCTTGTGAACATTTGCTCCAGCATCGGCGCCCAGTTGTAGACCTGGGAGGACACGACCTGGGAGGGCGCCAGCGAGGACTGGGCCCACTGCGTCCCGAACCAGGCGACGTGGTCGGCCTTTGCAACCCCGATAGCGCCAACGACGGACTGCGAGCTCCCGGTGAGGACATCGGCCCCGTCAGCGACATAGGCCTTGGCCGCGCTGGCCATGAGGGTGACGTCGCTGAAGGACCCGGTGAACGACTCGTGCACGGTGGTCGACTTGTCCTCGGCCAGAACTCCGGCCTTGAAGCCGTCACAGTACAGCTGAGCGTCACCGACATCGATCGGGCCGATGATGCCGACGACGTGGCTCTTGGTCAACATCCCGGCCATGTAGCCTTGCACGTAGCCACCCTGCTGGGAGTCAGCCTGGTAGGCGTAAATGTTCGGCTCGCCGAAGGTCGAGCCGGCCGTGCCCCATGCAAAGGACACTTTGGGGAACTTCGGAGCGAGCTGTTGCAACGTGCTCCCGTACTGGGACCCATGGGCGATCACGAGATTGTAGCCCTTGGCCGCGTACTGGCGGATCAGGTTGGCCGCGTCCGCGACCACGAACTCGTTGTCCGAGATCGATACCTGCAGGTTATACGACTTTTTCAGCGAGTCGAGTGCCGCAACCATCGACTGGGTGAAAGCGAGGTCGTTCACCGCGCTTGGCGCTACCAGAGCGACCTTGAGCGGCGGCAGCGAACTCGCGGCACTCACCTGAGACGTAGTTGACAGTGCGGTCGTCGCGAGTGCCGAAGCGGCCACAATTGTAACCAGGCACCGTGTCAATAGTGGCTTTACCTTCAATTGGTCCTCCTTGTTTCGACGTGAGGAGGGACTGTCCCTCCTCGCGGGGTTTGTCCTGCGATTGATGTGGGCTGCGAGAGAGTGCTCTGGACTGACCGATCACGCCCCCCTCACGTAGGCTTTGCCCAATGCGGCAGGCTGTGCGAACCGGCCGGCCAGCGCCACCAACGCCAGTACCGTGATCACGGCCGGCGCCGTCGTCGCCAGGTCCGCGGCCGAGGTCGGGATGATCCCGAGAGACTTCCATTGGAGGACCACTGCGGTGACCACGCCGTAGAGGAGCGAACCAGTCATGACCCCCGCCGGTCTCCACGCCCCGAAGTAAACGAGTGCCACGGCGATGAAACCGGCGCTCTGGGTCAGGTTTTCCTGGAAAATGCCATCCAGGAGGAGAAGCGCCGCCCCCGCCAAGCCGGCCAGAGTGCAGCCTACGAGCACGGCGGAATAGCGGGTACGTGCCACGCTTATGCCAAGGCTGTCGGCCGCCGCCGGGTTCTCGCCTACCGCCAGGACCCTTGTCCCGTAATTGGTGTGGTACAGCACGAACGCCAGAACCGGCACGAGCAAGAAGGCTAAGTAGATGAGAAGGTTCTGCTGGAAGAACATGCGCCCCACGGCCGGGATCTTCGACAACAATGGGATGTTCAGGTTGGGCAACGGGTTCACGGGCAGCGGTGTGCCCACGAACCTAACGAACAACAGGTCGCTCATCCCGAGGCCGAAGATGTAAACCCCAATGCCACTTATGCCTTGGGTTGCGCGCAGGGTGACGCTCATGAAGGCGGTAACGAGGCCCATTGCCGCCCCGACAGCCATCCCGACCACGATCCCGAGCAGTTCGCTACCAGTCTTCAGGGCAACGTAATAGCAGGAAAAGGCCCCGAGTAGCATTATGCCGTCGACGCCAAGGTTCAGCACGCCACTTCGTTGCCCGAGGGTCTCGCCGAGCGCAGCAAGCAGGAACGGAGTCGTGTACTGGATAGCCGAGGCGATCGTCGCGGTGAGCACCGCGTAGGTGAAGAACTGGTTCACGTGCGCGCCCTTGCCAGTTTGAACACGATGGAGCGCCCGCTGCCGTCCGATGTGCCTTCGCCACTTTGCCCGAGCCGTCTCGCTTCTTCCTGGATGCGGAAGTGGGCCCGGAGATAGTCAATGGAAACGACGAACACCACCACCAGCCCTTCGATGGTGGTCACGAGGTCGGTCGGCACACCGATCACCCCCTGCATCGAAGTCCCTCCGACAAG
>DATJST010000172.1:0-9364 GCA_035503975.1 Acidimicrobiales bacterium | reverse complement strand
CGCGGCCAGCCGGTACTCGAAGGGCGGCCAGCAAGTCGGCGGCCCGCTGCTCAAAGGCTTTATGTCGCGCGCCGCTGGTGCCTCACTGCGCGTACTGGCGCGGGTCGGGACCTGGGACCCGACCAACTCGTTCAAAGCTTACGACCGCCAGTTCGTGCAAGAGGTCGGGATCCACAGCGACAAAGGCTTCGAGGTGGGGCTCGAGCTTGTAGCCAAGGCTCGCCGGCTGCGCCGGCCGGTCGCCGAAATGCCGACCATCTGGCTGGACCGCACCCTCGGGGTGTCCCACTTCAAGGTCATGAAATGGCTGCCCGAGTACCTGCGCTGGTACCGGTTCGCTTTCGGCCCCCAGTTGAGCGTGGCTGAGCTCCGCAAACTTACTGACAATTTGGGAGGAAATAGATGACGACTGTGGTCGTGAGCGGGTCAGCGGGTTTCATCGGTGGCTACGTGGTCGAGGAGCTGCTCCAGCGGGGCTATGAAGTCGTCGGGGTCGACAACTTCTCCAAGTACGGGCCGGTCAAGCGGAGCTACGACTCCCACCCGGCGTTCCGCTTCATCGAGGGCGACTGTCGGGACGCAAGACTGATGGAAGAGCTCCTCTCCGAAGCCGATCACTTCATCGCCGGGGCGGCGATGATCGGTGGGATCTCCTATTTCCATACCTATGCCTACGACTTGCTGGCCACCAACGAACGCATCATGGCCGCCAGCGTCGATGCCGCGATCGCCGCCCACAGGGACGGGCGGTTGCGCAAGGTCACCTATATGAGCTCCTCGATGGTCTTCGAGTCGGCGGACCGCTGGCCCTCGGCCGAAGGTGAGGAGCGCCAGGTGCCTCCTCCGCTGTCGTCTTACGGGTTCCAGAAGCTGGCTGTCGAGTACTTCGCGCGCGCCGCCTGGGACCAGTACCGCCTGCCCTATACGATCCTTCGCCCGTTCAACTGCGTCGGCGTGGGCGAGGGCCGCGCTCTGGGCGACGTGGAGGTCATGTCAGGCAATGTCAAGCTGGCGATGAGCCACGTCGTGCCGGACCTGGTCCAAAAGGTCCTCAAGGGCCAAGACCCGTTACACATTTTGGGCGACGGCACCCAGGTGCGGCACTATACTTACGGCGGGGACCTCGCGGCGGGCATCGTCACTGCCCTGGAGCACGAAGCAGCCATGAACGAGGACTTCAACTTGTCGACGGCAACATCGACGACGGTGCTCGAACTGGCTGAGCTCATCTGGCGCAAGATCCGGGGCCCCGAAGCGCCTTTCCGCTATGTGACCGACCCGCCCTTCGAGCACGACGTTGCCAAACGTGTGCCTTCGGTCGAAAAAGCCAAGCGCTTGCTGGATTTCGAGGCGACGACCACATTGGACCAGATGCTCGACGAGGTCATACCGTGGGTGAGGGACGCACTTAGAGAAGGGGCCATCTGAGGGGGTAGGGTTTGGGCACTCGGCGGGTGCCGGGCCTCGGCCCGGATGTTGCTGGACGGCGCAGGCGGGACAAGATAGTCGGCTTCAGGGCACCGGGGCTGGCCTGCCCGCGACGGCTGTGGGCTGGGACAACCGCGGTCGTAGCTGCCCTGCTCGCCAGTACCGCCGCGCTCATGGCCGCAGGCTCGGGCCCGGTGGCGTACGGGGCCCCGACTATCAGAGCGAGGCCGAGCCACGCGGCCAACGCCTCGACTACCTCGTCGACGCTGCCCGGCGCTCTCGGTACGACAACCACCTCGCCTGCGCCAACCACCACTACGAGCCCTGTGACAAGCTCGAGCGTCCCGGCCACAACCTCGAGCACCTCGCCCGGGGCGCACGCCGGGTACTGGGTTGTTCGCGCCAACGGCTCAGTCAGTGCTTTTGGGCTGCCCTCGTACGGCGACCTTTCCCAGGTCAATGTCAGCGAACCGGTTGTCGGCGCGGCCGCCACCCCGGGCGCTGGTGGGTACTGGCTGGTGACGGCCAACGGCGGCGTCTATGCCTTCGGCGATGCCAAGTTCTACGGTTCGGCCGGGAGCGTCCGGCTGAACAAGCAGATCGTCGCCATGGCGGCGACGCCCGACGGGGGCGGCTACTGGCTGGTCGCTTCGGACGGCGGCATATTCGGCTACGGCGACGCTCGGTACTACGGTTCCACGGGCGCCGAGCACCTCAACAAGCCGATCGTGGGCATAGCTCCAACTCCCGACGGCCAGGGCTACTGGCTGGTCGCTTCGGACGGCGGGATATTCGGCTACGGCGACGCCAAGTTTTACGGCTCGGCGGGCGCGACCCACCTGAACCGCCCGATCGTCGCGATCGCCGCCACGGCCGATGGCCGCGGTTATTGGCTGGTTGCGTCGGACGGCGGCTTGTTCGCTTACGGCGACGCGAGATTTCACGGCTCGGCGGCTGGCCAAAGCGTGGCCAGCCCGGTCACGGCCATGGCCGCGACGCCCGATGGCCAGGGCTACTGGCTAGCCGAGGCAGGCGGCAAGGTCCTCGCCTACGGAGACGCTCTGCCGCTGGGCTCGGCCCCTGCGGCAGCCGCCTCGGCCCCCGTGGTGGCCATCGTCGCCGCGCCCTCTACGACGGCAACACCGCCCGCGACAACAACTACTAGCACCCCGCCCGCGACCACCACGACGACGGCGCCTCGGACGACGACCACGCGCCCGAGGACCACGACGACCCGAGCCACCACCACGACCACCCGAGCCACCACCACGACCGCCCGAGCCACCACCACAACCAGCCGACCACGCCCGACGACCACGCGCCCGAGCCGCCCAACGACCACACGCCCGACCCGTCCGACGACCACGCGCCCGAGCCGCCCGACGACCACGACGACGCGGCCCACCACTACCACAACGCTCCCGACGACTACGACCACCGCTCCAGGCACGAGCCCGGGTCATCCCTACGCCGCCAAGGCGCGCGGCTATGACGTGTCCTGGCCGCAATGCCTACCGCTCGGCTCGGAGCGGATCCAGGCGCTGCCTGCCGAGCCTTCGTTCGCCATCGTGGGGGTCAACAACGGGGTGATCGACGGTTTCAACAGTTGCTTCAACAAGGAGGCCCACTGGGCCGGCAAGAACCTGTCCGTGTACATCATCCTGCAGGCGGCCCCGGGCGGCAGGCCGACGTTCGAACTGACCGGGCCGAAGGCTACATGTGCGCGCACCAGCAACCCGTGCCGCGGCTACGACTGGGGCTTCAACTATGCCCGGTCGGACGTTGCGTTCGTCAAGGCCCAGGGCCTCAACCCGAGGATCTGGTGGCTCGACATCGAAGAAGCCGAACAATGGCCTACCGACCGGACATCGCAACAGGTGAACGCCCAGATCATCCAAGGTGCTCTCGACGCCCTGCGGCGTTCGGGCCACGTTGCCGGCATCTACAGCACCTGGTACCAGTGGGGCCAGATCACGGGTTCCTACGTTCCCACTGGAGACAACGTCATCTGGGTGGCCGGGGCCACGACGCTGAGCGGCAATTCGCACAGCGCCCAGGCCTACTGCCAGCGGGCTCTCTCCCCGGGCGACCCCGGGACTCTCAGCTCTTCGTCGATCGGTTTCGCCGACGGCATACCCTGGCTGGTCCAGTACGGTTACCGGAGTGGCGTACCTCGCCCGATCGACCCGGACTATTCGTGCGGCTGACGGCCTTCAGGGTGGCAGGACCAGCGGCTAGGGCGGCGGCCCGACAGGTGGCTAGGGCGGCCGGACCAGCGGCTCGGGTGGCTCGACCGGTGGCTGGCGCAGCAGGCGCGGCTGGCGGAGCGGCGCCGGCAGCCCGGGCGGCGCGTGTGCGGCTCCTGGCCCGTTCGCTGGCTGTGGGCGTGCTGTCGGCGTTGCTCGTGCTGGTACCGAGTGGCGCCAGAGGTGGCACCGCCCCGGTGGCGGCGGCCGCGCCCGTGCCGCCGGCGCCCGTGGTCGTCTCGGCCATTGCCAACCCCCGCACCGTCCCCTACACCGGGGCGGTCGTCCTTGTCACCGGCTTCGCCGAGCATGCGAGCACCTGCCAGCTTGTGTTGGCGTCAAGGCAACGGTTCCCGGTCGTCTACTCTCACAACCCCAAGGGCTGCGGCGCCGGCCGGTTCACGGCCCGAGCCACGATAGGCCCCAACTCGAGCGCGCTGAGCCGCACGGTGGCCTTCCGGCTCGTAGCGCGCCGGGGTGCGGTCACCTCATCGCGGCAGTTCCTCGTACACTTGGCGCCCGCCCCGTTCACCCGGGTCACGCAGGCGACGGCGTCGCCGGACGCCATCGGGCCTGCCGGGGCAACGGTCGTGGTGCGCGCCGAAGTCGACCACGCTCTCACCTGCCAGCTCGAACTGCTCTCGCACCAGGCGTTCGCCGTGGTCTACTCGCACAACCCCAAGCCGTGCCCCGGCGGCGCCTTCACCGCGCATGTCACGGTCGGACCGAACCCGGCCGCGCTCCCGCGGACGGTCGCGCTAGTACTCGTAGCCCGCAACCAGGCGTCCAGCTCGCGGCGGGTGTTGTACATCGACATGGGGCCGGCGAAGTCACCAACCACGCCCACGACGACCCCGCCGTCCGTCCCTTCGACGACCGTACCATCGACAACGGTCCCCCCGACCACCGTGCCGTCGACCACCGTGCCCTCGACCACCGTGCCCAGCACTACGACCACAACGCTCCCGGCCGGGCCACCGGCGCCCAACACGCAGCCCCGCGGCACCCCGGTGGTCCCGGACAACCAGGTCCAAAGCTCAAACTGGTCCGGCTACGCCGTGGTCGGGGGGCCCTACAGTATGGCCACCGGGACCTTCACCGTGCCCACATCTGTAGGCGGTTCGAGCGGCCAGGCCCTGGTCTCGCAATGGGTCGGGCTCGACGGTTTCCAAGACGGCGACCAAGACCTAATCCAGGCTGGCATCGACGAACAGCCTGACCCGCAAAGCTCAACCGGTTTCGACATCCAACCCTGGTGGGAGATCCTGCCAGCCGCTGCCACCGACATCTCGACGCTCGCCGTCAGCCCGGGTGACAAGGTCACCGTGACGATCTGGCAGGTGAGCACGTCCAACTGGCAGATCAGGGTTGCGGACGACACGACTAGCCAGACCTTTACGACGCCTCAGCTCCCATACTCGGGCATCGGTACGAGCGTCGAGTGGGTGGTCGAGGCGGCCAGCCAATGCGAGCTCAGCTGCGAGATCTCTCAGGTGGCCCCGTACAGCCCGCCGGTCTCTTTCTCCGCACTCGACATGCGCGGGGCCGCCAACACCGAGCTCGACCAGATCACGATGGTCCAGGACGACCAAGCCGTGTCCACACCGTCGGCCCTGGCGTCAGACGGCTTCACCGTGACCTACACAGGGCCGGCGTTGAGCGACCGGAGGCTGAACAGCGGTTTCGTGCTGGGCTGAGCACCCCAGTGCGTCAATTTGGGTGCAGAACGAGAACTGGTCGCGCCAGTGTTAGCCACAGTGACGGAGAAGCACCCAGAACCTCCCAGCGCGACCAGAAATGCCGCGCCCGGTGATAGCCGATAAATCCGCTGGGCTTTTTTCATTTTCCGGCGGGCGCTCCACGAGCTCAGGCGAGGTAGCCAAGCTGGGCCATCACGTCCCCATGCTCGGAGACAACGAGCTCGGCGAGCTCCTCGGGTAGTTCGTCAACCCAACCGCCGGCTTGGCCGCGCCGGAAGAAGGCATGTTGGCGGCTCTGTTTTTCCCGGAAACCGGCTTCGTCCTCTTGTGCGGCGAGAGCGTCCCAGGACGCCCACTTGATCGCTCGCTCGAGCCGGTCTCTGCTCGTGTTGACACCAGCGGCGCGAAATGCCTCCATAAAGGTGGCGACGGGTTCTCGGGTGCAGTCTTCGTAGCGGACGACATGAACGGGGAACAACGTTTGCTCGGTCCAGCTGCGAACGTGGCCAGACCAAGTGCTCAAACGTTGACGCAGCTGTACGCCAAGGCCGCCCGAACCGCGGCTCGCCCCGAACATGGCCATGTGAGAGCTCAGGCTTTCCACGGCGGCCCGCAGGGACCCGTCCAAATGATGGGCGAGGGAAACGGCCACATCTCGTGGGTCGCGAACTAAATACAACGCACACCGGGTCGCCTCCACCGAGACGATCAGCTCTCCGTCGGGCCCAGGCAGCAGGGCGTCGTGGATCTTCCGCCACTTAGCGTTGCCGGTTGCGGCGGCGACCAATTCGTCGGCGCGCGGCCTCAGGCGATCGATCTCATCGGCTCGGAGGTCGGAGCTGCGAAGTCCGAGGGCATTGTCGAACAGGCGCCTAGACGCTGGCAACTCCGCGCCGAGCAACGAGTTGACGTCTGGCGGGGCGTCGTGGACCAGGGCGGTGTAAACGGCCCGCAGCCAGGTGTTACCAGACTTCGGGTAGGACGCCAGCCAGACGGTGTTCGGCGTCACGGCGACATTTCCTCGAGGAGGGCCACCAGCTCGCCCAGACCACGCCGTGGCGGCCCTGGGTCACGGTTGACCAGGACGAACGGGACCTTCGAGGCGATGGTCGTCGCCCAGTCGAAATGCTCGCCGGCCAGGCCAAGCGCGGCGGGCAGAGTCGGGAACCACTCATGTTCGGTCAGTACGGAGATGCGCTTTGATGCCTGCAGCTTGTCGGCCCGTACCAGCGGAGGCTCGGGCCCGAGACGGCCGTCCACGGTGAGAGCGACCACTCCGCACGAGCGAGGCGCTCCTGCTGCCACGACCGACCCCGTGCCAAGCCAGAAACGGCGCGATGCGAGGCCCGGCCGGACCTCGGCGCCGTCGCTCCCCGCCAGGCCCAGCGCCGTGGCGCTGTCGGGCCAAAGCGTCACCGAAGGACGGGGCCCCGCCTCGGGGGCCGCGCCCAACTCAAAGCCGGCGTCCTTGAGCGCTACGGTCACGACTCCGTCAGCGACCAGACGGTGGCCCCGCAGTGCCAGGGCCGCGGCCAGGGTAGAGGCTCCCAGACCGGCCGCGCATAATGCAACCGACCGGCCGGCGATCACGACGGCTGCCCCGCGCAAGCAGAACAGGCCCGTCATGCAGGACCGCAAGGCGGCCACCGGACCTCTCAACATGCAGTCGATGTCGTTCTCGGTGCTCCCAGGGCTGGCTTCCACGGTTGTGGCCTCGCCTGGAACTACCAGGAACCTGCCCACCGTGCCCAGGCTGAACAGAGCGCGCTGGCGCCCAACCTCGCATACCGCCGAGCGGTAAAGCACTTCCTCAGGGGGAAGGTGCCGGGGCACGTCCCCTCGCCGCCAGTGTTGGGGCGGTGCTGGCGCTCGGGCGGGGACCATGACGCAAAGCTAGACCGGCGCCGCTCGCGTGGGCGCCAGGGCACGTGCACGGGCCCGCACCTCCTGCGGCCGGGGACCACCAACTCCTCCTAGCGCTCAGTCCGGTGCCCGCCCCGCGACCTGGGGCGGAGCCTCCTCGTCGGAGTGGGCGATGTAGCGAAGCTGGCGCCAGATTAGGACCAAGAAGAGCGCCGAGCCCACAAAAGCAAACCAAAACGGGGCCGTTATACTCCAGCGGTCGGCGATCGGGCCGCTTATGGCAGCCCCGATGACCAGGCCTCCGACGACGGCGAGGTTGTTGACGCTGCCCACGCGGCCCCGCAACGGCTCGGGGACGGCACGTTGGCGCACTGTGGTGGACGTCGTCCCCCAAACGAAGGCGTGCGCCCCGAACACGACCATTATCCCGAGCGCAACCGCGGGCGTGGTCGTCAATGCCAGCGACAGGTGGGTGAAGGTCTCCAAGATGAGGCCCACCCTCATGATGTTGCCCAGTGACACCCGCCGGGTGAGCGGCACGTAGATGAACGTCCCGGCCACGCCCCCTACGGCCGTCGCCATGGTGAGCAGGCCGAAACCTATCGCCCCCAGACCGAGCCGCTCCTTGGAGTAGAGCACCAAGACCGACCACGCCGCTCCGAACGTGATGTTGAAGGTGAATATGGTGAGCGACAATGTGCGGACCGCCGCGTGGTCCCACACCCAGCGGAACCCCTCCGCCACCTCGCGCCGCAAATGACCGGTGACGGTGCGAGGTTCGCCGCCCCGAGCCAGTTTCACGCGCGTGACCATCGCCGCCCCGAGTGCCACGAGCGCTGCTTGAGCGATGAAGGGCCAGGCGGCGCCGGCGGCGAACAGCGCCGCCCCGATCGGTGGTCCGGCCAATTGGTAGACGGTCACAAAACCGGTCTGCAGACGAGCGTTGGCCAGCGCCAGGTCGTTGCGGTCGACGATGGCCGGTAGCAAGGTCGACGATGCTGTGTTGCTGAAAACCTCTGCCGTGCCAAGTACGAACATCACCGTGAGCACAATGGCGATGTCCACCCTGCCGCTGAGGACCGACGCGGCGAGCAGCGCGAGGACGACCGACCGGGTGGCGTCTACGGCCGCCGTCAGCGAGCTGCAGTCCACGCGGTCCGCGATGGCCCCGGCTAGGACGGCGAACACGAGCCACGGGAGGCGCTGCAACAGCAGCGCCAGCGCCACAAGGCTCGGGTCTCGGGTCTGGGAGGCGACGAGCAGGGGCCCGGCGGCGAGGGCAAAGCCGTCGCCCAGGTTCGACACCCAGGACGACGCGATCAGCCAACGGAACCTGGTACCGAGGCGGGCTGGGCACAGCCGTTCGACCACCCTCACTGCAGGAGGCTACCGCCGGAGCGTCTTCCCAAATACCGGCCTCGCGTCCTTGCCGGCGCCGAAATCAAAAATGACGTGCTCGTGGACAACTGCCGAACCAAACGCGGCTTCGACTTGCTCGCCTTCGAAGAAGTGCCACCCCTTCTGACCAGGGCCAATCTGCCGAGCCGCCCGAGACGTCGGCCACCGTTGGCACTCGGCGCCGCCAGCGTCGCCTCACCTACTCTGAGGTGTCAGCCATCAAGACGGCCGCCGACGCAGGCCTGATGGTCAGTGAGATAGCTCGCCACTACCACGTCCACCATTCCACCATCAGCGACCACCTCAACCGCCCACCCAGGGCCAGGCGCAGTCCGGCCCTCGACGAACCCATGCTCAACCTTGCCATCAAGCTCTACGTCTCCGGGCTGTCCTTCACGGCTGTTGGTCGCGAACTGGGGATACACGCTGCCACCGTTCGGGAGTACCTGATCAAGGCTTGCGTCCAACCAAGGGACCGCCGGTGACGCAGGTGGAAATCCCATTCGGCGTGTCGGCGACCTCCCGGACGTGTGGCAATCTGCACTACATATGTTCAGGGCCCTTCCAACGCAGTGATGTTGCCGGGCGTCGAGCGCGCAGCCTCGCCCGAGCTTCTAAGTACCATGCGGCAGGATGCCTAAGTCAATATATCGACGCGGCCGGACGACCCAAAGCACTAACCATCCCATGACGTTAGTTGGCTTGCATCGGAGCCTCACGAGCTGTCGC
>DATJST010000171.1:0-3433 GCA_035503975.1 Acidimicrobiales bacterium | reverse complement strand
CCGCGAACGGAGGCATTACGGCGCTGGTTCCTCCCCCAGGTGCCCAGCCGTTTAACGGGAGATAAAGGCGCTCGCGGCTACTCCCACTTCGACTGCACCGTCACACGGGCACCAGTTCCACATGTAGACCCGCTGCCTCCGCCAAAGCTCTGAGGTCTCCGGTGTCGAAGTAAGGATGTCGTCGCCGTCCCTGGCAAGGCAGATAAGAGCCGCATCTACCGCATCATCACCGCCGCTAAGTCCCAAGAGGACGCCCGCCTTCTTGCGTAGCTCCTCGCCGAGCGCCACGACCTCAACGCCGCCCAGCAAGCGTGCGACCTCTGCTTGGCGGTTAGGGCCGCTGCGCCAGATCTCGGCTACCACACCGCCGTGGCTGAGAGGTGAGCGTTGGGACAATCGCTCGCGCTTCACCAGGGCGACCACATCCCGGTCACCGCGCTCGACAGGTACAAAGGCTCCGGCGTCGAGGAGGAGCGTCACGCCACACCGCGGCGCGACTTTGCCGCCCTGGACGGTGCCGACCGGACCACGGTCGCGCGTGACCGGGCCCGGTGCACCGCTTCGTCGATCTCCACTTCCGTGATCGTCCCGTGCAGAGCTTCGTAGGCGCTCAGGAAAGAGCCAAGGGCGTGCATGCGCCGATCATGGTCGGCCTTCAGCCGCAAGGCGTCATTGACCCAAGCACTGATGCTGCTGGGCCCGTCCTTCATCTACGCCCTCTGCGCGGCGCTGAAAAGCTCGGCATCGACGGACGCAGACAACCTCGCCTTACCTGTCATACGAATCCGCTACAATTCTACCAACTTCGTAGTATTACTCGACGCCGTGGCTGGCGGAGCAGCAGAGGTTCGGTCGGCGTCAGGTCTCGGTGGGATGGATTGGCGGGGGATTAAGTGTTCCCCACAAAAGTGTCCCGCAAAAACGGGCCGCGTGCAGAACGACGGCCCACGCGTAAATAGCCAACGGACCTATGTCGATGGCAGCGTCACCCGAGCCTTCAGCCGGAGCGATGTCCAGCTGCCGTCGGAGGACCAACCTCCGTCGACCGGCAAAGCCACCCCGTTTATGTAGCCGCTACGGGAGGGGTCGCAGAGGAACGCCACAGCCTGGGCAACGTCCTCGGGGGTGGCGAAGCGGGCCATGGGCACTTGGCCCGTAATATCACTATCGGTGTACGCTCCACCGCCCTGGTCCTCGACATCCATCTCCGTCTTTATCCACCCGGGGCAGACCGCGTTGACCCGTACCCCACGGCCGCCCCACTCGGCCGCCAGGGTATAAGTAAGGCCCACGAGGCCGTGTTTGGACGTGTTGTACGCCGCTCGGTGCGAAACCCCTCGCAGGCCCGCCACGGAAGCCACGTTTACGATCGCACCGGTGCCCGCGGTCAGCATGGCTCGGCCGAACTCGCGGCACAACAGGAACGGTCCTGTGAGGTTGACGTCGAGCACTTGTCGCCAGGCAATGGCCGAAGTGTCTTCGGCTGGCACAATGAGCGAGATCCCGGCGTTGTTGACGAGAGCGTCGACACGCCCAAAGCGTCCGATTACCTCGTTCGCAAAGCCGACCACAGTTCGCTCGATGGAAACATCCCCGGCCCGTACAAGGATGCTGCCTGAGCCCGCAAGCGCCCCCGCAGTCCCCTCAAGGTCGACCACGTCCACGAGTGCAAGGTCGTAGCCTTCCCCCGCCAGCGTGCTGGCGATGACCCGGCCGAGCCCCCGCGCCGCACCGGTAACCACGGCCACCCGTTTGGTAGCTGCCATCAATGCATTATGGCTCGGACGGCGCACCAGCTGGAGCGGCAGGCCTAGAGACCGCCCCTAAGAGCGGGCCGGCCAGGCACCTGAGCGCGAAGCGTAGACGTCGAGCCTCAATTCAACACCACGTTCGCTACGGGCTCCGAAAGCCAGATCTCGGCCGGTGCAGTAGGGTCATCGGTCAAGGAATTGGACACATCCCCTCGTAGTCGCTCAACGGATCTCAACCAGTTACGCAGGGGAAGAGGTGTACACGTGGCCGGATCTGTTTGCCTCATCAACGCGGTTGGCGTGCCCCTGTCGGCGGCCCCGGGGGCGCGTCGCATTTCCGGGCTGCAGCCTCGTATTGCGGGGAGCCCATGTTGAGGCTCGAGGGATTGACCATCAGGCCTCCTTGGGCGTCCGGGTCAGGGAAGTCGGGGAACCCATGCTTCTGCATGCAGTGCGAGATCTTCAACATTTTCACCATGTGCGCCTGCTGCGCAGCCTCACTCGGCGGCCCCATACCCGCCGCTCTAGCAAAGGAAGCACAGGCCTTTTGGGCACGCAAGAACTGGGGAGACCCCTGTTTGATCCCACTTAACGAGCCGGCTGGGAAACCGCCAGCGTACTGGGGGTCGGGGAATTTCGGCACACCGTGCGAACGTATACACCCGGAGTACTTGAGCGATGCGTCGTATTGCTCTAACGGTGCCATTGTCCCGGCCGGGCCAGCAGCAGTTGTGGTGGTCACGCTGCTCCCCAGGTTCGCCACACCCTCTGGATCCCGGCCGCCCCCACAGGCAGCAAGGACCATGCTTGTGCCAGCCAAGAGTAGCGCTATAAGTGCTCGCCGCGGGCGCGAGGTGAGCCTCGTGCTCTCACCAGTACGCGCCGTGACCGCCTTGGCGACTATGCCTCAACGGAGGCTCAGCGCTCAGCTCGGCCCATATCAGCGTCCAGGGCGGTGTGCAGGACAACAACAGGACAACAAACAACAGGACAACAACAGCTCGGTACGCGGCAGCCTGGAGACGCACCAGCCGGCTGTGACTAACCTCCTCAGCACTTTGCCGGTGCCCTTGGCGCCCGCTGCAACCTGACGAGGGCCGGCGTGCCCAGGTGGGACCAATCTCAACGGGGGGCACACCTATGACTTGCTGCCGGGCACGTATACCGGGGCCGTCAACTTCAATGGTGGCGCCACAGCCTGCGTGGCGCCGGGGGTGTACGTGCTGAAGGCGACCTGGGCCCTCGACAGCACGGCGCTTCGCCCCTACGGCAGCAAAGGCCGCCCGTCGCTGCCCGCTCGGCCCACCGACCCAGGCGTGCTCCTCTATTCGCACAGGGCCACGTGGTCCTCAACGGCAGCGGCGACTTCTCACACCTACGGGCGATGCAGAGCGGTGCCTACGCTGGCCTGCTCTACTGCAAGCAGACAGCGAGGCCACGTCGCTCAACGGCAGCGGCGGCTTTGCCGGGGGAGCGCGGTACGAGCCACAGGGTGCCCTGACGCTAAACGGCGGTACCCACGTGACGGCACCATATCTCGCGGCGAGCAGCATCACTGTCAATGGGGGTGCGCCAATCACCGTGACCGGCACTTGAGCCCCATCCCTCTTGGGCTCCGACCGAATACGCCGCAAGTAGCATCGGACCTGTGGCCAGGCTCAAGCTCGACCTGCACGACATCT
>DATJST010000170.1:0-3336 GCA_035503975.1 Acidimicrobiales bacterium | reverse complement strand
TCCTGGGAGTGCTATGGCCCTCCCCAGAGTGGTCGCGGTGGCCCCCGGGTCGCCGGCGGACCGGGCGGGCGTCCTACCGGGTGACGAGATTGTCGCCCTGGACGGCCAGCTGCCCCGCGACATCATCGAGTACCAGCTATGGGCCGACCAGGAACGGCTCAGCCTGGACGTCAACCGGGGGGGTATCGAGCTCAGCGTACAAGTGGCCCGAAATGCGGGCGAACCGCTGGGCCTCGAAGTTGACGCCGCCCTCTTCGACCGGGTACGGACCTGCGACAACCACTGCGAGTTCTGCTTCATCCATCAGCTGCCGAAGGGCATGCGGAAAAGCCTCTACGTGCGCGACGACGACTACCGCCTCTCGTTCCTGTACGGCAACTTCACCACCTTGACGCGCTTTACCGAAGCGGACCTCGAACGGGTCGTGACCGAGGGCCTGTCGCCGCTGTTCGTGTCCATCCACGCCACCGACCCGGGCGTGAGAGCGCAGATGCTCCGCAACCGCCGGGGCGCAACCAGCCTGCGCTGGCTGCGGGCGTTGCTCGATGCCGGGACCGAGGTGCACGGCCAGGTAGTGGTGTGCCCGCAGGTCAACGACGGCGATGTCTTGGAGGCAACGCTGGCTGGAGTGCTCGAGGAGTACCCCGAGCTGGCCAGCGTGGCGTGCGTGCCCCTCGGCGTGAGCCGGTTCAACCGTGAGGCGGGGATGCGCCCGCACACACCGGGCGAGGCCGTCGCCACCGTCGAACTGGTGGAACAATGGCAGCAGATCTTCCTGCAATGCCTTGGGCGCCGCCTCGTGTACGCGGCCGACGAGTACTACCTGATGGCCGGCCGTGCCTTCCCGGCTCTGGAGACCTATGGGGCCATCGCCCAGCACGACAACGGCGTCGGAATGGTACGCATGTTCGAGGCCGCCTTCGCTGGCCGAGAGCTTGGTGAAGAACTCGGGGAAAAGGGACCGAGCGGGTTCTTCCGGTCGCTCGAGGGGGCACCGGCCCTGGGCTACCGGGCGCCGCGCCTTCCACCCAGCCGACCTGGGCCTCACGGCGTGGTGTTGCTGCGTGGGCGGCCGACAAGAGGCACCACGGTGCTCACGGGCGAGTACGGCGCGCGAGCCCTTTCCCCAATGCTTTCCCCCTGGTACCCAGAGGTGGAGGTGATGGCGGTGCGCAACGACTTCTTCGGCGGCAACACCGCCGTGGCGGGTCTCCTGACCGGCCCAGACTTGGCGCGGGAACTGTCCCGCCTGCCCGTTGGGCGCCGCTACCTGCTCCCCGATAACTGCCTATCAGGCGGGCGGTTCCTGGACGGCTCGACGCCCGGCGACCTTCCCCGCCACGTCGAGGTCGTCCCTGCTAATGGCGCATCGCTGCGCCGTGCACTGGGCGAGCGGCCCGGCACAGTGACCAGTGTCGCTGCTGTGGCAGGGAGGGAGGCGCTATGACAGGCTCGTGGCCACCCGACGTCGGCGTCCCGGATGGTGGCAGGACGGGGAATGGCGCCTCGGGGAGGGACCGCCCGGTCGTGGCTGTCGTCGGGCGGCCCAACGTCGGCAAGTCCACGCTCGTCAACCGGATCGTAGGGCGGCGCGAGACGATTGTCGAGGAGCAGCCCGGTGTTACCCGGGACCGCAAGGTGCTCGAGGCCGAATGGGCGGGCCGCGAATTTGACCTGGTGGACACCGGTGGCTGGCAGACCGGCGGCATGGCCATTGACAAGCTGGTCTCTGGCCAGGCACAACGGGCCATCTCCGAGGCAGAGGTCATCGTTTTCGTGGTCGACGCGACGGTCGGGCCGACGCCCGAGGACGAGGACGTGGCGCGGTTGCTGCTGCGGTCGCGGCGTCCTGTCGTGCTTGTTGTCAACAAGGTCGACAACGCGGCCAGGGAAGCGGACATCTGGTCGTTCAGCCAGCTCGGGTTCACCCAGCCGTGGCCGGTCTCTGCCCTGCACGGGCGAGGCACGGGTGACATGCTCGACGCGGTCGTAGCTGCTTTGCCCTCACCGGGGCGCAGCGTTGCTGACGAGCCAGCGGTACCAGTGCCCGGGGCCCTGGCCGAGGCCGGTGCAGGCGCGGCCGCACCCATCTCGGTGGCCATCGTGGGGCGTCCCAATGTGGGCAAGTCCAGCCTGTTCAACCGGATCATCGGCGATGAACGGGCAATCGTCCACGACCTTCCCGGGACGACGCGGGACAGCATCGACACCGTGGTCGAGACGCCTGACGGCCCGGTGCGCTTCGTTGACACGGCGGGTATGCGCCGCCACGGCAAGGAGGCCGATGGGGCCGAGTACTACTCGATGGTGCGGGCCCTGCAAGCCATCGACCGGGCCAGTTTGGCTTTGCTCGTGATCGACGCGTCCGAGGGGGTCACCCGCCAGGACCAACGCTTGGCGGAACGGGTGGACGCGGCGGGCAACCCCGTTGTGGTCGTGCTCAACAAGTGGGACCTGCTCGACGCAGAGGCCAAGGAGCGGGCCCGGACGCAAGCCGACGCAATGCTCGGGTTCGTCGGTTACGCCCCCCGGCTCGAGCTCAGCGCCAAGACCGGCCGCAATGTCCATCGCTTGTACCCTGCCCTGGCTGCCGCCACCGATGCGTACAGCAAACGCGTCCCGACCGCGTCGCTCAACCGGGCGCTCGCGGAGGCCCAAGCTGCCCAGCCGGCCCCGCACGGCGCGAGAGTGCTTTACGCCACCCAGGGCGCGACTGACCCGCCCACGTTCACCCTGTTCACCTCCAAGCAGCTACCGGCGACATACATCCGCTACTTGGAACGGTCGATCCGCGAGGGTTTCGGGTTTGGCCCAACTCCGCTCAAGCTCCGCGTACGGCGCCGCGCCAGCTGACACTCACGGCCGCCGGCGAGTGGCGCGGCCAGGAGCGCAACTCGCCGGCCATGGCTTTGCCGCCAGTCGGAGGGCCGCCTGGTCAGACGCGCCGGATGGCCATGATCGCCACGTCGTCGACCAGAGGCGACGAGAAGTCCCGAGCCGCCTCGAGCAGCGTTTTGCAGATGATCGCCGTGTCCTGGCCCGGGTCGCGCCGGACCAGGTGCGCTACCCGGTCCTCGCCGAAGAGCTGCCCGCCCGAGCGGGCCTCGGTGAGGCCGTCCGTGTAGAGGACGACCACGTCGCCGATGTCGATGGTCATGTCCCGGGAGAAATAGGTCGCCCGCGGGTCGAGCGCGAGGAGTGGGCCCGTCGCTGCCAGCGGTTGGATCTCGCTGTCGTGCCAGATGAAAGCGGGTGGGTGACCTGCCGACGCATGGCGCAGCGTGCCCGCTTGGGTGTCGAAAACAACGATGCAGACCGAGACCATGTCCTCTGGCC
>DATJST010000169.1:0-15744 GCA_035503975.1 Acidimicrobiales bacterium | reverse complement strand
TGTATGCCCGCATAATCGGAGGATCTGGCGCGGCAGCAGTGTCATTCGGTGGGGTTTTCCTACGTTGCCTGACCTCTTTTACAGAGGTGGACAACTTCGCCGGGTGCCGTCCTCACACGAACATGCGCTCCGAAAAGGGTCAGAGCTAGCGTTGAACGGGACAAGGTCGAGCGGGCTCCGGCGGCGACAACGCGAGCATCGCACGTCGTGGTTCAGCTTGTTGCGGGCTTGTGGAGCCGTAGTTGGACGCTGGGCAACGCCAAGTCAAAGGCAAGGCACTGGCACCGTGATCTGGTAGCTTTTTGGTGTTGCCCCGAGAAAGGAATCAGAATGATCACTCGTTCAGGGTCACGTTTCGCGATCGGAATTGCTGCCCTCGTCGCGTCTGCGGTCACATCACTTTCATGGGTCTCGTTGTCACGATTTGACCGCTCGTCCGCCGACGCGCTGCCGAACCCAATATCAGGGTTGTTCGTGCCAAACTCAACCTCACAGGTGTATAACGTTTACACCAACAACGTCGACAGCGAGGAGTACTCGGTAGCCCCCGGTGAGTCAGTCGCCGGCAGCGCCAGTTGTAAGCCCAATAGTCAGAACGGTAACCTCGTCTCCCTCAACTACATCGCGGGAGGCGGCTACCTCATGAGCGGTTCCCTTGGCGACTCGATCGCGTCAGCGACGGCGAGCTACCCGATCCTTACTCCCAAAGAACAACTTGGCTCTCTCTCTGCTACTCCTGACAAGTGGCATGTCGTCGTCTCAAATCCCAAACTGGCGAGCAGTTCCGTGAACTTCCGGATCCGGGCCGACTGCATTGTCATCGTTTTCAAACTCGGCAAGAGCTCGTGAAATGCTGATTGCCGAATTGCGTTACTTCGTCAGTCCGCGCTGTCTATATCAACTGATACGCCCCCGCCCATAGGGCAGGCCGGCCCGACTTCGGAGCAGCTCGGCAAGGCTTGACCTGAGGCGTGTAAAGTACTCTCCAATTTAATGGGCGAGTACTCTGAGCTACGAACATCGTTCAAGTTGTTCAACGCTTTTCGTGATCATCCCACGAACGACCACGACGAACGAACGGCTGACCTCAGGTTATGGCCGAGGATCCCCGCGGGGCCGGGGATCCTCGCTTCGGGCGTCAGCGGATGTAGAGCTCGCCGGTCTCGTACTGGGTGAACTCGCTGCTCACAGGCACGTCAGTCAGTCCGAGCGCCTGGAAGGCGGGGAAAAGCTGCTCGGCGGCCCATCGTTCCTCATGCGCTCGGGACTGCCAGACCGTCACCACGTTTAAACCGTCCTCGTCCGAGCCGGCCGCCCAGGCGATCAGGCCGTCGATGTCCTGGGGCGCGTCGTGCTTGGCCGAAACAGCGCGGAAGTCCTCGATGGTGCGGCCTTTAGTGGAGGTGATGTGTATAAATGCCATGGCTGATCTATTTACCTTTCATCATTTGGGCTTTTATTGTGCTATGCCCATGACGATAAGGAAATGCCAAGAGCTAGGCATCGGGGGAAGTACTCAGCCGGGTACTCATTCGCGTGACCACGCGGCGACCTGGCTGCGGTTGCTGAAGCCCAGCTTGAGCAGGATGTGCTGGACGTGGTTCTCGGCCGTCCGCTCAGAGACGAACAGGGTCTCGCCAATCTGTTTGTTGGTCAGTCCTCGCGCCACCAGCCCGGCTACCTCGAACTCGCGAGGGCTGAGCGGCGACGGAGCCGCTCCGACCCGGGCCCGCAGCTGCTCTATCCTCTCGCTGAACGGCACCATGGCGAGCCGGCCTGCCTCACCCGCGGCTGCGTCCAGTGCCGCCCGCGCCCGGTCAAGGTCGCCCTGCCCCTGTCGGCGGGCCAGCGCGGCGGCTAGCTCCACTCGGGCCTGGACGGCGTAACCACGGGCGCCATTGGCGTCGCAGATCGACACCGCCGCCTCCAGGTCCCCGACCGCGGCGTCCAGGCGGCCCAGCGCCCCCGCGGCCAGCCCCAACTGCAGCTCCACCGGGCCCATATAGACACCCGGGCCGGCGCCGTTCGCGACGTGCCGGCCGCGGAAGGGCTCGAACCGCTCGGCCAGGAACTCGATGTCCTCGGTACGGCCGAGGCCGACGACGACCGCGAGCGCGTGCCCCCAGGCCGCCATGCGCAGGGCCGGTGAGGGCGCCCACGACTGGATCGGCCCCGCGAGCGCATAGGCCTCCTCGGCCCCGGAGCGGTCGCCCTGGTAGAGGCGGATCAGCGCGAAACTGAGCGCGGGGAAGATGGTCGCAACGCCGCGGGTGGTGTCCACCGCCTCGGGCCGCAAGTGCTCGGGGATCTCGGCGAACAGCTCGATGAAGCCGGACCGGTCGAGCCCGATGTGCAGGCCGGCCTGGCCCAGGATCACCGCCACCACCCCGAACGCGGTCGGGTGGCGCATGTCGTTGAACACCTTGAACGACTCGCGGGCCAGCCGCCCCGCCTCGGTGAAGCGCCCGGTCGCCAACGCGAGGTTCGCCGCGTAGGCCAAATAATGCATTTGCCCTATCGGGCCGCTCAGCCGTTCGAGGCAGGGGCCGAGGTCCGCGAGCTCACTCTGGACACTCCGGAGCTGACCGGTCTCAAACAGCGTGTCTATCCGCCACAGCCGGCCCCACATCTCGACCCAGGCGCTGCCGAGGCCAGCACCGGCCTCGAGCATCCGTCCCGCCAGCACGGCCCGCTCGCTGAGGCCCTCGGGGGCACAGCAGGCCAGCTGGCGGGCCCGGAGGGCTTCGATGAGCGCGATCGGTTCGCCTGATGTTTCGGCGCGGGACAGCGCCTCACGGCTGATCTCTCCGGCCCGGTCGTACTCGCCCCGGTACACCAGCGCCTGCGCGAACTGAGACGACACCCGGGCCCGTAGGTCGTCCGGAAGGTCCTCCCCGGCCAGCGCCTGTTCGCAGATGCCGCAGATCTCACCGTCCCATTCCGGTACACCGGTGGCCTCCATGGCCAGCGCTGTGCGGGCCAACCAGAGCCGGTCTCGCCGGCGAAAGGCCCGGCGCCCGACCCCGGTCGCCGTCTCTTGCGACCCGGGGAGGTCGCCGCTACGGTGCAGGGCAGCGGCGAGGGCGAGCTCGAGGCGGTCACGGACCTCCTCGCCGATCTCCTCTTCGCCGACTGACAGCGCCTGGCGGTACAGCCGCACGGCCTCCTCGAACGCCAGCTCCTCCATGGCCACTGCGGCGGCGGCCTCGCACGCTGAGACCGCCCGCGCCCGGTCGCCGGGCAGCGACGCCTCGACCCGGTGCCGGGCGACCTCGGCCAGGTGCGGCCGCAGCTGCCCGTCGTACAGGGCCTCGATGGCGTCCGCCGCGGCGGCATGCAGGCGCCGTTGCTCCGCAGCGGTCAGCCGGGCGGCAACCGCCGAGCGGACTAGTGCGTGAGAGAACCGCTGGTCGCCGGGGCGGTCGCCGGCCAGGAGGAACCCCGCCGACTGGCACTCTTCCATCGGGGCGAGCAGGGCCAGCACGGGCTCTCCTAGCATCCGGGCCACCACCCCGATTGAAAAGTGGTTGCCGGCCACCGCCGCGGTCTGCAATAGCGCCCGAGCGCGCCCGGAAACCTGGCTCAACCGTTGGGCTGTTGCATCGACCACGCGGGCCGGCACCGTCGCCGGTTCGCCGCGACGCTGCTCGACGAGCACACGTGCCAGTTCTCGGACCAAGAACGGATTGCCTCCCGTCTCAGAATGCACCTGGTTGACCTGGTCAGCGGACGCGGGCAGTCCAGCTGCGAGGAGCATCTCGCCGACGGCGTGGGCGGGCAGGCCACGCAGGTCCAACCTCTCGGTATTGGCGTCGGCCGAAAGACGCGCCAGGAGCCCAGCGCTCGCGTCGGCGGCCGCGCTCGAGCCGCGGTAGGTCGCGACGACCAAGATGGGCGTCCCATGTAGGTGGCGCACCACATCGGTGAGCAGGACCGCCGACGCCTGGTCCGCCCACTGCAGGTCATCGAGTACCAGCAGGAGGCCGCCTGTTCCCCCCGCCTCGGCCAACCGTCGGCGCACCTCGGCGAACAGCGCGAACCGTTGTGTGCTGCCGGAACTGGCGCCGCCAGCCAGCACCGGACGCTCGGCCTCGCCGAAAATGGCCGACCACAGGTCGGCACGCGACGGGTCGTTGCCGTCGGCGGCTCGGACGGCGGGCTCGTCCAGCACCAGCCGCCACAGGCCGTACGGAGGCGAGCAGCCCCGGCCGGTCGCCCGGCCCCACGCCACCGGGACACCCCGCGTTGCGGCCAGCGCCGCAACCTCTTCCGCCAGCCGGGTCTTCCCGACTCCCGCCTCGCCCGTGCAGAGCACCAGGCGCCCGCGGTCCGCCAGGGCATGATCCAGGAGCAACGTGACCCGAGCCAGCTCGCGGTCACGGCCAACCATCATCTCGGCCGTTTCGCCCATCTCGGCTCTTTCGCCCTCCACGCCGCCACCATAACCGCCGGGAACCTTGCCGTAAGGGGCCGAGCAAGCCGGACTACCAGGGCGCCCTTTGCCGACGTTGGCGGTGCCAAGAGTGCCTAATGAGGCTCGGGACGTACGCTGGCTGCTCGGCCCACCAGGCCCGTGGGGGTGACCAATCTCGCGTGCCGTGCGCTTCCACGGACGCCGCGCAGTTGACCGCTGGCAGCGACTCGCTCTCGTCGAGAGTGCTCAGCCATCGCGGCGTCACACCGGCACAAGATCGACTTGGACACCGGCAGCTTGCGCCAAACCCTTTAGATCTCCTGGATCGGAAGTAAGGATGTCGTCACCATCCGCGGCGAGACAAACGAGAGCGGCATCTACGGCATCATTGGTCCCGCTCCGGCCCAAGAGCACGACCATGGTGGTCGGGCCCGTAGGCTACGGCTCTCTCACGGGCCGGGTCTACGTGTGCACCAAGACGGCTCGGGGATGGCAACAGTCCGCGGAACTGCAAGGCCCTGGTGGCAGCAATGGCGGACGGTTCGGCTACTCGGTAGCGATCGCGGGCACGACGATCGTTGTGGGGTCGATCGGCCCCGGTGCATATGCCGGGCGGGCCTACGTGTTCAGTGATACGTCCACCGGTTGGCAACAAGTGGCGGAGCTGGAGGGCTCCGACACTGTTTACGACGACTTCGGCCTCAGCGTGGCTATCTCTGGCACTACGATCGTCGTCGGCGCTCCGGTTGACAACTCTGAGACCGGTCGTGTGCACGTTTTCAGGCAGACTGCCACGGACTGGCACCAGACCGCGGAACTGAACGGTTCGGACTCGGCTAACGGTGATTACTTTGGCAACAGCGTGGCCATATCAGGCAACACCGTCGTAGGCGGCGCTCCCGTCAATGACTTTGACACGGGTCGGGCTTACGTCTTCACCAGGACCGCCACTGGCTGGCAACAGACCGCGGAACTGAAGGGGTGTCGTGAACCGAATGCAGCGTATTTCCATGCTGCCTCTTAAATTGGCCGCACGTTGTGGCGCGGGGCCCCGATTGGGCCCACGAGCGCCGACGTGATCTGTCACTTTCCTTTGTGGGAGTAGAACTTCCTGATAGCAACATAATCTAACTAGGCCCGCGAAGACCTAGCCGTCGTGCTTGTCGTCGGCACGCTAGCGGTAGTGGCCGTGCCCACTGTTGTGAGTACAGGCCGGACAACTTCGTGGACCGAGGGCCAATTGTCTTCAACAAAGAGGTCACCGGTGGGGTCGAAAGCCAAGCCGTCCGGCTGGTTGAGGCCAGAGGCGGCGGTGAGGGTGACCGCCGATCCGGCCGTCATGGGCTGTCCGTAGATCCTGCCGGTCTCGTCTGGGAGGACGGTCACGCTATCGTCGCCCGCGTTGGCTATGAAAAGGTCGCCGGCGGGGTCGAAGGCGACTCCCCTCGGGTTGTCCAGCAACCCTGTGGACGGGGTGAGCGGCAACCCTTGGGCGGGGCGGAGGGCCGTGGCCGTGCCAGCCGTGACCGGTTGGCCGAACAGCTTCCTACTCGAGCGCGGTAGGACGATCAAGGTGTCCTCGCCGCGGCTGTAGTTGACGTTGGGGCCGCCGTCGCCGTCAGCAACGAACAGGTCGCCGGTGGTGTCGACGGCGATGCTCGTCGGGTCGACGAGTCTTCCGGCGAAGGCGCTCAGCACCGCGGCGGAGTCGGCGGTCACCCGCTGGCCGAACATCCTGCCGCTGGCGAGAGGTACGACCGTCACGGTGGCGTTCGCGTTGAGAACGAAAAGGTCGCCGGCGGCGTCGAAGGCCAGGGCGTCGGGGTAGATCAGCCCCGTAGCGGCAGCGAGGACGGTAGCCCTGTCTGCGCGTACCGGCTGCCCGAAGATCTTGCCCGTGGCCCGAGGCACGACGGTCACGGTGCCCCTCGGAATGTGGTTGTCGATGTAAAGGTTGCCCGAAGCGTCTAAGGAGAGCCCGTCGGGGTTAGTCAAGCCAGAAGCGGCCGTGAGCACGGTGGCCCTCCCGGCGGTCACCCGCTGGCCGAAGAGCGTCCCCGTCTTGCCGGGCAGGATGGTAACGGTGTTGTTGCCAGCGTTGGCTATGAAGAGGTCGCCGCCCGCGTCGAAGGCTAGGCCTTGGGCACCGTCCAGCGCGGAGGCGGCAGTGAGCATCGCGGCCTTAGAGGCGGTGACCGGCTGGCCGAAGACCGTGCCCGTCGCGAGCGGCACAACGCCAACAGTTCCGTTGCCACCGTTGAGAACGAAAAGGTTGCCAGCCGCGTCGAAGGCCATTCCGTCCGGGTTGTCAAGGCCGGAGGCGGCGGTGAGCCGGGCGCTCCTGTCAGCCGTTACCGGCTGGCTTAAGACCATGCCGGTCAGGTGCGGGACGAGGATGACGCCGCTACCAGGAGCGTCGGTACCGCTGGCCGAGGTCTGGCCAACAAAGCCGCTGATGAACAGGTCACCGGCTGCGTCGAAAGCGAGCGCGAGGGGGGTGATCGACCCGGCGGCAAGCAGCCTCGTAGCGGTGCCGGCGGTCACCGGCTGGCCGAAGACCGTGCCGGTTGCCCGCGGTACGACGGTTATGGAGCTGTCGTTGTAGTTGCCGTTGGCGATGAACAGGTCTCCGGCGGAGTCAAAGGCGAGGGACATCGGGTCGTCCAGCTGCTGCGAGGCCGAGGCGGCAGTGAGCGTCGTGGCCTGGTCGGCCGTGACCAGCTGGCCGAAGACGGTGCCCGTTGCCCGCGGCACGACGGTCACCGAGGCATCGCCAGAGTAGCCGTAGTTGGCCACGAAGAGATCGCCGGCCGCGTCGAAGGCCATGCCGTCGGGGCCGTCCAGCCCGGTGGAGGCGGTAAGCATAGCGGCCTGGTCCGCCGTGACCGGCTGGCCGAAGACTGTGCCGGTGCCGCGCGGCAGGACCGTTAGGGAATCGGTCGTGCCGCTATCGGGGCCGCTGTTGTTGGCAATGAACAGGTCTCCGGCAGAGTCAAAGGCGAGGGCCGCTGGGCGGTCGAGCAGGCCGGCGGGCATCACGAGCGCTGCCATCCTGCCCGCCACGACCGGCTGGCCAAAGACCGAGCCGGTGGTGCGGGGAAGCACCGTGACCGTGTTGTTGCCGGAGTTGGCTATGAACAAGTCGCCTGCCGAGTCAAAGGCGAGGGCCGAGGCCTGGTTCAGGCCAACAAGAGCGGTGATCTCGCGAGCTGCTGGTGCAGAGGCAGCCGGAGCGGGGGAGCCGCTGGCGAGCGGCGCCACTGTGACCAGCGCACAACCGAGCAAGGCGCATACGAGTGCCCTTCGCGTCGTGCTGGAGCGCGCTGCGGTGCCTGGCATGGTTACCGGCACCTCATGGCTAACCGGTGGCGAGGGAGGCACGGCGCGAACCGGCCCACCAGAGCGGCCACCGTTACCGGCGGAGGCAGGGCTGACCACGCTCTGCGCGGTCCTGCTCCTCATCTTCGCTCCCTTCCTTAGGCCGGTTCACTATGGACGGGTGCTGGCTAGCAAAGGCGTCATTAGCCTACTAAGTAGGCAGGTGGCAGTGCCGTTCCGAAGCAAGGTCGTGAGGCGAACCAGACCTGCGGCGCCCCGGGAGGGGGACCGGCGGCTTCGATTCCCGGCACCTCCCCGGCCGACGACTCCTCGGCAACAAAAGTGCTGGTAGAGGGGCATGTCCGGCCTCTGTGATCGCTGCGAGCACGTCTCTGCCTACGCCGTAACCTAACGCTCGTCCCCACCCGCGAGCGTCTGAGCGGCGTTCTGGCACCCTACGCGGACGGCTTGGGCGCTGCGACTAAGCGAAATAACCGTCACTTGCTTGTCGCAAGCCCTGACTGGGCCAGAAACGACAGTACCGTAATGGTTATTCGGGTTTGAACGCGCCGCCAACCGCCGAAATGCGAGTCTCAACCGAAGACTTCCCACCTACGCCCAGCGTCTGTGGTGCGGAAGAGCCGTCCCGACGTACCGCCCCACGCCCATCCCGCCTGGGCGGTCACAAAGCCAGTAGCCAGCCGCACGAGGGAGAGGCCCGACTCGACCACAGTCCAAGCCCGCCCGCCATCGGAGGTCTCGTACACCGACCTGCCCAATGCGACGACCCACGCGCTGGCCGTGACGATGTCCAGACAACTGGCTCCAGGGCAGCGAGAGTTGGACGGCGCGGGCTGGCTCGAAAGGCCCGCCGGTAGCCGCTCGAGCCTCCATCGTGCGCCAGCGTCAGAGGTGACCGCGACAAATGGCTCTGACCCGTTCGATACGGGGGCAGCACCGTCTTGCTCTCCCGAGAACAACGGCGGCCAACCCCACGCCCCGCCGGCGCCGTTCGGGAGCCGAGGCCCACTAGCTGCCCAGGTGGCGCCGCCGTCGACGCTGCGTTCGAGCCCGCTCCCACCGCCGTTGCACACTAGAGCCGCAAAGCCTACGGCGGCACTGGCGAAGCCGATCTCGTTCTTGTCGCCGCCCGACCCGATGCCATTGGCAGTGCCTCCTGGCCCATCGCAGAGCGGGGACGCCGAGACCTCCCGCCAGGTCAGCCCGCCGTCGTGGGTGGCGTAGATCCGAGCAGGCTCGCACCCCATGGCCGCGCCAGCTGTGGCCTCCAACCAGCCGGTCGTCTGGTTTAGGAAGAAGACGGCGGCTTGAGCGGGGCCCGAGAGGACCTCGCCTGCTTCCCAGTTGCTACCTCCGTCGGTCGTCCTGTCCACCAAGAGACCGGCACGGCGGCCATCGCCGGCGCCCCGGTCCACCGGCACCCATCCATCGTCTCGCCCCGAGAAGAAGGGGTCGCCTGCCACCCGGGCCGACCCAGGCGCGACCACAGAAGTGACGTCACGCCAAGTCCTGCCGCCGTCGGCGCTTACGATGAGATGCAGCCCACCGGTGCTCTCGTCCTGCACAAGGGCCCAGCCATTGCCAGGAGTGGAAAACCGCAATGCCTGGACGAGCATCCCTGTCATCCCTGTGGCGCTATTTGCAGGACCTCCCGAAGCGACTTCGGCGGGCACCGGGATCGCCATCGTTACTGCGACCAGCGCGGCAAATAGGGACTTCTCCTGTGGATAACCGGACCAGTGGTCCTCCCGGTTCCCGCCGGGGGCTTAAAGGAGGGGCACGAGGTCGGTGAGACTATGGAACCGTGGCTGATTTATCGGCACGTCTGGCCGACCGGGTTCAGCGTGACTTCCAAGATCCGGGCAGCGCGTTGGAGGTCTGCCGCATCGTCAGCACAGCGAGTGAGTCCGAGCGCGTTCAAGCTGCCATCGTGTTCTGGGCTCGTGGGAGCATCGACCGGCTCCGCGACGGCGCGGCCCTCGCCAGGACCGACTGGCGAGATGTCCTGGTGCGGGCGGAGCTTGCTGATGACGATTGGCGGAGTCGTCTCGATGACGAGCTTGGACCAATCGACACCGATTAGTCCATCTCGCATGTGGCGACGCCTTGGCTGGGCGCCGAGGGGTCGCTCCGAACCGGCAGGGCCGGCCGCGGAGAACGGCGCCCCACCGAGGCGACAAAATACAAGATATTCCTGTTCTGCCTCGGTAATCTGGCCGCGCATTATGGCGCGGGCGCCCGACGGGAGGCACGAGCGGCCGTTGTTCAGGGCAGGTGGGCACCGTGAACGAGACACCAAACCGCCGGAGGAGCAAGTATAACCGCTGCACGTGCGCGCCTGACGTGAGAGGATTGAGGCGTGGACGCGAGCACGGCCGTCGCCCGCTATTTCAATTGCGGGCGCCTCGAGGTGATCCCACGCAAGCGGGCAGCCCGGTTGGCCGTACTAGACCTCTTGGCGGACCAGTTCGAGCCCGGTCGTCATTACCCCGAGGCGGTAGTCAACCGTGCCCTCTCACGTGCCCATGCGGACTTCTGCTCCCTACGCCGATATCTGGTTGACGAAGGCTTCATGGACCGCGACGGTGGTGTGTACTGGAGGGCCGGCGGGACCTTCGTGGTCGACAGAGCGCCGCGGCCGCCTTTTGACCGGTGCCAGCCTTTCTTCCCCAGCAGGGTGACCCGGCCCGGTTGCTCACTCTCGCGTCCTGGTCCTTAAGCTCAGCCAAGCCGGTCGCGGACCCACCAAAAGCAGGGGCCGGCCAAGACAAAGGCGAGGCCGACGAAGATCGCCAGCTCGTCCCACTGGAAGGCCCAATACCGGCTGGCCGGTTGGTACGCGAGGGCTTCTCGGAGCTGGCCGATGCAGGCCGGTGCAGAGCGGCTCTGCAGGCAGGCCCCTCTATCGAGAAAGGTGCTGAGGACGAGGTGGCAGGCCTTGTTGACGACCTGGGCCGAATAGACCCACGCGCCGGGTTTGGCCCCGATCACCGTGAGCGGCCCGTTGTCAGTCGGGTTATAGGTCACCCCCGACGTCATATGGAGGGGGTCAGCGTGTGCAGGGGCGCGACAAGGTGCGGCCGCACCCATTGGGTAAAGCCGACCCGGACGGCGGCGAAGGCGGCCAAAGTAGTGGCCATCGCGGGCAGCGTCCGCCGGATGGCGAGGCGGTCTTTCGATAAGAACGCGGTCGTGGCTCCGGCGCAATCACTTTGGGCGGCGCAGTTGGCGACCGTTGTGGCATAGAGGTGGGCGAACGAGGTCGTCCAAGGAGACGGGCTTCACGTTCCAACTGGGATCAAGGACCGGCTGCTCGGAGCGGACCAGCAGCGTGGCCAGTAGGTCGGTCACCTCTCCAGCGAGCTGTACGCGGGAGCGAGCGAGGATGACCAGGTAGTCGCACACCCGCTCCAAATCGGCTATGAGGTGGGACGACAGCAGGACGCTCACACCTCCTTGGGCCACGATCTCCATGAGGCTCTGGACGAACTCCCGGCGCGCCAGGGGGTCGAGGCTTGCCACCGGCTCATCGAGGACGAGGAGCTTCGGCCTTTTGGTGACAGCAAGGGTGAGCGCCCAACCCCAGCACGAGAGGGGTTGTGAGAGTCAGTCCCGGCCGTAGATCACGTCGCCGGCGTTGTCGACCGCGACGCACAATGTCGCCGACGGGCACGAGACACCGGTGATGCTGCTGGAGCTGTCAATGTGGCGGACGCTCCAAGCCGATGCCGGTCCGGCGGGGTTGGTGCTCGTGAGCACGTCACCGGCGTTGTCCACGGCGGCGCACCAAGTGTTGCCATGGCAGGACAACCAATTGAGGTCGTGGGTGCCGTCGACGCGGCGGATTGCCCAAGTCGAAGTCGTGCCGACCGTACCCGTGGCGCTGAGGACGTCGCCGGCGTTGTCGACCGCCACGCAAAGCGTCGACGAAGGGCACGAGATGGCGTTAAGCACGTTGGTGCCATCGAGAGGAAGTGACGTCCAGGACCACTTAGAGCCGGTCGCCATGTTGATGAGCTCGATGCCACCAGGGCCGACGGCTTCGCACGCTGCTGGGCAGGGTGTGCCGACCGCGACGCACGCGGTTTTAGTAGGGCAGGCGAGCGCACGGGGTCGGAACCTGTACGGGCTGAGCCTGGCCGTCCAGTGGGCGGAAGCAGGGTCGGTGGAGCTGAAGAAATCCCCTTCCTGGTCAAATGCGAGGCACAGCTTGACCCATGGGCACTTGACACCGACAAGTTCCTGCCCGGCGACCGGATTGTGGACCGGCCAGTAATGCCAGGAGGTGGCGCCTGTTGCCGGTGCCGTCGAGGTTTCTACGCCGCCCTTGCTGTCCGTCGAGACGCACAGGGTACTCGACGGGCATGAGATACCCGATAACCCGCCTGCGTTCACCCTGGCCAACTTCCACGATGACCCCGCCCCGGCAGAGACTTTTGCGGTTACGGCGTTACCGCCGGTGTCTACGGCGACGCAGAGGCTGGTTGACGGGCATGAGATGCCCTGGAAACGCCCTCTGGCAGCAGAGAAATAGGGAACCGCCGCCACCGCCCAGGCTTGTGCCCCGCCATTTGGGTCGGTCGAGTCAACGACGCTGGAGTTTGTGGCGTCCACTGCGGCGCAAAAGCTCGCCGAGGGGCAGGAGATGCCAAACAGGCCCCCTTCATCGCCGCACACGTCCGGCGACGTGCAGGAGCTGGCCGGCACCGGCACCTCTGAGAGGTCGACTTTGGCTATCTGCCAGGCGGACGCCCCGCCAGTCGGGTCTGTCGAGGTGATGACCCGGCCGCTCAGGTCCACCGCGGCACAAAAGCTCGCCGAGGGGCAGGATATGCCGCCGAGGCCACCCCCCGCATAGTCGGCTCCCGCTGTTTTCCACGCGGACGTCCCGCCGGTCGGGTCCGTCGAGGTGATGATGTTGCCGTCGGAGTCCGTGAGGGCACATAGCTGCGCCGACGGGCACGAAATAGAAAAGGGTTCTTCCGCCTCGGCATCAACGCTGACCACTTTCCACGCTGACATGCCCCCTGTGGGGCGTGTCGAGGTGAGGACATTGCCTCCGGTGTCCACTGCGGCGCAAAAGCTCGCCGAGGGGCAGGAGATGCCGTCCAGGCCCGGGTCAATGCTGGTCACTTTCCACTCCGAAGCACCACCAGCCGGATCGGTCGAGGTGACGACGTTGCCGCTGCCGTCCACCGTGGCGCAGAAGTCCCTCGTGGGGCAGGAGATAGGTCCCATGCCCTGGCTTCCCGGGTCGATACTGGCCACTTTCCAGGCCGGGGGCCCGCCAGCCGGGCTCGTCGAGGTGGCGACGTTGCCGTTGAAGTCCGCCGCGGCGCAGAAGCCAGCCGAGGGGCAGGAGATCCCGTAGAAGCCCCCTCCTCCCCTGGGGTCGACAATGGTTGCTGTCCACTCCGATGTTCCGCCACTTGGGCTCGTGGAGGTGACGACACGGCCGCTGTCATCCACCGCCGCGCAAAACCTCACGGAGGGGCACGCGATGGCCTCCAACACGGGTCTGGGGCTCAGGGGGACCTTGTCCACGTAAATCGGCGCCGACCATGTCATCGTGGTGGACGGCTGCGCCGCGGCGTGAAGGGTCGGCGGCGACGGCGCCAAGACGAGCAAGGGCAGTACAGCGAAGATTGGGGACATGGCCAACCGGCGTAGCGCCGCCAGTCCATTGCAACTGTCGTTGAGCCGGGCTGGTTTCATTGCGTGATGGTACCCCTGTCGACGGCTCCCGTCGGAAGCGGTGGAGCTGGCTACACCACTGTCGGCGTTCCACCACCTCCACCGCCACCACTACCTCCGCCGCCACTGCCCGGCGCGATCACAGGTGCCAGCGTCGCCGTGGTCGTCGAAGATGTAGTGAGCGCCACGGTGGAGGCGGTGCTTGTCGTAGTCGTAGTCGTGCTGTGGGCCGCGGTTGCCACTCCCCAGCCTCCCCGGAGCTACGCGGACGCGGCCATCGAGGGGTCGAAGCCGCGAACGAGCAGCCAGATTGCCAGCGCCATCTCGTTAACCCCGATGGGGAGGTTCAAAATGACCTGGGCCGTCGACATGTAGCCGGTCACACGGAACAGGACCAACAACCCGGCGAGAGCGCCCAACGTGGTCCCCGCCAGTCCCCACCCCGACAACCACCGAGGGACCAATCGCGAGCGGAAGAACACGTAGTAGTACATCGACGCGCCCAGGTAGAACGCCAGGGCTCCAACCAGGTTGGCGTCGTCCCAAAGGGACCGCAAGAGCGCGCCGGAGGTCCCAACATACGACGGGACCACCGAGCCTGGCGTTGTGCTCTGGCCCAACCGCAACAGCAGGAGCGCGCCGACGGCCGCGACGAGGTATAGGCCGCCCTCGAGAAGCCGGAAGCCGACCGACCCGATCGCCAGCGCCTCGCCGTGTCTTCTCACGACTGGGTACAGCGCGAGAGCGATCCCCGAGCTGGCGAAGGCCGCCACGACCTGGAAGAACGCTCCGGCGGCGATCTGTTCGGGATGTGCGGCGACCTTGAGGAGATAGCCCGATCCGTTGAAAATGGGGTTCAGCAGCCCCGTGGTGACCAGGCTGGCGACGGTCGCGATGATGAAGAGCGACCCCGCCGCTCGCGCCGTAAGGGTGTCACCTCTCACCTTGGGCCCGGTCGGCGCCTGCAGTGCGCCGCCCGCTTGCGACGTGGGTGCGCTCATTGCTGTGACCTCCAAAGGCGAGAAGATGGGCCGAAGGCTGATCGTGGCCCCCTTCGGCACGGTCCCGCTAGAGGCGAAGTGCCCTTGGCCGGCGACCGCTATCAGCGCCCTGTCTGTCGGTGAGCCTCCGAGCCGGGGTACCCCCCGCTAGACGACGTCGTCGGCAAGTGCGGGGTCCCTTCAGACATCCTCGTACCAGGGTGCGATGAGGAAACGGGATCCTGGCGGAAGGCTTACGCCGCGCTGGTCACCTGCGGGGTCCTCAACGTGCTCAACGCGTGGAGCGATTCATCAACCACCTCTGTTTCCTCAGCAGTAGGGACAATTGGCCAATGACGCTCTCCGTGTTCAACTTCTTTGGCACGGCTGCATCTATCATCAACTCGAACTGAGCTTTGGTGCCCGCCGCGATCGCACATACCGGCCCGAAGAAGCTACGGACGGACTTGGCGAAGGGGCTGAAGCCGCCCGGGAGGTAACCGCTGGGCTGAACTGTTTGCTGGCCCAGAGTGACGCCGTCGAGGCCGGCTTCTGACAGACCGGTGGCGTTGAAGAAGGCGCCTCGCAAACCGGTCTCCTCGAGAAGCTCGCTCGTGGCGTGGGCGAGGTCGATAAGTGTGAACGTGACGCCGAAACCGAGCGACCCAAGAGCGAGCGTGACCGCGCCCTCCTCGACCCCCAATAGATCCATCCACGCATCGGCGGACGCCTCTAGGCCCTGTTCCGCGGCGTGTGACGCGATGTCAAAATACCCATCCGAGGAGACCATATCCACCAGGTCCTGGACGGTTTCTGGGGAGAGCTCGCCCTCGTAGTGGTAGATCCGGTACGGGTAAACCGTGATTTTGGACTTCGCCCGCTTCAACAGGCAAGCGGACGGCGTGCAAGCTTGGGCGTAGAGCTCGACGTGAGCCTTGACCAGCTCCCCGGGCGCCCAGTACAGAACCCGCACCTGACCGTTCCCGTCTGTCTGAAGATCGTTGAGGCTGGTGCCGCACTCCTGACCGGGCGTGTCCGTCTGTAGGCATAAGAACTGTGTGCCCTGCTGGTAGAGCCCGGGGGAACCTTCCGTGTCGATGGCACCCAGTTCCACGTTCACGTCGGCGTTGTCAACTGGCTTGTGCGTCACTTTGTTGATGACGGTTATGAGCACGTTGAGCTTGACCCCGTCCGCCGGACAGATTGATTATGCCGCTTGGGCAACGGGTTGGTTGGCGATGCTTTGCTCGTACTCGGCAGGGCTGAGCATCCCCAAGGAGGAGTGGAGCCGTTGCCGGTTGTAGAACACCTCGATGA
>DATJST010000168.1:0-19210 GCA_035503975.1 Acidimicrobiales bacterium | reverse complement strand
TGCCGTCCGACAACTTCAGGTGGCTTGTTGAACGTCAGTCGCCGCCGCCCGGCGCGCGGGTATGGTTTGGCGCCATTGACGCCGGGGGGAAGCATGCGACCTGGCACCAGGCTGGGTCGTTGTTCGGCGCTGACGGGCAGGAACTCGCTTTCTTGACGACATTTAGCGTGGGGTGCGCACTGTTCCAAGTCTTCGGGCACGACATCTACGGCACCGACGGCCTTCCGCTCCGCGACTTGCCCACCCTGGCTCCTCCCGAGCCCCTGAGCGCCGCTCTCTTGGACCTCTGGCCCGGTCCTGCCATGGACGTGGTTTGGCCGCCTCGTTACCACGTCGCCTGGGACCAGCGCGGCGAGGTTGCGGCTTGGCCGAGGGCACTGGGACTGGCCCAGCTTCCCACGCCTCAGCAAGCAAGTGGCGCTGAAGCGCCGGCGACGCGGTAGCGCTTGTCACCCGTTTGTCACCCAAACTCGACGCGACCACCCGCGGAGGATGCCTCCACGCCCCACACGAGCGTTCGCCGCACCTCAGTTGACCTGCCCAAACGCGGACGACAGCGCCAGCCCCCACCATCGGCACCAAGAAGCTCCCGTCCTTTGGTAGACTCGGCCCGACCTTCGTTCCCAGGTGGCGTCGGGCCGAGCTACCAAAGGACGGTATGCACTTCTTCCTTGACCGGACCGGTCCGGTCAGCGCTAAGGTATATGTACAGATCGACCGATTGTTGTCAATACACAGGCTCTGCCGATACCACTACCCGATGAGGATGATAATGACCAAAAAGGGCAAGAAGGGCGACCTGGGATCATTGCCGCCATTGACGCCCTCAGCAGCGGCCGCGGTGGAGCGAAGCATCCTGAAGTCACGTCCAGCCGTTGGGAACCCAGCGGGTCCGTCGAGCAGCCGCCTTGTCGGCTTCGCTGGTGGACCGAGACTGACCGACCTGCGCTAAGGCAGTTTCGACTCGGTCGGGGCAGTTTCCACGTCCCCGAGGTTATTCATGACGCCTCCGATCTACTCGGTGACGACAGCCCGTACTTGGGGTGTCGCGTAGCCGTTGAGCTGGGCACAGACCGCCTTGTTGGCGTCGTGGTTTTCACTGCCCAGCCAGGCGAGCTGGCGTGCATTCGTGCCCTTGGTGTCGTCAGGGATCGTCGAAACCAGGGATTGGGCACCCTCCTAAAGCAGGAGGCAATTGACCACTTCCGGCACATTGGAGCGACGGGTTACTACTCGTTGGTGGACCGCTTCAACCTAAAGATGCAGCGGATCAACGAGCACCGGTTCGACCTTGAAGGCGAAGCGGATCCCCAGAGCGGCAAGGACCTCTATTACGCGACAACCTTCACCTCAGACGACGACGGCGCCGCAGCGAACAGCGCATAACTTTGCCTCATTTGCTCCACTACGAGCAGCCAAAAGGCAGGATACGCACACCGGTCAGCGCCAACGACGTGTGAAGGCTGCGCTCTAACCAACTGAGCCAAGCGCCCGTGCCTTGTGCCTCTGAACTGCTCTTCTCTTTTGGACCGCCTGACCGCTCCAGTACAGCGCCCCAACCACAGCAACTGTAGCCCGCCCCGAAGCTCGCCATCTCGCGCTGCCGGCCCACGCTGCGACACGTTGCCTCGGCTGCGCCGCCCCACACCGGCACTGCCGCTGTGGTCGGGTGCCGACGCCTGCCTGGTACGGAGCCCCTGGGGGGACAAAGCGTGCAGGGCCGCTCTGCCGGCGTGGGCTGAGCGCCGGCGAACCTCGACCCGGCGGGGAAGCGCTACCGTGGAGAGGTGGCCCAGGCCGATCCCGACGAAGAGAAAAACAGCACGTCCGAAGGTACCGAGGGCGGAGCAGGAGACGCCGCTCGCAGTTCAGGCGAAGAGGCCGAGTACATCTTCGAGGAAGAGCTCGACGAGGAAGAGCTCGACGAGGGTGAGCCTGTCGAGACCATCGACGAGCAGGGCCGCCGGCACATCCGCCGGGCCGCTCCCGAGGGCACCGAGCAGATCCTGGAGCACGAGGCCCCGCGCCGGACGGGCCTGTCGGACCGGGCGGAGCGCTGGCGGATGCGCAGCGCCACCGGGACCGTGCTCACCGCTTTTGCCTTTGGGCTGAAGGAGGTCTTCGAGCCAAACCGCAACGAGCCGGCGGTCATTATGGAGACGTCGGGCGACCCGCCCCGCGACCTGCCAGTGGAGGCCGAACTGGAACAGCTCGGCCCGCGCCAGAGCAAGGTCGTGGTGCGGAGCTGGCTCCTCGAAGGCGACCCGAGCACGAAGTCGAGGAGCCCCGAGGAGTTCGTGGCCGGAGATGGCCGCGAGGACTCTCACCAGGCCGCAGCTGGCTCAGAAGCGCAAAGCGGGGACGCAGCCGGGCACGGCGCCGCCGGCAACACAGGCTCAGGCGCCGCCGGCAACACAGGCTCAGGGGACGGCGAGGCCACAGGCACGGCCGCCGAGGACGAGCAGCCGTGAGCTTGCTGCGCCGGGCGCCTCAATCCCCCGAGCAGGAAGACCAACGCAGGCAGAACCGGGAACTCCGCTCCAAGCGCTACCAGCTGGCCCAAGAGGCGCGCCGAGCATCGCGGGGCATGAAGCCACCCGAACCGCGCCGCGGCCTGTACGTGGCCGGCGCAATGGCCGCCGGGGCGGCGTACTCGTTCTTCGGCCACGACTGGGCCGAGGGCACTGTCACCAAAAACCACAAGACGGTAGAGCAAATGATGCCGGTCACGGGGCACCCACCCCAGGCTGCCCTCTTCTTCGTCCTCGCGGTGGTCGCGGCCTCCAGTATCTACTGGAAGCGCCGGATGGTGACCGGCATCATCTTCTTACTGGCAGCAGCCATCGGTCTCGACCTGCCATTCCCCAAGTCAGCCACCGACCTCAATTACGGCGCGTTCCTCGTGCCCGCCGGCTACGTGCTCTGGATGCTCGTCTTCCGCATGAACAAGGAACAAAAGGACCTCATAGCGGCGGCGCAGGGCAAGGGAGCAGCAGGAGCGAGCCGGCGCGGCGAGGCCAGCACCGCTCGGTCCAGCAGCTCGGGCGGTGGCCGCCGCGCGCCTAAGCTCCAAACCAAAGCCGTCACCGGGCGGCCCCTGCCTGCCCGCAGCGGGCGCTACACACCGCCCCGCGCCAAGCCCTTGGCGGCCCAGCGCAAGGCCGAACAGGCGGCGGCGGCACGCGCCGCCCAGGTCGAGGAGCCTGCCACCGGTTCCCGGTTGCGACGTCGGGGCGCAGCACTCAGACCCGCCGCGGCCGAGATGGAAGCGGAGAGCGCGCCCGTCGGCGCTTCGTCCGACCGCGGGCGCAACCGCATCACACGCACGCGAGTCAGGGCGACGCCACCTGGTAACTGAGAGCCTCGCCGGTTCGCAGAGGGAGGCGTGGTAAACACGAGGGATGCTGCGTGACGCACTAGCAGGCCGGCGCATCGCCATCACCGGCGCAACCGGCTTCCTCGGGACGGCGCTGGCCGAGCGGGTCTTGCGCTGCCTGCCCGAGACCGAGCTAGTCCTTGTGGTGCGCCCGGGCCGCCGTGGGGCACGTGAACGCGTCGAGCGGGACGTCCTGCGCAATGACTGTTTCCAGCGCCTGCGCCGCGAACTCGGTGACCGCTTCGACGCCGAGGTGGAGCGCCGTGTCATTGCCATCGGAGGAGACGTCGCCGCCGACGGCCTTGCCCTCGACGAGCACGGCCGCGAGGTGCTAGCCGGCTGTGCGACAGTGGTGCACTCGGCGGCCACGGTGAGCTTCGATGCGCCGTTGGACGCTGCCGTGGAGGTCAACCTGCTCGGGCCGTCCCGGGTTGCATCGGCGCTCGCCGAGCTTGCCTGCCCGCAGGGGCGCACGACCAAAGCCGGCGGCTCCGGCCCGCCGGCTGGCCAGCCCCATCTCATCGCCGTTTCGACCGCCTACGTCGCCGGCGCCCGCCGCGGCCCCGCTCCCGAGCGGCCGCTCCACGAAACGCCCTTCGCAGCCAAGGTGCCCTGGCGAGCCGAGGTGGAGTACGCGCGCCGCGCGCGCTCAGATGCCGAGGCTGAGAGCCGGGCCCCGGCACAGCTCGCTCGCCGCCGGGCTGAGGCCCGCGCCGAGCTGGGCGCGGCGGGGGTGCCTGTGTTGGCCGAGAAGACCGAGAGGCTGCGTGCCCAATGGGTCGAGGACCGGATGGTAGAGCTGGGCAAGGCGCGTGCTCAGGCCCTCGGCTGGCCAGACGCGTACGCCTACTCCAAAGCCTTGGGCGAGTGGGCGTTGCTCGAAACGCACCGGCAGTTGCCGGTCACGATCGTGCGCCCGTCGATCATCGAGGCGGCCCTGGAGCAGCCCCACCCGGGTTGGATCAGGGGGTTCCGGATGGCTGACCCAGTGATCATCAGTTATGCCCGCGGGCTGCTCAAGGAGTTCCCCGGGATACCCGAGGGCATCATCGACGTAATCCCCGTCGACCTCGTCGTGGCCACCATCCTGGCCGTCGCCGCCCGCGGTCCTCTTGGGGAGCCCGACGTCGTCCACTCGGCTTCGGGCGCCCGCAACCCGCTGCGGTACGGCCAACTCGTCGACCTTGTGCGCGAGTGGTTCGCGGCCCACCCGGTCGCCGACGACAAGGGCCAACCGATCGAGGTCCCCGAGTGGTCGTTCCCGGGCCGCCGCCGGGTGCAGAACCAGCTGCGCCAGGCCACCCGGGCGCTGCGGGCCGCCGAACGGGCCATACAAGCGCTCCCCTTGCGCGGCGGACCAGCGGACTTCGCCGCCCAGGTCGAGGAACGTCGCGACGAGGCCGAGCGGGCACTTGGCTACGTCGAGCTGTACGGGGCGTACACCGAAACCGAGGCCGTGTTCAGCGTGGACCGCCTCCTGCGGCTCGCCGACCAGCTCGGCCCCGGCGAGGCGAGAGACTTTTGCTTCGACCCGGCCGTCGTGGAGTGGCCCCGTTACTGCCACGACGTCTACCTGCCGGCGGTCGTCGCCCACGCCCGTGTCCGCATGGCCGGGCCACGGCGCGCGCGCTCGGGAACTGCGGTCCTCGGCCGCGAGGAGCGCGGCCGGCGGGCCGTGTTGTCCCCGGACCGCCAACTCGCGGTGTTCGACCTGGAGAACACCCTAGTGGCCACCAATGTGGTGGATTCCTACGCGTGGCTGGCGACTCGCCAAATGGGCGTAGGCGAGAGAGCTCGCTTTACCGTTCGGACACTGCTCGAAGCACCCCGCATGTTCGCCTTGGACATGGCCGACCGGGGCGACTTCCTTCGCTGGTTCTACCGGCGCTACGAGAATGCTCAGGCCGGGGAACTAAAGGGGGAAGCGTGGGAGCTGACCAGCAACCTGCTGCTGGCCAAGGCGTTCCCGGCCGGGATCCGGCGAGTGCGCGAGCACCGGGCGTTGGGCCACCGGACCTTGCTCATCACCGGTGCGCTCGACTTCATCATCGAGCCGTTCCGGCCCTTGTTCGACGACGTCGTGTGCGCCCACATGACCGAACGCGACGGGGCACTGACCGGGGAGCTTTCTGGGGCGCCACCCACGGGCGAAGCGCGCGCCCTGATCATGGCCGAGTACGCCGACCAACACGGGCTCCGGCTCTCGGAGTGCGTCGCCTACGCCGACTCGACGAGCGACCTGCCCATGATGGAGGTGGCCGGGTACCCCGTCGCCGTCAACCCCGAGACCAAGCTGGCTGCCATTGCCCGCAAAAGGGGCTGGCACGTCGAGCAATGGCCCAAGGCCAGTGGCTACCGACGGCCGTGGCTGCCCTTTGGGCCGGGGCGGGCCGGCGTTGCGGCCATCGCGGTGAGCCAAAAACGGGACGCTGGGAGTCTAAGCAACGTATGAAGGCTCTCCAGGTCGAGCGCTCCCTACCTCGCTTTGCTGTGGCACGAGTGGCGTCAGAGTGGAGGGCGGGTGCCGGGGGGCGCTTGGGGCCGTTACGCCTGGCCGACCTCGACCCGCCGGCGCTCCCCGGGGAGGGTTGGCTTCGCCTGTGGCCGCGCTTGTCCGGCATTTGCGGGAGCGACCTGGCAACAGTGGATGGGCGCTCCTCGCGCTGGTTTGAGCCCGTCGTCAGCTTTCCCTTCGTGCCCGGTCACGAGGTGGTCGCCGACACCGAGGACGGGCGCCGAGTCGTGGTCGAGCCCGTGCTCGGCTGCCAAGCGCGCGCCGTCTACCCGCCCTGCCCGGCCTGCGCGTCCGGCCGCGCCCGTCACTGCGTCAACATCTCGGGCGGGCACCTCGCGCCGGGGCTGCAAACGGGGTACTGCCAACAGACCGGAGGGGGCTGGTCACTCGTTTTCGTGGCTCACGAGAGCCAGGTCCACGACGTGCCCGAGGACCTTCCCGACGAGGCTGCGGTGCTGGTCGAGCCGGCCGCTTGCGCCGTCCACGCGGCTCTCGCCGCCCCTGGCAGGGTGCCTACCGAGGGCGAGGGGCTAACCGCAGTAGTTATCGGGGCGGGCACCCTGGGGCTTTGTGCCATCGGCGCCCTCTCTCGCTTCCGTGACGACATCGGCCGGATCATCGCGGTCGCCAAGTACGGCCACCAGCGCGACCTGGCCGCGCGGCTGGGAGCCAGCACGGTAGCCGCCCCGGGGGAGCTGCGCCGTGCCGTGCGGCGGGCGACAGGCTCGTGGATACTAAGCAACGGGCAGCTTTCCGGCGGGGCGCCGCTGGTGCTCGACTGCGTGGGCAGCTCCGAATCGCTCGCCCAGGCGCTCGCAGTGGCCTCCCCGGGCGGCCACGTCGTACTGGCCGGCATGCCCGTTCCTGCGCACACCGACCTGACGCCGCTCTGGCAGCGCGAGATCACCTTGATGGGCTCTTATACCTACGGCCCGGAGCCCGCAGCGGGCGGTCGCCACAGTTTCGACCTGGCCATGGAGTTGGCGCGGGCCGCCCGGTTGGAGCGCTTGCTGTCCGCCACTTACCCGCTCGAACAGGCCGCAGCCGCCATCGAGCACGCAGCTGGCGCCGGCCGGCGTGGGGCTGTCAAAGTCGCGTTCGACCTCCGCAGCGAAAAGAAACGGCCCGCGGCTCTGCCCGCAGAGGTGGTCTGAGCATGCCGCGTCCTGGTTTCGTCCTCGAGGTCGACCGTTCCACGCCTCCGGTGCTGGTCTGGCACGGAGAGGGCTTCCACCTCGAGCGGCTTCCGCCAGAACGCAGCAGGGTCGTGTACGCGCCCGAGCCACTGCCCGCCTTGGCCGACCCGGACGCGGCCATCCGCAGGGCCTTGTTGTCGCCGCTCGGTGATTCGGCACCTCTGCCTGACCTGCTATTTGCCGGGATGCGCCTGACCATCGCTTTCGACGACCTTTCATTGCCACTCCCGCCGATGCGCCGGCCAGACAACCGCCAACGGGTGATCGAAGCTGTGCTGGACATGGCCGCCACGGCCGGTGTGGACGACGTGGTCCTGATCGCCGCCCTCGGGCTACACAGGCGCATGACCGAGGCCGAGCTGCGCCATGCCCTGGGAGACCGCATCTACGACTCCTTCGCACCGTACGGCCACTTGCTGCAGCACGATGCCGAGGACCCGGCGGGCATTGTCCTGCTCGGACGCACCGACCACGGCGAGGATGTCGAAGTCAACCGCCGGGTCGCCGAGTCCGACCTGCTCGTGTACGTGAACATCAATTTGGTCACCATGGACGGCGGCCACAAGTCAACCTCGACCGGGCTCATGAGCTACCGCAGTGTGCGCCACCACCATAACGTGCGGACTTTGCAGCACAGCCGCTCGCTGATGGACCGGCCCAGTTCCGAACTGCATTCGTCGGCCTGGAGGATCGGGCGCCTACTGAACGAGCACCTGAAGGTTTTCCAGGTCGAGACGACGCTCAACAACAACGCGTTCCCAGACGAAATGGCCTTCCTGCAAAAAAGAGAATGGGAGTGGGGGCTGCGCGACCGGGCCACGTTCGTGGCTTCGAGCCGGGGCCTCGAGCTGCTGAGCCCGGGCGCCAGGCGGTCGATATTCCACAGCATCAAGGCCCCGCACCAAATGACGAGCGTCCAAGCAGGCGAAGTCGAGGCAGTGCATGCCGCTACCGTCGAGAACCTGCACCGCCAGCAGTTAGTGGACGTCGAGGGCCAGAGCGACGTGGTGGTCTTCGGGCTGCCTCATGTAGGCCCGTACAACGTCAACTCGATAATGAACCCACTGCTCGTGATGTGCATGGGCCTAGGGTACTTTTTCAACCTCTACATCGGCCGGCCCTTGGTGCGACCAGGGGGCGTGGTCGTGCTCTCGCACCCCACACCGTGGTCCTTCCACCCTGTGCACCACCCGTCGTACATCGATTTCTTCGACGAGGTGCTTTCGGCCACGACCGACCCGCTCCAGATCGAAAAGGGTTACGAGGAACGGTTTGCCACCGACGAATGGTACCGCCACCTGTACCGCACGAGCTACGCGTACCACGGGGTGCACCCGTTTTACATGTGGTACTGGGGGGCCCACGCGCTCGAGCACGCGGGCGCCACGATTATCGTCGGCGGCGACAGAAAAGCCGTGCGCCGCATGGGTTTCAAGCCCGCGAGCACGTTGAGTGACGCCCTCGAGATGGCCGAGGACCAGGTCGGGCGCGACCCCACCGTGACGTACTTCCGCTGCCCACCGATAATGCTCGCCCGTGTCCACTGACGGCCCGGTCGGCGAGCCCCGGCGGCGCTCGCTCACCAATATCCCCCGCCGCTCTCCCGAAGTCCCGCAGGTTTACCGGGGTGGTGCGCAGGAAGCAGCCGCAAGGTTGGCGGCGCTGCGCCGGCCGTTCGCCTTCCCCTTGGGCAGCCCGCCTTGGCCGGCATCCGTGCCGCGTCCCCAAAAAAAACCAACCTTGGGCATCCATTATGACACCGGCTGGGCTCGCCACTACCCCGTGCGCCTGGCCCGCGCCGCTTACACCGAACTGGTCACCCGGCCCCTCATGAACGCGGTCGCCCGGCCCACGGTGGTCGGATTGGACCGCTTCGAGCACGCTCAGGGACCACTTATCTTCGCAGCCAACCATTCCAGCCATCTGGATGCGCCCCTTGTGCTCTCCGTGCTGCCGGACCGCTGGCGCCACCGTCTGGTAATTCTTGCCGGCGCCGACTATTTCTTTGACTCAAGGCTGAAGTCCGTCTATTTCGCCTTCGCCCTCAACGCCATCCCCATCGAACGGATCAAGGTCAGCCGCGCCTCGCCCGAGCGGGCCGAAACGCTCGCCCGCGAGGGGTGGAACCTGTTGATCTTCCCCGAAGGCGGGCGGAGCCCCGACGGCTGGGGCCAAGAACACCACGCCGGAGCTGGATGGTTGGCCGCCCGGACCGGGCGGCCGCTCGTGCCCGTGCACATCAAAGGGACCGGCCGTCTCTGGCCGCGCGGCGCCCGGCGCGTCTACACGGGCGAGACCACCGTGACCTTCGGGGCCGCGATCGAGGCTGACCGTCCCGCCCGCCAGCTCGTTGCGCGCCTCGAGGAGGCCATCGCGCTCCTGGCCGACGAGGCCAGCAGCGACTGGTGGTCGGCGCGGCGCCGCGCCGCCCAGGGTGCCACTCCCCCACTTACCGGCCCCGAGGCTTCCGCCTGGAGGAGGGCGTGGGCACTCGGCCCATCACCTAAGGACGGTGCCCGCCGACGGTCGCCAGCGGGTGAGAAACGATGGCCGCCCAAAGACTTCCGCAGTTCAAATTAGGTCCGTACTACACCTGCCGCTCGTCGACAGTCCCTGCTACGCCTGCCGCTCGTAGACAGGAGCGCCATCCGGCATCACCGCCGGCGTGACCAGGGTGGGCGGGCTTGCCGTCGTCGGAGCGGTGGTCGCTTGGGCTTCGATACGTTGCAGGTCCAGGTACGGCCCGTCCACGCCGCGCTGCATCGCTCCACCGAGCATGCCCCCGGCCAGCGAAGCCCCCAAGCCGATCACCAGGCTCCAGAACGCGCTCCAGTAAGTGAGGTAGTTGATCTTGTAGAGGTGGCCCGCGGCCAGCACCGTGTTAGGGACGTGCCCGATGCCGAAAGTAGGAAGCACGACCAGCCCGACCCCAATGACGATAAGTGCCCAGGTGGTGAGGCCCCCCATGCTCCCAGCACCCGCCCCCCGGGCGCCGGAGGTCACACCGGCGATGAGGCCGGCAGCGAACATGCAAAAAATGGCCGTCCCCGCTATCCACCACGACAGGTTGCTGTAAACGGCCGAGATGTGAGAACCAAAGGACAGTGCCAGCCAAAGGGCGTCCAGCAATGTGAACGCCGCGATCGCGATCAATGTGCCGCAGAAGACGCTGCCCCACCTCACTAATTGCGGGCCCAGGGCGGGCGTCACCGGCTTTGTCACATGACTCGAGTACCTGGTTGCCATCTCAACTTCCCTCCTGGCCGCCTCGGTCTGCCCCGCCAGCTCGGGCGTGCCCGTTCGACGTTGTTACGGGACATTTACCCTGTTCGTGGAAGGCGAAAACCAGGTTCGACGGCCGCGCGCCGAGCAAGCCATACTTGCCCTGTGGACCTTCGCCAGCTCGCGGCATTGACCGCCATTGCCGACCAAGGCAGTTTCTCGGGAGCGGCGGCGGCCCTGCACACAGTCCAGTCCAACGTATCTGGCCACATCAAGCGGCTGGAGCGTGAGCTCGGCTATGCGCTGGTGGACCGCCAGAGCGGCGAGCTCACCGAAGAAGGCAGGGTGGTAGAGGCGCGCGCTCGGGCCATCGAAGCTGACCTGGAAGCCATCGCCGCCGACCTCGCCGCGCTCCACCACCGGGTGGTGGGCAACGCCCGGCTCGGCGTCATCTCGACCACCGCTCGGTGGCTCGTACCGCTGCTGCTCGACCGGCTGGCGGGTGAACACCCAGGGCTGCGCCTGGTCACCACGGAAGCCTCCTCGTCGGCTCTCGGCGCGCTCCTGCTCAGTGGAGGGCTCGACGGCGCGTTGGTGAACCTCCCGCTCAACAATCCCGATCTACGAGTGCGGCCCCTTTTCGACGAGGACATCGTCCTGTTATTGCCCGCCGGCCACCCGCTCGCGGCAAAAGAACTGCACGTAAGCCACCTCGAAGGCCTCGAGCTACTACTCCCGGCCCCACACACCGGTTTCCGTGAAGCGCTCGACGACGCCGCCGCCGCCGCCGGCGTATCACTGCGCTCCCGGGCCGACATCGACGGGCTACGCCTCCTGTCCTACCTGGCCCTCCGAGGCTACGGTCCGGCCCTGTTGCCGGCGACGACCGTTACGGACCTGCCCGACAGTTACAAGATCGTGCTGATATCGGGCGTGCCCCGGCGCCACGTAGGTATTGCCATACGAAAAAGCGGAAGGCCGAGCGCGCCCACCCGCGCCCTCATTGACGTGCTCGAATCAGTTATTGAGGGATACGTGGCAACGCATCCGCACCTTTACCCGGCGCCTGATTGACTGGGCACGACATTGTTCATCCGGGGCGGGGGTAGATGATCACCATGAACCTCGGGGACGGGCGGCCGGCGAGGGGCCGCCCCCGAGGTGGACGGGGAACTCATCACCGCGCCCGGAACGCGGGGATGAGCCGCCAGCGCGGCCGCTCGGGCGCCGCGTGGTGCCCTGTCCCCTGCTACCGCGCCTCCAGCGCGGGTGCCGGCTCGAGGCCCTCAGGGGCGGATATTTCGGTCTTCCTGGACGGGCCCGGTAGCGAGGACGCCGGACCACCGAGGCCTACCGCGGGTAAGAGCCCTCTTGTGGCCAGCCACCAGGCTCGGCTGCTGCGCCCTGGGCCCACTTGCAGGCGCCAAGGGAGGCCAGGACGGGCCCGGTACTACTGGGGTTGGTCCCGCCACCATCCCTGAGCACAGGGCGCCGCCGGGCCGAGCTCGACCGGCTCAGGCGGCGATCCGGCCCTTGCTGCGGGTGGTGGGCCCGGAGCAAGGGCCGGGCAATCCAAGGGGGCCGGCACATTTAGGGACCGGTACTTTTAGGGGCCGGGCAGTTTTAGAGGCCCGCAGTCTTAGGGGCCGGGCAGTCTTAGGGAATGGCGGGGCCCGGCGTCAGTGCGGCGAGCTGGCGTGCGCGGGTTCACCACGGCGGTCGTGGCCCGAGGGCACGATCGCGTAACCGAGGCGGGCGAGGAACCCCGGGATGGCCCGGACGGCGTCCCGGTCCAGGTCCTTGATCGGCTCCGTCAGCTCGTCCCACGGCCTGATGTCGGGGTGGGTCCGAGCTACAGGGTCCTTCACCGGCCCGAGACGCCATCCATTGCGCAGGCGTTCCTCGCACCACCGGTCGTGCTCAGCCTGGCCGAGCAGTTCGACCTCCTCGGGGCTGAACTGTTTGGGCACTGCGTCCCAAGCCGGCGAAGGCTCGAGGTGGCACCCGACGAGAGCGAGCTTGCGGCCGATGTCTGCCGCCTGGTCGCGGTTGGACTCGCGCAGGATCTCAGGCAGCTCGGACCATGGTCGCAGCGACGGGTCGTCCGGCTGGGGCACCGGCCTGTCGGGAGCCGTGCGGCTACCGACGTAAAGCTCGTGGAAGGACTTGGCCAGCTCTTCCCGCCGGCGCCGCAGGTAATCGGCGTGCACAGACCGTGCCAGCTCCTCGGGTATGCCGTTCAACAGGGCCTCGGGGGCGCAGGCTCGGTCGAGCAGGCCGAAATCGGTAACGTTGGGCAGGCCAACCGACCCGGGTGCCCCGAGCAGGCCGGGCAGCGCGCTTTGGCCACGCGTGCAGACCACAAGGGGCACGGCCTCGGGCAGCGACCGGCGGCCCACTATCGTCGCCCGCACGGCGGCGGCGTCGTCGTTGTCGAAGCAGACGACGGCGAGGCAGCGTTCGAGCGGCGAGTCGAGGGCTATCGATATGGGAGGGCTGTCTGGTTCGGACAGGTCGGCCTCGACAGCGACCAGGTCGCACGCCAGGCGCAGGGCGGGGAAGCGCTCGTGCAGGGCGACGACTGCGTCCTTGGCGTCCGGGGCCACCAGGGTTGTGCGGCAGCGTTCCATCTCGTTGCTGTCATTGCGGTCATTGCTCTCGTTGCTCAAGTTGCCACGCCAGAGCCACCATCGCCGGGCCGCCTCGGCCACGAGCTGGCGTGCCAGCCGGCCAGTGCCGATCACGAGCAGGTGGGGTGGCGCGCCCTCCTCGAGCAATACGCCTCCGTGCTCGTCGAGCAGGGCCTTGAGCCCCGAGCGGGACACGTTGAAGAACTCGAGCCGGACGTTGGACCGGCTTGGGTCGGCGAGCGCGGACTCCTCGAGCAGGCGGCAGAGGCGGTCGTCGGCGACCTGGATGAAGCAACGCAGGCTGTGGCGAGCGGGGCGAGCGCCCCCGGACGAGCCGGCGTCGTCAGCTTCGCTCGTCCCTGAACCGTTGACGGAGCCCTCAATGACCGCGGCGCCACTGGCCCCGGCGACACTGGCCGCGGCGACACTGGCCGCGGTGGTACGGGCCGCGGTGGTACGGGGGCCGGCCCCATTGCCCGCCGTCCTTATACGGGCTGGTGCACCAACGTCGCTCGTCGCCTTAGTCGCGCTGCGCCGGGCAGGCGCCAGCGAACGTCTGGCAGCCAGAGCTACTTCGGCATTGGTCTCGTCCCCACCGCACACCGCCACGAGGTAGCCGGCGGCACCGATCCCGGCGCGGCGCAGCACATGGTCGTCGGTGGCGTCGCCGACCACGACAGGGATGCCCCGCTCGCGGCACGCCTCGACGCCGGCGGGGTCGGCCGCCTCCGTCAGGTCCTTGTCAACAACTACGACCTTCATGCCCCGTTCGTGGAACAAAGGCGCGAGGCGCGCCCCGCAGTTCCCCAACCCGCATACCACCACGTGGCCGCGGTAACCCAGGCGGACGCGCAGCTCGCCCCACTGGCGGGCAAATATCGCGGCGGCGGCGGTGAAAGCGGTGAAGATGACGGCCAGCGGCGCGAGCCATTGGGCCACCTCAAGCTCCCACGGGTAGGGCGGGGGCAGGATAAGGGTCATCTTGAACAGCAGCACGGTGTCGTACATCCGGTCAAGCAAAGGCAAAAGATGGTCCCCGCCATTGGACGAGGGTGCCTCGACCGACCCGAGCCCTACGAAGCCGAGGACCGCCGACGCCGCGATCAGCAGGCCAAGCAGCACCCAGCGCCCGCGGTGCGACACGTCGCGGGCCCGGGCCAGCAGGGGACGTGCGTTGCTCACCGCAGCAATGAGCTGGGCTCAGCCAGATCCGCCCGGCTCACCCGACGGTGCCGAGCGCTTGCAGAGCTGGCGCAACACGAACGGCAGGATGCCACCGTGGCTGAAGTAGTCGGCTTCCACCGGGGTGTCCACGCGGAGCGCCATCTCGAACACCTGGTCCCCCGCGCGTACGGTGAGCCGGGACGGCAGCGCCCCTGGCCCGGCCGCTTCCAGGCCCTCGATATCGAAAACCTCGCTGCCGGTGAGCCCGAGCTTCTCCGCCGAGTCGCCAGGCAGGAACTGCAAGGGCAGGATCCCCATGCCCACCAGATTGGAGCGATGGATGCGTTCGAAGCTCTCGGCCAGGACCGCTCGCACGCCGAGCAACGCCGTCCCCTTGGCCGCCCAGTCCCGTGACGACCCCGAACCGTACTCTTTGCCCGCCAAGACCACGAGCGGCGTCCCTGCCTGCTGGTAGCGCATGGCGGCGTCGTAGATGGTGGTCTGCTCGCCTGTGGGGAAAAAGGTCGTGAAGCCTCCCTCGGTCCCGGGGGCGAGCTGATTGCGCAAGCGGATGTTGGCGAATGTGCCGCGCACCATGACCTCGTGATTGCCCCGGCGTGAGCCGTAGGAGTTGAAATCGGGCGGCTCCACACCGTTGTCGACCAACCATGCTCCCGCCGGCCCGTCCTTGCGGATGTTGCCGGCCGGGGAAATGTGGTCTGTGGTCACCGAATCCCCCAGTCGGGCCAGGGCGCGCGCGCCGCGGATGTCGCGCACGGGCGCGGGGACCTCTGGCATGGCGTCGAAATAGGGGGGCCGGCGCACGTACGTCGACGTGCCACCCCAGCTGTACTGCTCGCCCTGGGGTACGTCGAGACCGGCCCAGCGTTCGTCGCCGCGGAACACCGCGGAGTAGCTCTTTTCGAACATGTCGGCAGCTATCGCGTCGCTGACAACCGACGCAACCTCCTCGCTCGTCGGCCAGACGTCGGCGAGGTGAACCGGTTGGCCGTCTGCTCCGGTGCCCAGTGGCTCCGAGGTGATATCGCAGTCCATCGTTCCCGCCAGGGCGTAGGCGACCACGAGAGGCGGCGAAGCCAGGTAGTTCATGCGAACATCCGGGTTGATGCGCCCTTCGAAATTCCGGTTGCCGGAAAGCACCGACACGACAGCCAGGTTGCCCGCGGCCACAGCCTCCGAGACACCCGCCAAGAGCGGCCCACTGTTGCCGATACAGGTGGTGCAGCCGAACCCGACCAGCCCGAAGCCCAGCTTTTCGAGGTAGGGCGTGAGGCCCGCGCGATCGTAGTAATCCATAACAACCTTCGATCCCGGGGCAAGCGATGTCTTCACCCAAGGCTTGACCGCCAGCCCACGCTCGACCGCGTGCTTGGCGAGCAGGCCGGCCGCAACCATGACTTCGGGGTTGGAGGTGTTGGTGCAACTGGTTATGGCGGCGATAACCACGTCCCCGTGGCCGATCTCGTAGTCCTCGTGGCCGCCGGTCCCCACGGGCACACGCCTCGGCGCGGCACCGGCTCCTTCGCCCAGCATTTTCGCCAAAGATTCCCCAAAGGCCACCTTGGCCCGCCGCAACGGGACCCGGTCCTGAGGACGCGCCGGCCCGGCCAGGCTCGGCTCGACACTCGCCAGGTCGAGCTCGACGTGCTCAGAGTAAACCGGTTCGTTACCCGGGTCGTGCCAGAGGCCCTGTTCCTTCGCATACGCCTCCACCAGAGCCACGTGTTCCGGCGAACGGCCCGTGAAACGCATGTAGCGCAAGGTTTGTTGGTCGATCGGGAAGATCGCGCAGGTGGACCCGTACTCGGGCGACATGTTGCCGATCGTGGCCCGGTTGTACAAAGCCACCCGGGCAACCCCATCACCGTAAAATTCGACGAACTTGCCGACAACGCCATGCTTGCGCAGCAATTCGGTGACGGTGAGGACCAGGTCGGTGGCCGTTGAACCTTCGGCCAGCTCGCCCGTCAACTTGAAGCCGACCACGTCGGGCACCAACATGGTCACGGGCTCACCCAGCATGGCCGCCTCGGCCTCGATCCCGCCCACACCCCATCCCAGTACGGAAAGCCCGTTGACCATGGTGGTGTGCGAGTCCGTGCCGAGCAGCGTGTCTGGGAAGGCTTCGCGGCCTTCGTCGAACACCACCCGCGCGAGGTGCTCGAGGTTGACCTGGTGGCAAATACCGGTATTGGGAGGGACGACCTTCAGGGTGCGGAAAGCCTGCTGGCCCCAACGCAGGAACTTGTAACGCTCTTGGTTGCGGGCAAACTCGAGCTCGGAATTGCGGGCAAGAGCGTCGGGGCGGGCGGAGAAGTCAGCGATGATCGAATGGTCGATCACAAGTTCGGCCGGTACCTGTGGCTGCACGGCTTCAGGGTCCCCGCCCAGGGCAACCATGGCGTCGCGCATGGCGGCCAGGTCGGCCACGACCGGCACTCCGGTGAAGTCCTGCATCAGGATGCGGGCCGGGGAAAATGCGATCTGTGCCCGCCGTGCACTCTCGCGCGCCTCGCCCCCCGCCGCCGTCGTCCCGGCCCAAGAAGCGAGGGCTTCGATGCTCTCTGGTGTCACATTGAGGCCGTCCTCGTGCCGCAACAAGTTCTCGAGCAGGATCTTCAACGAGAACGGGAGCCGCGCGACATCAAGCCCGGCCCGCTCGGCGAGCGTGGCGAGGCGGTAGATCCCGAGCGCCCGCCCCCCGACCTCGAGCTTGCCTCGCGTGCCAAAACTGTCCTTCGAGCTCGCCATGTCCCAACTCCCTCGTACGTGCTGCCTAGCCGTCCAGCCTAGGTGACGGGCCTGCAAGGCATTCAGCTAACCTCAGTCCGTCATGACTGGCAGCGAGCACGCCCAGCACGGGGACTACCTCGAGCACGCCGCCCACCTTGAACAGGGAGAGCCGGACACGCCGGGCGAGCACCTCGACCACGGTGAGCACGGTGCGCACGAGCACGGTGCGCGCGAGCACGGTGCCCACGGTGAGCACGGTGTGCAAGAGCACGGGCACGGTGAGTACGGGCACGGTGAGTACGGGCACGGTGAGCACGGGCGTAGTCCGGGGCCCGGCCAGCACGCAGCGCCGCCCATCTTCGTGCCCAACCGCTACCGCGACGAGCGCTGCGGCGCCTTGCGGCTCGAGCATGTCGGCAGGCGTGTGCGCCTGGCGGGCTGGGTGGCGGCCAAGCGCGACCACGGCGGCCTGCTGTTTGTGGACCTGCGGGACCCACTTGGGCCCGACGCCGACCTCCCCTTCGAAGGCCGCGACTACCGCCGCGGCGACCATCACGCCCGCGTCGTCCAGCTGGTCTGCCACCCCGAGCACGACGCGTTCGACGTCATGACCAGGCTCCGGGTGGAAAGCGTGGTGAGCGTCGAGGGTGAGGTTGTCGCCCGCCCCCCGGCAATGGTGCACCCGCGCCTCGCTACAGGCGAAGTTGAAGTGGTCGTTGGCAACGTCGAGGTGCTCTCGGCGGCCGAAGTGCTGCCCTTCCCAGTAGAGCGGGACACCGAGGTGGGCGAAGAGAGCCGCCTCACCTTCCGCTACTTGGACATAAGGCGGGGGCCGTTGGCAGAACGGCTGGCCAAGCGCGCCCGTTTCACCCTGGCCATCAGGCGGCACTTGTCGAGCCGCGGTTTCCTCGAGGTTCAGACGCCCGTGCTCACCGCCTCGTCGCCAGAAGGTGCGCGAGACTACCTGGTGCCGAGCCGGATATACCCAGGCGAGTTTTACGCGTTGCCCCAGGCACCCCAACAGTTCAAGCAATTACTGATGGTTTCGGGGGTGGAGCGATATTTCCAGTTGGCCCCCTGTTTCCGGGACGAGGCTTCCCGGGCCGACCGCAGCCCAGGCGAGTTCTACCAGATCGACCTGGAGATGGCGTACGCCACCCAGGAGGACGTGTTCCGTGAAGTCGAGCTGCTTTTCACCCATCTAGTGGCCACGTTCACGACGAAGCACGCTCCCTCTCCCTTTCCCCACCTGCGCTACGCGGACGCCGTCGCCCGCTACGGCACAGACAAGCCGGACTTGCGTTTCGACCTGGCCATCGCCGACTTCACCGGGGAGCTCGGCGGGCGCACAGAGCTGCCAATGTTCGCCGAGGCACCCGCCAAGGGCCACGCCTTGCGTGCTCTGCTGGTCCCAGGTGCCGCCGAGCGCCCGCGCAGCTGGTTCGACTCTTACGGCGAGGCCGCCCGAGCACATGCGACGATCGGGAGCTGGCTGCAGCTCCCGGCCGGCGGTGGTGAGTACAAGGGCCCGCTGTCGCGCAGGCTCACCGCCGAAGAGATGAGCACGCTGGTGGCCGCTTCGGGCGCGGCGCCGGGCGACGCCATCCTGACGTGCGTCGGGGCACCCGACAAGGCGAGCCTGGCCCTGGGCCAGGTCCGCGCCCTGCTCGGCCAAGAACTTGGGCTGGCTGACCCGAATTTGCTGGCCTTTTGCTGGATAGTTGATTTCCCCATGTTCGAGCTGGACCCCGAAACCGGCGCGTGGACGTTCTCCCACAACCCTTTTTCCATGCCACAGGGCGGTCTGGAAGCCTTGGAGTCCAAGGCCCCCGGCGACATCGTCGCGTTCCAGTACGACGTGGTCTGCAACGGGTTGGAGCTGTCCTCGGGGGCAGTGCGCAACCACCTCCCGGAGGTGATGGAAAAGGCTTTTGCCATTGCCGGATATTCGCGCTCGCGGCTCGAGCGTTCCTTCCCGGCGTTGTGGCATGCCTTCCGCTATGGCCCTCCGCCGCATGCCGGGATCGCCCCGGGGGTGGACCGGCTGCTGATGCTGCTCGAGGACCAACCCAACATCCGCGAGGTCATCGCCTTCCCTCTCAACCAGATGGCCCGTGACCTGATGATGGGGGCTCCGGCACCGGTTACGCCCGCGCAACTGGCCGATCTCCATCTGCAAGTGGTGGCACCCAAGAAGTCCTGACCCTGGGGGCGCGGGCAGCCAGCCCGGCTCGGGTGGCGAAGACGCCCCTGGCCCGGCGGTTACGGTCACAGGGCCCACTCATGGTGGCTGTAGGTCCCGTCGGGTTCGGGCATCGGACCGGCCTTGCCGTAGTTCGTCAACGCGCGCTCG
>DATJST010000167.1:0-6924 GCA_035503975.1 Acidimicrobiales bacterium | reverse complement strand
CGACCAGATCGACGCCGACTACGCCGCTGCCCGCGACCTGTGCGCCAACGGCGCCGCCAACGGGACTGACCTCGACGCCGCCGTCTTCGACTACAACCACTCCGACGCCTATGTCACTCAAGTCATGACCCTCGCCCAAAGCCTCGGGCAAACCCAGAGCCAGACCATCGCCGCTGGCACCGCGGGTGGGATCGCCGTCGACTGGGCTCTCGCCCAAGTAGGTACTCCTTATATATGGGGCGGCGAGACCCCCGGCGTGGGCTTCGATTGCTCGGGTCTCGTCCAGGCCGCCTACAAGGTCGCCGGGATCACCCTGCCCCGAGTGGCCCAGGACCAATACGACGCCGGGCCCATCCTGCCGCCCGGGACACCCCTGGAACCGGGCGATCTCGTCTTCTTCGGCGGCAGCCCCGACAGCATCGACCACGTCGGCCTCGTCGTGTCTCCCGGCGTCATGGTCGACGCCCCCTACACCGGCGCCGACGTACGAGAAGACACCTTCCCCACCACCGTCGGCGCCGTCTTCGCGGACATGATCTACGTGGGCGCCACCAGGCCCGCTGCCGCGCCGAACGGCAGTCTCACATGAACACACCCTCGGCGGGGTTAAGGGGTCAAGCGGCATGGCGACCCTTCGGCCGGCTGGAATGGCGGGGGCAAATTACTTCCAGGTGCCCGGAGGTACCCCACGGTTCGTGGTCAGGGCCGCCCGGCCCGCCGATCCCAGTCGCGACGCGCCGCTTCAAGCTGCTCCCAGTTCTTCTCGACCCAGTATTCGAACGCGGCCAACGGCACATCCAGTGAACGGCCTAGCGGCGTCAGCTCGTAAAGCGTGGCCGTATCGATGTGCGCGGAATCGAGGCGTCGGGCGATCAGTCCGTCACGCTCGGCCCGCCGGAGCGTCTCGGTCAACACTTTGTGAGCGATCCCGTCAAGACGGTCTTGGAGATCCTGGTAACGGCGACCGCCGTCGCCAAGCTCGTCGAGAACCGAGAGCGTCCAGCGGCCGGCCAGCAGATGGACGAAGTGGACCGACCGGTTGCCGGTGGCAGCCATCCTGTGTCAAACCTCTTCTGCGGGCAGGACCGTCGACGAGCCGACTGCTTCAGCGACCTGCCGACCACCCGGCGTCGCGTCCGAGGTAGCGCAGCAGTTCGGCGACAGCGTCGTCCTCAGGGATCGGCGGGAGCGCTTCGGCGTAGGCGCCGTATTGGCGCAGAGGCTCGACAACATCCCGGACGGCGGGAAGGAGATCGGTTGCAAGCTGATTGGTGAGGGGACTCGGTTGGCCGAGGGCCACTGCGATGTCCCAGGCGTGCACGGCGGCGTCGAGGGCGCACGCGGCGGCAGCGATGTTGGGAGGAAAGGCGCCTTGCGGGAGTGGGGTGGACACCGTGTCGGCGTCGCTCTTCACTCCTGTCCATGCGCTGTCGGCGATCGCAAGCGCCGGTTTGACCAGGTCCCCGACACTTCCCTCCAGTCGTCCTGACGGCGCGAAGGGGTTCTCAGATGGTCCGCTGCCGACACCCAAGGATGCCGCCCAGGCGAGCTGGTCTCCGATTGCGTGCTGGAGGACTTGGGTCACGTTCCATTCGCTGCAGGGCGTCGCGGCATCGCCGTTGGTGTCGTCGATAGCGCTCGCAACCTTGCGCAGCGCGTCGAAGGACGTGGTCGTGACGGTCCAAATGTTCTCAGGCATCGCAGTGGTCTCCTTATTTCTCGTGGTTGTTTGTTGGGCGAAGAGGACGGAAGAAGCGGCGAATGTCGACGATGAGGGCATCGGGGTTGGTGTAGGCGCTGTAGTGGCCGACCACACCTGGCAGCTCGGTCCATGAAGTGATTCGGGAGTGGTCGCGTTCGGCGAAGCGCCGGATAGAGCGGAAGTCGCCTTCGGCGGCGGCGGCCAGCCCGATCGGAACGACGGTCGGGCCAGTCGGAAGCGGCGAGGAGGTGTGGCTGTCCTCGTAGTAGAAGCGGATGGAGGTCCCTGCGGTTCCCGTCAGCCAGTAGAGACCGGCGTTGGCGAGGACGAAGTCGTCGTCGAGGCTGTCGTCGAATAGCTGCGCGTTCCAGGCGAGCATCCCGGCCGGCGAGTCAGCGAGGGCGTGGGCGAGCGTCTGCGGCTGCTGTCCGTGAAGGACGTTGAACCCCCCCTTGTTCTTCCAGAACCAGTCCAGCACCGACAGGGCGGCCCGCTCGTCATCGCTCAGGGCGGTGAGCTCGGCGGGGTCCCCGCTTGGGAAGCTGAACAGTTGGGTGACGTGCACACCGACCACCCGCTCCGGCTCCAGCCGGCCGAGCTCGGGCGAGATCATGGAGCCGGCGTCGTTGCCGATGGCGCCATAGCGCTCGTAGCCGAGGGCGTCCATCAAGTCGGCCCACGCTGCAGCGGTCCGCCGGGTGCCCCAGCCGGCCTGGAGTGCCGGACCGGAGAACCCGAAGCCCGGAAGCGACGGGAGGACCACATCGAACGCGTCGGCCGGCTCACCGCCGTGGGCGACCGGGTCAACGAGTCGGTCGACGAGGTCGATGTACTCGAAGACCGATCCGGGCCACCCGTGGCTCAGGACCACCGGCAGCGCGCGCGCCTCGGCGGAGCGCACGTGCAGAAAGTGCACCGGCTGGCCGTCGATCTCGGTGAGGAACTGCGGGTAGCCGTTGAGTCTGTCCTCCCAGCTCCGCCAGTCGAAGTCCTGCCAGCGCGACACCAGCCGCCGGAGCCGGCTGACGGAGACCCCGTACGCTGCCTCGTCAACCCCCGCGGGCGCGTCGGGCGCCCATCTGGTCGTGATGAGGCGTTCTCGGAGCGCTTCGAGGTCGGTGTCAGGAACGTGAGCGGTGAAGGGATGGACCACGGCCTCTCCTTACGGAACGGAATGAACAGTTCCACTCTATCGGAGCGGAATATTCCGGTCAAGTGGTATGCTGGGGGCATGCGAGATCCGGACGGTCCCCTCAGCGGGAGGCGCCGAGAGGCGGCCCGCAACGACGTCGAGATCCTGAGCGCGGCGCGTGCGGTGTTCCTCGAGGACCCATCCGCCCCGATCTCTGCCGTCGCCGCCCGGGCGAACGTCGGCATGAGCGCGCTGTACCGCCGCTACCCGAGCAAAGAAGACCTGCTCCGGGGGCTGGCCCGCGACGGGCTCATGGCCTACATCGAAGAACTCGAAGCCGCCCTCCACGACGATCGAGACCCCTGGACCGTCTATTCCGACTGCCTCGGCAGAGTCCTCGACGGCGGAAGCCAAGCGCTCGCCCAACGGCTGGCCGGGACTTTCACGCCGACGCCCGATCTGGGGGAGCTAGCCCAGCGGGCCGGCAGCCTCGCCGAGAAGGTGCACCGAAGAGCGCAGCGGGCCAAGGCCCTTCGCCAAGACGTAAGTGTGAGCGACGTCGTGCTGCTCCTCGAAACCCTCTGCGCGATCAGCCTTCCCGGAGACGACGGAGGCCACGAGCTGCGTCGCCGATATCTGGCGCTGATCCTCCAGGCGCTGCGCGCGCCGGGTGCAGCAACATTGCCCGGCCGACCCGCCGACGGACACGAGAGCGCGGCCCGCTGGAAAAGGGGCCCCGGCCAGACCGAGCTGCCAGCTCGACCAGTTCAGCCCACTGCGTGACCTCGACATCCCGGTCGCGCAAGCTCGATACCAGAGATCTCGCCCTGCTCCGATTCGTCGCGCAAGGACTCGTCGCACCGGCCCGGGTTGCGCCAGAAGACGTCGTCGCCCGCTTGCTCTGCCTCCAAGCGCAGGACTACCGGAGCGGGGTCATCTCCGTCGCCCTGCGCAGCGGAGCGAGCAGCGCCGAGGTCGAAGCCACGTTCAACTCCGGGGCCGTCGTACGCGCCTGGCCTCTACGAGGGACCCTCCACCTGGTTCGGGCGACCGACCTGGCCTGGCTACGCGACCTGCTCGCTCCTCGCGAACTGGCCGCAGCCGCTGGCCGCGAAGCTCGGATGGGAATCACTGCCGCCGTTCTCGCACAAGCGGAGCGCATCGCTGTCGAGACGCTCTCCTCGGGAGGATCGTCCTCACGAGCTGCCCTGATTGAGGCCTGGAGCGACGGAGGCGTCGACACCACCAACCAGCGCAGCTATCACCTCATCTGGCACCTCGCCCACGCTGGCACGCTGTGCTTCGGCCCCGTCCGAAACGGCGAGCAACATCTCGTCCTCCAGTCCAACTGGGTCCCTGCTACGGACAAGCTCGACCGACACGCAGCATTGGAAACTCTCGCCTTCCGTTACTTCGAGAGCCACGGGCCTGCCACCCCCTCCGACCTCGCTCGCTGGGCCAACCTCACCATCGCCGATATCGAGACCGCAGTTTCTGCCGCCAGTCGTCGCCTTGCCACCGTCACCGTCGACGACGTCGAATACCTTCTCGGCCTCGCCACCCAGGACCAGTTGGCCGCTTGCCGGAGAGAGGCACAGGGAGTGTTCGCGCTACCCGGCTTTGATGAACTGCTCTTCGGGTACCGCGACAAAACCCCTACCCTGCCCGACGATCGAGCGACCGCCGTCTTTCCTCATCGCAACGGAGTTCCCTCTCGAACCATTCTCGCCAACGGGCAGGTTGTTGCGACTTGGGCCTCCCCGCCCAAGGGCTCCGGAGACGCGTTGACGATCACGCCTCTCGTGCCCCTGTCTACCCGAGTCGTTCAAGCCGCAAAACGGAAGGCTTCAGCTCTGGAGGGCAACGGTGACTGAAGCCAGCGCAGACATGCACCGCTTCCGGGGTCAGGTGCACTGATCCGACGAATATCGCACCGTTCGAACGTCACCTCTCCACCAGTGCCGCGCCGGACGGCAGCCTCACCTGAACAGCCGACGCCGCGAGGTCGCTCTGTAATAAGAATCAGGCAAACGGCACCGCGAAGTCGCAGTCGGGACCGGTCGTCTCGCTCAGCGGTCCGCTCGCCAGGTAGGTGATCCGCACACCTAGATTTTCGGGCGTCAGCGACAACCGCTCGTCGTCGATGCGATTCTTCTCAGCCCAGGCCCGCAGCGCCTGCTCAGCCAGCGAGAACCGCGCCGGGTCCATCCCATCGAGGCCGGTTGGCCCGAGGTTCACGTACGCCTCGCTGTGCGCCGGCTCCACCCGAAGGGCGAGCTCGGGGAACTGTCCGGCCAGCGCTTCGGCCTCCGTATCCGGAACCCGCTTGCACCATTCCACCGGGCCGTCGCTGTCTGCGCTCACCTGCCCCCAATAGATAGAGAACACGGCGCCCTCCCGACCCTCCATCCTCGGCAGCCGGGGATCGCGAATGATCCCGATGAACTCCTTGCCGAGGGCCCACGCTCCCGTCTCGTCGACGTTGCGTTTCAGGCACAGCAGGCTGCGCGCCGGCATCTCCCTCGTCGCGACTTCGTACATGGCAGTGCTCCTTCCGGTGAGTCGATCAACGAGGGCGGTAACAAGCTCGTGACGGACGTCGTGTTGCGCGTCCGCCTCGCCCCAAAACGCCGTAACTCGTCTGGCGAGCTCGGCCTGGTCGAGACCCACCAGGTCCTTGACGGTCGCCAATGGGATCCCGATCTGTCGGAGCGTTGCGATCAGCCGGGCCTCTTCGAGCTGGGCGGCCTCGTAGTAGCGGTAGCCGGAAAACTCGTCGACGCGAGCGGGCGACAAGAGGCCGAGCCCGTCATAGAGCCGGAGCGCCTTGGGTGACAGACGGGATTGTCGGGCGAACTCGCCGATACTCATCTCCTCCACAAGCTTCTCCCTCGTTCTCGGGCGGATCGCCCGATGCGCCCAGTGTGCGGCTTGCCCCGAGGGAAAGGTCAAGGAGGCCTTGCTTTGGTCACAGAACGGAGGTCTCATCGCAGACAGCCCAAGGGCGGGAGGTTTTGGCATGTGGCGAGTGGCCATCTACGGCCGGGAGACCCCGGGACAGGCAGGACGGGCAAGGTTGGATCGGCAGGTGGCCGCTTTGGCGGCTCACGTGGCCCGCCAGCCGGGCTGGCAGCACGTGGCCACCTACGGGGACCAGGACACCGGTCTCGGCCGGCCTGGCCTGTCCCGGCTGCTGGCCGAGGCGCCGGGACGGATCGACCTCCTTGCCGTCGACGGGTACGGGCGGCTGTCCCCGAACCGACGCGAACTGGATGCGCTGCTGGCTCAGCTGGGCGGCGCCGGGGTCCGGGTAGTCGTCCTGCGTCCCTCGGCGGGACGCCGGTTCGCCCGGCTTGTGGCGAACCTGGCGCTGGCCGACATGATCGGCGAAGCCGCCGGCTGACCGCCGCCTCGGGTGCCGCCGGCTATCTGGTGGCGAGCACGGCCCCGATGGCGCCGAGCGTCATGAACGGTGCCATCGGCAAGCTCGACTGGCGTCGCCCGACGATGCGGGCCGACAGCACGACAACCGCGGCGGCGAGGAAAGCGATCAGGGTGCCAGAGACGACCGGCGACCAGCCCAGCCAGCCGAGGTAGGCGCCTATCAACCCGGCCCACTTGACGTCGCCGAGGCCCATCCCGGCCGGGAACGCGAGACCGAGCACGAGGTAGAACGCGGCGAGCCCTACCGCGGCGATGCCGGCTCGGGCGAGCGGCCACCACAGCCCCGACGGAGTCGAGGCGATCGCCAGCAGGACGGCGGTGATCGGGCAGGCGGAAAGCACAATCAGGTTGGGTATGCGTCGTGCGGTGAGGTCGGTGGCGCTCACCACGGCGCCGATGACGGCGAAGCAGCTGTAGGCGGCCAGCGGCGCCGACCACCCGAAACGCCACACAACCGCCGTCTCGATAACCAGGGCGGCCGCCACGGTGCCGACGATGCGTGCGGGGGTGTCGATGCCGGTGAACACCCCGGCGCGGGTCATGACGACAGCCGGACCGACCGCGCCGTCGAAGGCGTATCGGGAGTGAGGCTGCGGTAGAGGCGGGCGGTGGTCTCGTCCATGTCGACGTCGAGATCGGCGAGCCG
>DATJST010000166.1:0-29495 GCA_035503975.1 Acidimicrobiales bacterium | reverse complement strand
GACGAGCGTCACCAACGCTGTCGACCGTTTGGAGCAGCAGGACCTCATAAAGCGAGTGCCTCACGCGAGCGACAGGCGCACCACCTTGGCCGAGATCCTCCCCTCGGGGCGGGAGCTGGCATTGCGGGCCACCCTGGCGCTCAACGAGCAGGTGTTCCGCCGACCAGGTATGGCTGCGGCAGATCTCCGCCAGCTCATAGAGGTGTTGCAGCGCTTCCGGCAGTTGGCCGGCGACTTCACGGTCGAGTGACTGCGGCGCCCACGGGTCAGCCCAAAGCTTGCCCTACAACTCGAGCGGCCCGAACGCGGCCTGGATAAACGGGTTGTCGCGGCCGATGCCTTTGGTAACTGCATCCAGGCAGTTTTGGTAGACGACCATGGTGCGGCCGTGCTCCGAGCGCAGTGCCAAGCAGCTGACACCAAAGTGGTCGCCCCCGTGACCGAACAAGGCTTCGCCATCGGGGAGCTCCAAGCAGACGAGCCCGTAGCCGTAGCCTCGGCCCGGCCGGTCCTCGATGGGGATCGGCGTCCTCATCGCCGCCACCAGATGCTCGGGCAAAAGCTCGCCTTCGAACAGCCCTTCCAAGAAGCGCACAACTTCCAGCGGTGTCGAAATCAGCGCTCCGGCTGCCCAGGCCTCCGACGGCGTGTACTCGGTGCAATCGACGTAGTCGTCGTCGGGGCTCAGCCTCATGTAGCCGCGCACATGCTGTCCTCGGACGTAGGGGTCGACCGTAGGGAAGGACGTATCCATCAACCCCAGGGGGTAGAAGATCCGCTCCCACATCAGCGCCTCGAGCGGCAGCTCGCCAGCCTGTTCCAGGATGAGCCCAAGCAGAAGGTAGTTGGTGTTGCTGTAGCGGTGGGCGCGGCCGGGCGGGCGGCGACCGGGCTGGCTCAGAGCTATCCCGACCAGTTCCGGGGGCGAGTAGTAGCGGCTGAGGGCCTCGAGGTCGTGAGGAGGGTCACCGAGCAGGGCGAATATGTAGTCCGGCAGGCCCGAGCGCATCGTCAGCAGGTGCTCGACGGTTATCCCGGCAGGGTTGTCGACCAGTCCCGGCAGCCACTGCTCGAGCGTGTCACCAAGCCCGAGGCGGCCTTCGTCCACCAGCTGCAATACCAGGGTGGCCGTGTACACCTTGGTCAGGCTGGCCACCCGGAACCGGTCGTGGGCAAGGATGGGGCGCCCGTTCTCGAGGTCCGCCGTGCCGACGCACTCAGCGAAGATCACTTCACCCTGTTCGGCTACCAGACCGAAGACACCGGGGCCGCGCCCGATTGCGAGTTGCTCAAGAGCCGCCCGCAGAATGTACCGAGCCGGGGTGGACTGGACGGCCACTTCGCTCAATCGACCAGAGCCGAGACGTTGGGCGGGGCCAGTTCCCGGGCAACCGGGGCGGGAGGGGCACAAGCGGCGACCTCGTCGTAGAGGTAAAGCGACGCCGGCACGGCAAACGGCGCGGCGAGATTGACCACTAGGCACTCTCCTGGCATAAGTGCCTGGATCTCTGGCCCGAGGGCAGACATGTCCTGCTTGGCAGAGGAGCGCAGGATGTTACGGTCCCGCTCGTCGGCCAAGCCCAGCACAAAGAAGGTGTTGAACTGGCTCAGCAGTTCGTCGTCGAGGAGTTTGGGCTGCTGGGTCACGGCCAACAGCCCGACACCGAACTTGCGCCCCTCGCGTGCTACCCGGGGAAATACGTTGGACTCCCGGTCCTTGCTGGCAGACAGGACCCGCTGGGCTTCCTCGAGGGCTATCGCTACGACTGGCAGTCGTTGATGACCTTCCGGGTCGTCCAGGAACGCGCCTTGCCATTGCTCGAGCACGCGACGTGTCAGGTACGACGCCACCAGCACTTCCTCCGTACCGCCGAGGCCACTAACGTCGACCAGCACGACCTTTCCCTCGAGTAGCTCGTCCAGGATCCGTCGGCCCACCGAGACCGCTGGATCGGAGGAGATGCAGCGCAGCTCCACAATGCGCCGGGCTCGCCGGTGCACTACCTGGAGGGTGCTGAGCGCCACCCGGGCGGACAGCTCGACGTCGCGGAACCCGGCCAGGTCCTGCACCCGGGCGAAGTCGGCCAACCAGGCCAAGCCTGCCCGGCGGCTGGTGCGGTCGCGCCCAGCGACGGCGGGGCCAGCACCGGCAGGCCCGGCACCGGCAGGCCCGGCACCGGCGGGGTCTTGGCCCGGTGTCGCGGGCAGTTCCGCCGCGTAGTGGCGCTCGAGCTCGTAAAGCGCCTCCTCTTGGGGGCGGCTCCACTCGTAGGCGGTGCGCAGGTCATCAACAGACAGTTCGGCCAGGCTGATGCGTAGCGTCGAGGTGTTGGGCAGGCGCCGGTCGGCGTACGTGCGGAGCGCATGGCCGGCCCAGGGATGGCGTCCGAGCGGGCCCCTGTGCTCGCCGTGGGGGTCGATCACGAGTAGCCCGTAGCGCCCGTTGGCCGCCATGACGCCGGCGCAGAGCACCTGCAACAGGTTGGACTTGCCCATGCCGGTAGTGGCGAAGATCCCGATGTGACTGGCGAGGCTGCGGCCAGGTATGCCCACCGGGAACTGCACGACCGTCTCCCCGCTGCGCAGGTGGCCGACGGGCAGGTCACCCATTCGGCGCGCCAGGAAAGCGAAATCTTCCGGTGCGGGGGACACAACCCGGGAGAACTGGGTGGGGAGGCTCTTGGGCTTGCGGAACACGGTCCTGGCGCCGCCCGGGACCGAGGGCGGGGCCAAATAGCCGAGGCACCGGCATTCCGCCAGGCGGTACGTGCGCTTCGCCTGCTCGTGGAGGGTGTGGGCACCGGCTTCGCCCCGGGCGTCGTCGGCCAGTAACGTGCCCGCCACCCGCTCGGCCCACCCCGGCTCTCGGTGCTCGGTCCCATAGCTCACGTCGACCACCCTGAACAGGTACCGCCGTCCGGTGGCCTCGTCGCTTCCCACCAGGAGCTCGCCGAGGAAGAGGTCCTCGTCAGGGGTGGCCCGGAAGAGCGCTTCGAGCACGTTGCGACCGAACAGCCGGCCCCGGGTGGCGCCTTCCGCAATGGCATTGCCCGTGTTGGCAAGCGGAGTGGGAGCGTCCATGTCAACAGCATCGCAGCTGGCGCTACCGAGGCGGCTTATGCCCTCTCCATCAAGGCATGGCGGTCCGTGAAAGCGCGTTCGCGGACCTCGCTTGCCACACCTGCTGCGCTCAGGGCGCTGTCCAGCTCGGCCCACAGTTCCTCGCGCAGCCAACCTGGGCAGGAGGCGAGGCGGTCGGCGATTGTGAGGGGGTACGGGTAGCCGGGAAAGGCGGCGTCGTCCGCCAAGGCGCACAGCTGTCCGAGCAGCCGTTCGGCCTCCGCGTCACCCGCCAGGTCGACCCGGAAGGCGAAGCGGGCGTCGGGGTCCAAGCGGGCGACAACCACGAGCAGACCGGCGCCGACGTCCCCGCGCCTGCGGGCGACTGGCGCCCACCAACGCGACCGAGGCCCGTACCTGGCGGAGGCCTCCAGCTCGAGCTGGCCGACGAGAGGCGCACCGCCGCGGGCCAACGAGCTGTGCTTGGTCACCCCGACCAAGTGGACGCCGCGCTCGCGAGCTTGCCCGAGGAGCTCTTCCAACCATCGCGCGGATATGCGCCAATCCGGTTGCAGGTCGCCATCCACCAGGACGAAGCTCCCACTGCCCGACTCCTCTACGCAGCGGGCCACGAGCCGCCACTCCGACCAATCCCGGAGGAGATTGAGGTCGACGCTCGTACCCGCCGCCACCGGGGCCTCCAGCATTGCTAATGCCCGCTGGGCTTCGGGCCCGCCACGTTCTCCTGCCAGCAGGTGCACGTGCACGTCGCCCTCCTCCTCGAGCGTGCAGCGGCCCCGTTGCCAGCGGGTGCGCGCGGCGCGAGTGGCGACGACCTGCAGGCAGCGGGCGTCAGCAACCAGGGCCTGGCCCCCGTCGACCGCCCAGTACTCGGCCGCCGGCGCCGCGGGCACCAATGGCTTGATCTCGATCGTGGGAAAGAAGTCGAGGTCGCTCCCGTTCGGGTCGCAAAGTTGGCCCTCCTCGCCACGCAGCAGCGCGGCGAGATGGCGGGCAACTTCGTCCACGCTGGCCACGCGCCGGGATGCTAGTGGCGCGCCGCGGCGCCCCGCTGCATTGCCGCGTGCACCGCCAAAGTGGCCTCGGGGCGGGCAGGAGGTCGTGTCGAGCGACCAGAATGTTGCTCATGCCTAGATCCATCTGGAGCGGGTCGATCAGCTTCGGCCTCGTCAACGTGCCTGTGAAGCTGGTCACTGCGACGTCGCCCAAAGACGTCCGCTTCCACCAGTTGCACGCAACCGACGGCGGCCGCATCAACCAGAAGCGGGTGTGCTCGGTGGACGGCGAGGAGGTCGACTACTCGGAGATCGTTAAGGGCTACGAGATCCATAAGGGCCAGTACGTTGTGGTCGAGCCCGAGGAGCTGGAGGGCTTGGCCCCCGAAGCGAGCCGCAGTATCGACATCGAGGAGTTCGTCGACCTCGCCGCGATCGACCCGCTTTTTTTCGACCACAGCTACTACCTCGTGCCCGACGGTCCCGCCGCTCGGCCTTATGCCTTGCTGGTCGAGGCCATGGAGGGCACGGGCAAAGTGGGCATCGGGCGGTTCGTGCTGCGCACCAAGGAGTACCTGGCCGCGCTCCGCCCCCGTGAAGGCACCTTGGTCCTTTCCACTTTGCTCTTTGCCGACGAGGTCGTCGAGACGGACGAGCTCGAGGTGCAGACGACCAAGGACACCAAGCCGTCAGAGCGTGAGGTCAACATGGCGCGCCAGTTGGTCAGCTCACTTTCGGCCGAATGGGAGCCCGAGAAGTACAAGGACGAGCACCGCGAAAAAATCCTCGCCTTGATCGAGGCCAAGGCGGAGGGTAACGAGATCTCCATGCCCGAGGCGCCCGAGGCGCCCGCGCCGGTGGTCGACCTGATGGCGGCTCTGGAGGCAAGCCTGGCGCGCGCCGAAAAGGACGGGCGAGCTCCCGCCAAAGAGGGCGCCCGCTTGGACGACAAGCGGGCCAGCGCATAACCATTCGCGGCGGGGCGGCCCACGGTCCCGCGGTCCGAGCGCCCTGTCCGGGGCCTACAATTTCGCTGCGTCGGCCGCTTGGCCCGACAAGGAGGTCAGGAGCATGACCCCGCGCCCCGGCACGGCAGCAGTCCTGGTTCTCACATTCCGTGGGTGGCGCGCCGCGGTCGTGCTCGCTGCGGCGCTGATGTTCGTGGCGGCCAGCCAGTCGACGGCCGCCGCCGGGCCGGGCCCTGCCCGCAAGGCGACCCTCGCGATCACCCCCGGGCGGTCAGGGACGGTCGCGGGGGCGGCCGTCGCCGGCGCGGCATGGGCGCGCGTCAGCAGCGGCAAGCCGGCCAAGATCAATCCCAACGCGCCATGCCCGGGAGCCAGCTCGGCCGGCGGGACCGCCTACAGCGAGCAGGTTGCCGACATCGAGAAGGACTTGGCCAGCCACATCGGGATCGCGTTCAGCGGGCCGGCGTACATCGAGCTCAATACCCAAAACCTGCCGACCGCGGGCGACCCTAACGCCTATTCGCTCATGTACACCTGGGGCTGTCGTGGGACCTCCGTGGCGACCTCCACGGTCACGAGCTGCGCCGTGCACATCCAGCCGCATACCTTACCGCCGGCGTACTCCGCCCACGACGTCGACGCGTTCTTTTACCACGAGCTCACCCACTGCCTACTGTTGGAGCATTTCGGTGCCAGTTATGCCCACTTCCCGGGTTGGTACCTGGAAGGCCTGCCGACCTGGGTGGAGGCAGTGCTCGGGGGCGGTGACCCCGAAGCCCAGGGCTATTGGCAGGACTACTTGAACAGCCCGAGCACATCGCTTTTTACCCGGCAGAACGACGGCATAGGTTTTTTCGTCCACTTGGCCGAAACCGGGACGGACGTCTGGCACAAGATTATCCCGATCGGGCAGGCGTTCATCGACCACGCTGACTCGAGCACCGCCGGCTGGGCCGCGGCCGCCCCCACTGCCGACTTCCTCCAGACGTGGGGACCAAGTTTTGTCACGGGCCGTTATCCCGCAACGGGCTGGGACACGGGCGGGAAGGGGCTCACCCACTACGATTCGAAGCTCCTGCCACCTACGAACCTGCTCAACGGGGTGGTCGTCACGGTGTCCTCGGGAGTTGCCGCAGCCTCTCTCCGACCTTTAGATGTCGGCGCCCAGGTGGTGCAATTGGTGTCGCCGTCAGCGAACGCGCAGGGCATGCTCTCGACCGGTGCCTCCGACCAGGCCGACGCGTTAGCTACTGCGGCCCAAAACGTTTACTGCACAATGAGCTCGTGCTCGTGCCCGGCGATGAGCCTTCACCCCGGCCAGCATTTCGTGCATATGGCCGCCGGGCTCGAGTACATAGGCCTCACCGGCGGCCCGAACGCGGCTTCCGTGCTGTTGCGGGGCGAGACCCTGGAATCCTATTGCGGTCTTAGCTGCTTCGCTGGCAAGTGGGTCGTGCAGGACGAGTCCGGCAGTTTTGCCAGCGGCGGCGCGGGCATAACCTGGACGATGACGCCCAGCGACACCGGCGACGGCACTGTGTTGGTCGATTACAACGGTTCGGCACCGATCATCCTGGCCGGGATTGCCTACAAGTTCACCGGCGAAGCCTTTTACAAGATCACAAACCTGCACGTGATGTCGCCGACTGCGGGCGACTACGTGGCCACGCCAGTCTCGAGTGATGTCCAAGCCGAGTACAAGGTCGCCGGCCAGACGCACACAGAGACGATCACGGAAGTCGCTCACACTACGGACTATATGTGCAGCGGCAGCTCGATCTTGGAGCTCGCCACCAGCGGCATCGACTATCACCTCGAGCGCGTCGGCCCTCCGCCGAGCACGACGACCGCCGGGTGGCGACGATCGGGCGGGGCAGGGGGTCAGGCGCCGGTGCAGGCGTCCGCGCGCCAGGCGAGGACCGCGTCGGCCAGGGCCGGCCAAAGCTCCTTGGCCCACGGGCCGAACGGCGTGGCCCCGAGACCGGCGAGCGCCACCTCGGCTTCGGGGTCAACCCACAGCAAAGAGCCGGCCTGGCCGAAATGGCCGAAGGTGGTAGGAGAATTCCTCTTTCCTGTCCAGTGGGGCGACTTCGTGCCCCGGATCTCAGGCCCGAGGCCCCAGTCGCAGTTGTCGTAACGGCCGAACCCGGGCACCACTCCGGCCAAGCCGGGCCAGGCCACCGTGGTGGCAAGCTCCCATGTCACCCGGCTTACCAGTGTCGGCGCCAGCAGCTCGCGGGCGAACCGCAGGAGATCGGCCAGCGGCCCAACGGCGCTGTGCGCGGCTGAGCCCGTCAGGTGGGTGGCGTGCATCCCGAGGGGCTCGAGCACGCCGGCGCGCAGGTACTCGTCAAAGGGCATGCCGGCACTGCGTGCCAGGTGAGCCGCCGCCAACACTATGCCGGTGTTGGAATATATACGGCGCCGAGCCGGGGGTGCGACTGGGTGAGCGCCCTCGAACGGAAGGCCCGAAGTGTGCGCCAGCAGGTGGGCCAGGGTCGAGCCGTCCGGGCCGCAGGGATCGTCCAGGCGCACTATCATCTCCTCCACAGCGACCAGGCAGGCCTGGCTGACCAGGAGCTTGGTCACCGAGGCCCAGGCGAAAGGCTGCTCCACGGGCCCCGCCGAGGTCAGCGTGCCCGACGACAGTGCGACCCCGGCCGCGCCCCGGCCGGGCCACCGCTCGAGACAGTCCTCCAGCGCCGCGGCGACTTGTTCAGCCCGAGCCGCCATCGGCCTCCCCGGCCTTGGCTGGCGGGGCGCGCTTCGCCCTTTGGCGGGAGCCGGCGGCAGATGCCCGCTGGCCGGCCACGAAGCGCTCCACGAGCGCGGCCGTCGCCGCCAAGTTCTCCCCGATGCTCCCCGCGATCGCACGCTCTGCGAGCGCTCCTAACAGCGGTACGTTGACCCGCAGTTCGGCCTCGAGGTGCTGGCACGTGCCGCCCCCCTCGCCGGGGCGCAGTTCGTACCACCCGGCGAAGCTCAGTAGGCCGGCGTAGTTGTCCGGCACCATGCGGATTTCCGTGCGCCTGGCGGGCAGGTCGACATCGGTCAGCTGGGCCCAGGTCAACTTGGCGGGGTCCAGTACGGAACGGGCCACGCCATTGAGCTCGCCGGCGAAGCGGTACCCGAGCACCGCATGTGCTCGCCCATTCTCCGAGGAAAGCGAACGCACCTCAGGGGCCGAGATCCCTTCGAGCTGCCCAAGGCTCTCGTAGAAGGCGGCGTCCAAGAGGGCGGCCTGGGCTTGGTCGGGGGTCACCTCGATGGCTTGGTCGATGATCAGTTTCATGAGAATGAACCCGAAACGTCGCACGCCATCGGACCTTCCATGGTGGTGAGGTCCTCCTCCATGGTGGAGAAATAGCTGAGCTGGGGGCTGCCTGGGCCGGGGGCGATCTCCATGGGGTCCAAGTTCTTGACGCCGACGCCGGCGCGGGTGGCCACCAGGGCGACGAGCTCGGAGGGCACGCCGGTCTCGCTGAACACCGCCGTCAGCTTGCGCTGAGCGATGGTGGCGATCGCTGTTGTCACCCCGTCGCTGTTCAGGGGGACGTCGACGAGGTCGAACGCCGCCGCCATACGGCCGAACGCGTCGTCTGCGGTCACGAAGTAAGTGTCCTGGCACTGGGTGAACGTGCTCTCGAAATCGGACTCGATCGACGCCGCGACGGCCTCGAAGTCGCGTGAGCCATCGTCGAACTGCGCCTTGCCCGCAGGGTCGGCGGCCACAAGGGCAGCGGCGATCAGCGGTGCCGCATCGGCCATCAGGTACGGGTCGAGCCAGAATTCGTACGGCTCTGCTTGGCGCGAGATCCTCGGCAGCACGGCCAGGTGCGGGCCCAGCCGCGCTGCCGCTTCGATCTCGGGCTGGTAACCGTCACCCACTTCGATCACCAGCTTGGCCTGGTGCAGCTCGGCCTTCTGGGCCACTCCTAGACGCAGGTCCTGGGGCTGGGCGCCCGCGGCGGCGAGATCGACGACGTGTACCCATTTGCCACCGATGTAGCTCACCAGCTGGGCCAGAGGGTAAACCGAGGCGGCCACCATCACGGGGGCGGCAGAGCGAGCCGCTCCGGCGCCGCCGCCGGCACGAGGGGCGGCCGGTCCTGACCCGCACCCGCTCACCCCCAAGGTGCCGAGGGCAGCCAGGCCGGACGCGGCGAGGAAAGCGGGCAGCCGGAGGCGTGCGGGACGGAGCGGGCGCATCGTGTGGCCCAGCTTGGCACCCTTGGCGCTGTCCCCGTGAGCACCTTGGCCGTACCATCGCGTGGCCGCCATAGTGTGGTGCAGCGAGAAAGGTGGTGGTCCCTACGGTGCAGCCTGAGGGAGGTCAACAATTTGACGCAGTGGTGATCGGTGGCGGGCCTGCCGGTTACGCCGCGGCTCTTTATGGTGGCCGCCAGGGATTGCGCTTCGCCCTGGTCGAAAAGGACAAGGTGGGGGGCACCTGCCTGCACCGTGGCTGCATCCCAGCCAAGGAGCTCCTGGAGACAGCAGCGGTCTACCGGACGGTCAAGGGCGCCAAGGAGTACGGCATTGGCGTGGACGGCTGGACAGTGGACTTTCCCACGACGCAAGTGCGCAAGCGCAAGGTCATCGACCAGCAGCACAAGGGCCTCCAAGGGCTGCTCAAGAAGTGCAAGGTGACGACGTTCAACGGCTTTGGCTCCCTCCGAGAGGACCGCAGCGTACGGGTCGAAGGAGAGGACGGGACGCTGACCGAGCTGCGCGCTCCAGCCGTCCTCCTCGCCGCCGGTTCGGTACCGCGGACGATCCCCGGCTTCGAGGTGGACGGCCGCTTGGTGCTCACGAGCGACGAGGTGCTCGAGCTCGAGCAGTTGCCGGGATCGGCGGTGGTGATCGGTGGTGGCGCGATCGGCTGCGAGTTCGCTTCGATGCTCGCAGACATGGGTGTCAAGGTGACCATCTTGGAGGCGCTCCCGAGCATCCTGCCCGGCGTGGACAAGGACGTGACCGCGGTGGTGGTGAAGTCCTTCGCCCGGCGCGGCATAGACATCAAGACGGGCGTGCTCGTAAAGGGCCACAAACCCTCAGGCGACGGCAAGACGACGGCTGTGCAGTTCTCCGCGGGTGGCGACGAGCAAGGCAGCCTCGAGGTCGAAGCGGTCGTGGTGTCGGTCGGCCGCCGGCCTTTCAGCGACAACCTCATCGGGCCTGGTTGCGGCGTCGAAGTCGACGAGCGTGGGTTCGTGAAGGTGGACGAGCTCATGCAGACGAGCGCCGAAGGCGTTTGGGCCATGGGCGACCTGGTGGCTACGCCTGGCCTCGCCCACGTCGGCTTCGCGGAGGCGATCGTGGTCGTCGACCAGTTGCTCGGTCGGGAACCCGTGCCGGTTGACTACCGCAACGTCCCGTGGTGCGTCTACACCCATCCCGAAGTAGCTTTCGCCGGCTATTCGGAGGATGCGGCCCGGGAAGCCGGCTTCGACGTGGTCACGAAGAAGGACCCATTTGCCGGCAACGGCCGTGCCGCTATCGTCGGCGACAGCGAAGGCCTGGTCAAGTTGATCGCCGAGAAGTTGCCTGACGGGCGTGCCGGCCGCCTCCTCGGCGTCCACATGGCCGGGCCATGGGTGACCGAGCAGCTCGGCCAGGGCTACCTGGCTGTCAACTGGGAAGCGACCGCGGACGAGGTCGCCCAACTGGTGCAGCCCCACCCGTCGTTGTCAGAAGTGTTCGGCGAGACCATGCTCGCCCTGGCCGGAAGAGGTCTGCACGTTGGCTGAGATCACGATGCCCCAGCTCGGTGAAACGGTCACCGAGGGCACCATCACCAAGTGGCATAAGCGGGTCGGGGACCCTGTAGGTGAAGACGAAGTCCTGTTCGAAGTATCCACGGACAAGGTCGACTCCGAGGTGCCCTCGCCGGTGAGCGGCACCGTGACCGAGATCCTCGTAGCAGAAGGCGAGACCGTTTCTGTTGGTTCCAAATTGGCCGTCATCGCCACCAATGGCGATGCCGCCGGCGCGAGCCGGGCCGTGGGAGCGGCCGAGATTGCCGACGGCGACGTCTCCGCGCCCGCCCCGCCCGAACAGGGCCACGCTGTCGCCCCCGAGCAGATCGGATCCGCGGCTGCGGCCGAGATCGAGGCCGAGGGAGAGCCGCTTGGCGTGGCCGGCGAGACCGGTGCCGCCTTCGACGTGGTCGCTAGCGGGCGCCGTGCCGGTGCCGGCGCTGCACCGACGCCGGCGCCGCCCAAGCCTCCGACGGGTGGCCCGGCGAGGCCTGGAGCGCGGCCCGCAGACCAGCGGCCACCCAGCGCGCCCGCCCAGGGTGGCCCCGGCAAGTTGCTGTCACCCGTGGTACGGCGCCTTATCGCCGAGCACGGGCTCGACCCGGCCGCCATACCCGGCTCGGGTGCCGGGGGCCGCATCACCCGCGACGACGTGCTCGCTGCCATAGACCGCCAAGGCCCGAACGGGGACGGCCCGGTGCCGGTCGTGTACGGCGCCTCTCTGTCTGGCCCAGCAGCATCAGCGGGTACGGTGGAGCAACGGCTGCCCGTAGCGGCGCCGTCGGTGCCCGCTCCACGAGCGGGCGAGCGGGACACGGTCGTACCTTTCACCAATATCCGCCGCCGGACCGCGGAGCACATGGTGCGCTCCAAGCAGACGTCCGCCCACACGATGGTGGCCGTCGATGTTGACTATTCCGGCGTCGACAAAGCCCGTCTGGCGGCCCGCGAACACTTCAAGGCCACTGAGGGGTTCAGCCTCACCTACCTGCCCTTCATCGCTCGTGCGGTGGTTGACGCTCTCGGGGAATGGCCCTACCTCAACTCTTCGGTGGGTGACGACGAGCTGATCGTGCACGGCGAGGTCAACTTGGGCATAGCCGTTGACCTCGATTTCGAAGGGCTGCTCGTGCCGGTAGTGCACCGGGCCGAGGACAAGCGCCTAGTTGCCTTGGCGCGTGAGATCGCTGGCCTGGCGAGCCGCGCCCGTTCCAAGCGCCTGACCATGGACGACATCTCGGGAGGAACGTTCACGCTTACCAATGCGGGGGGCTTTGGCACCTTCTTGACAGTGCCCGTCATCAATCAGCCTCAGGTCGCCATCCTGTCGACGGACGGGGTGCGCAAGCGGCCGGTGGTCGTGGAGCTGCCCGACGGGACCGACGCCGTTGCGGTGCACCCGGTGGGCAACCTCGTCATGTCGTGGGACCATCGGGCCGTGGACGGCGCTTATGCGGCCGCATTCCTGGCTCGAGTTCGCGACACCCTGCAGGCTCGTGACTGGTCCGCCGAACTTTAACTTCTCGCTGGTGCCCGGGCGCACATTGCGCCTGCGCTGGCTCGGGAACCGGGTCGCCTACGGCGACGCGCACGCCTTGCAACGGTCCTTGTGGGCGGCCGGGCGGGACGCTGATGACTGGCTCCTGCTCTTGGAACACCCTCGAGTGTTCACCGCCGGCGTGCGTGCCCGCCCTGAGCATATGCTCGTGGACCCGGCGAGCGTCGGTGCTGAGCTGCTTTGGGTCGACCGGGGTGGTGACATCACCTACCACGGGCCCGGCCAGCTGGTCGGTTACCCGGTCCTTTCCGTGGCCCGCGGGCCGGGTGCGACACCTGGCTATGTCCATGAGGTCGAGCAATTTGTCCTCCAGGTGCTCGCGCGGCTCGGCCTGCCCGGCGCCGGCCGGCTGCCCGGTTACCCGGGCGTATGGGCGGGCGTCGACGGTCCGAGCCCACGCAAGATCTGCGCCATTGGGGCACGCCACAGCCGCCAGCGCACGATGCATGGCTTCGCGCTCAACGTGGCTCCCGACATGTCCATGTTCGACTGCATAGTGCCCTGCGGGATCTCCGGCAAGGGCGTTACGTCGTTGCTGGCCGAGGGCGTGGATGTGCCGATGGCGGACGTCGTCAATGCCGTGTTCGAAGTCGCCTCCGAACGTTGGGCCGGGCACGGTCGCCCGGTGGAGCGCCAAGACGTGGCGTGGGCGAGGCCGGGCCAGGGACAGACCGCCCGGGCCGCTCCGGCCAGTGCCGGCGCGGGTGCGGGTGCCGGCGCCGGTGCGGGTGCCGGCGCCGGCGGCGGTGGCGACTGTGGCGACGGCACGGTGCGCAAGCCGGTTTGGCTAAGGGCGCGGGCGCACATGGGCCCCGAGTTCCGCTCCCTGCGCCAGACGGTCCGCGGGCTCAGCCTGGTCACGGTGTGCGAGGAGGCGGGCTGCCCCAACATCTTCGAGTGTTGGGCCGACGGGACGGCCACCTTCATGATCAATGGGGACCGTTGCACCCGGGCATGCGGTTTTTGCCAGGTTGACACCGCCAAACCGTTGCCGCCTGACCCGCACGAGCCGCAGCGCGTGGCCGAGGCCGTGGCACGGCTCGGCTTGGCCCATGCCGTCGTCACGTGCGTGGCCCGAGATGACCTCGCCGATGGGGGCGCGGCCGGTTTTGCCGCCACGATCGACGCCATCAGGCGGCGCTGCCCCGGTACCGCGGTCGAAGTGCTCATATCCGACCTAAAGGGTGACGTGGCCGCGCTCAGTGCGGTGTTCGAGCGGCGGCCGGATGTGCTCAACCACAACGTCGAAACTGTCCCACGCCTCCAGCGGCAGGTCCGGCCGTCCGCCTCCTACACCCGGAGCCTTGCTGTCCTCGCCCGGGCGGTTGATGCCGGCCTGACCGCCAAGTCTGGGCTCATGCTCGGTTTGGGCGAAACCGAGGCGGAGGTGCTCGGCGTGTTGGCTGACCTGGCCGCGATCGGTGTCAGCATCGTGACACTGGGCCAGTACCTACGCCCAAGCTCAGCGCACCTGCCGGTAGCGAGGTGGTGGGCGCCAGAGGAGTTCAGCCGGCTGGCCGACGCCGGGCGAGCCCTCGGCATCGGCGAGGTGGTGGCATCGCCGCTCACGCGTTCGAGCTACCACGCGCGCCAAGCTGCCGCGGCGGCGGGGGCGGCGCCCGCCTTGGCCGGCACGCACAGGCGGGGCGCTTGAGACCCGACACCTTCGTTGCCCGGCTGGCCCGGGTGCGCCAGGCCATGGTTGGCGCAGGAGTTGACGCCCTGCTGCTCTCCCTGGGGGCCGACCTGCCTTGGCTGACGGGCTACACGGCCATGCCGCTCGAGCGCCTCACGATGCTCGTTGTTCCCGCGGCCGAGGGAGCCCGAAGTGAGCAGGTACCCGTCCTGTTCGTGCCCGAACTGGAGGCACCCCGTGTGGCCCAAGTGCCTGGCGCCTTCGCGTTGGCACCCTGGGGCGAGACGGATAACCCGGTGGCCATGGTGGCAGACCTCGTGCGGGTCATCACGGGCGATGCACCGAGGTTGGCCATCAGCGACCGAGCGTGGGCGACGTTCCTCCTACAGTTGAAAGCCTCCTTGCCCGGGGCGCGATGGACCGTGGCATCGGCGGTCACGGCACCTCTGCGGGCCGTCAAAGACGAGAGCGAAGTGGCGGCACTGGCCGCGGCCTCGGCTGCCGCGGACCGTGTCGCAGCCAGGCTCCTCGGCGGCGAGATCGCCCTGGTCGGCAGGACCGAGCGGCAGGTGTCGGCCGAACTGTCGCGCCTCTTGCTGGCGGAAGGCAACGAGCGGGTCAACTTCGCCATCGTCGCTTCCGGTCCCAACGCCGCCAGTCCCCACCATGAGGCCAGCGACCGTGTGATCGCTGCCGGCGAGGCGGTGGTGTGCGACTTCGGGGGAGCCCTGGACGGGTACTGCTCGGACATCACACGGACAGTTTTCACCGGGGACCCGCCAGCCGAGCTTCGCCACATCTATGAGGTCGTAGCGCAGGCTCAGGCAGCCGGGGTGGATGCGGCCGAGGTGGGCGTCCCCTGCCACCGGGTGGACGAAGCGGCTCGGAAGGTGATCACCGATGCCGGCTATGGCCAGTACTTCATCCACCGCACCGGGCACGGGATAGGACTGGAAGAACATGAAGATCCCTACATGGTGAGTGGCAATGGCGCTCCTATCGCCGTCGGGCATGCGTTCTCGGTCGAGCCGGGGATCTACATGGCGGGCCGCTGGGGCGTGCGCATAGAGGACATCGTGGTGGTCACTTCTTCCGGTCCCTTGAACCTCAACCAGGCCGACCGCGGTCTCACGGTGCTTAGCGTCTAGCTGGCGGGGCGGGGGCGCCGGTGAGGGGCGGGGCGGGGCGGTCAGGTTCTGGCCGGCGGGCCCGCTGGGACGGCTTCAGCTGCCGGTGAAAGCTCCAAGAGTGCGGTGAAAGCTCCAAGAGTGCGCCGAACGCGACCAGAATGCGGAGGCTTTACCTGCGTAAACGTGAAACTGGGCCCTCGGGCAGCCTCACTCTTGGATGTTTCACGCCACTCTTGGATGTTTCGAACGCCACTCTTGGATGTTTCACGCCACTCTTGGATGTTTCGACCGCCACTCTTGGAGCATTCACGCCCGTTCACGCCCGTTCGCGCCCTCTCACGCTCTTCGCGGCACCGCGACTCCTGGAGCTGCGCTCAGATCCACCCCAGAACCTTCGGGCCCTGTCTTGGCGCCTAAGGCCTCGCACATAACATGGGCACGTGGACTCGGCGGCCGTTACGGTGAGGCCCGCGGCGCCCCGAGACCTTAGTTCGCTGGCCGGAGTCATGGCCCGGGCATTTGTGGACGACCCGGTCTTCTCTTGGATGCTGCCCAGCCGGGCGGTGCGGGAGCGGCGCTTAGCGCACTACTTCTCAACGGCTCTGCGCCACGAGGCGCCCGGCCACGAAAACTTGGAGCTCGCCTGGACGGACAACCGCATTGTCGGCGGGACTATCTGGTTCCCGCCTCCGGGGCGCTACATCCCGAGTGCGAGCCACCAACTGCGGGCGCTGCTTGGCTACCTGGCGGTTTTCCGCGGGCGGCTAGGCGTGGGCCAGGCTTACATGCGCTCGGCCCTCAGCGCCCATCCTCGAGAACCCCACTGGTACCTAGGCTTTGTCGGGGTGGAGCCCGAGTTGCAAGGTCAGGGTATCGGGGCCGAGCTCATCCGGTCCCGGCTCAGCCGTTGCGACTCCGGCGACGAGGCCGCCTACCTCGAGTCAAGCAATGTCAGGAACAACCGGCTCTACATGCACCTCGGGTTCCGGCCTACAGGCGTGCTGCCTTTGCCTGCCGGAGCGCCGGAAGTGACAACCATGTGGCGTCCGCCGCCGGGCGCTCCAGCCCCTCCAGCCCCTTCGGGCGCTGCCGTGGTCAGGCCGGAGGGACCTTAGGCCGGCGCCCTAGGCCGGCGCCCCCGGCGGGGGAGGTGCCAACGGCGGTAGCTGGTGAGCACCTGGGCGCGGCACCGCGGGCATGGCCCCGGCGGCGGCTCGCCGCACCGCTGACAGCGGTTTGGCTATGTCCTCCAATGAACGCTGTTCGGCCGGCACGCCGAACATGGCGGCCACCACGCCACCCACCATCATGACGCCCGCCCCGATCATGTAGCCGATGAAAAGCTTGAAGTGGTCGGTGCCATTGCCGATCAGCTGGCCGTACAGCCACGGGCCCAGCGCCCCGAAGCACTGCGCTACGCAGAAGAACACGCCGATGGCCTTTGCCCGCACCTCGAGGGGGAACACTTCCGAACAGGTGAGGTATGCCGCGCTTGCCCCAGCGGAGGCGAAGAAGAAGATGGCGCACCACCATATGGTCTGGGTGGCCGCCGTCAGGTCCCCGGCCCGGAACATATAGGCGCTCGCGGCCAACAGGCCTCCGGCGAGAAGGTACGTGCTCGAGATCATCTTGCGCCGCCCAACGGTGTCGAAGAGCCGCCCGATGATGAGCGGCCCGGCGAAATTACCGGCGCAGAAGAACAAGAAGTAGTACTCGGTACGGTTGGACGGGACCTGGTAGATCTTGGTCAGCACCAGTGCGTACGTGAAGAAGATGGCGTTGTACAAAAACGACTGGGTGATCATAAGCCCGGCAGAGAGGACCGAACGGCTGGGGTACTCAGCGAAGAGCTGGCGCGCCAGCGCAAAGTAGCCGATCCGCTCGGACGGGCGCACGACGATGGCCTTGCTCGTGTCGACCTCGGGCAGGTCGCCGGCATTGCCGTGGGTCGCGAGCTGTTCCATTTCACCGACCGCTTGTTCGGCTTCTTCCGCCCGGCCGTGCATCAGGAGCCAGCGCGGGCTTTCCGGCAAGTGGCGCCGCACGAACAGGATCACCAGCCCGAGCACGGGCCCGAGCAGGAAGACCGCTCGCCACGAGTAGCTGGCGGGGACGTTGTTGACCACGCCCAGGGTGAGCACGGTCGCGAGCAGCGCTCCGGCCCAGTAGCTCCCGTTGATGCCCAGGTCGACCCGGCCGCGGAAGCGGGCGGGGATGAGCTCGTCGATGGCCGAGTTGATCGCGGCGTACTCGCCGCCGATGCCCATACCGGCCAGGAAGCGCGTGCAGTTGAGGAAAACCACCCAACCCTCGCCCCGCCCCGCTGTCGCTGCCGATAGGCCCCCGCCGATCAGGTATACACCGAGGGTCACCATGAACAGCCGCTTGCGCCCCAACTTGTCGGCCAGGTTCCCGAACAACAGGGCACCCGCGACCTCGCCGAGCAGGTAGATGGTGCCGACCGAGAAGGCCACCGAGGCGGAGCTCATGGCCAGGGCGGACTTCTGGGAGATGACGTCGGTGATGTTGGCCGCGATCGTGATCTCGAGGCCATCGAGGATCCACGCCACCCCCAGGGCGATCACCATCCGGGCGTGGAACTTGGACCAGTTCAGGCGGTCGATGCGAGCCGGCACGAGGCTCTCGATCGCCTGGCCGTTGCCGTTGCCGTTGCCGTTGCCGTTGCCGGTGCCGGTGCCGGTGCTCCGAGGACCACCGGCTTCGTTGTTCCCCAGGCCCCCGCCGCCCGTTACGGGACGGGCTTGTGGTTCGCTGCGTGCCGTCGTCGTGGACATGGCCAGGATTTTTCCCCTGAAGCTGCTCCGTCACACGTGAGGCCTCGACGGCTATGGCGCTCCGCTGACCGCCGCCGCAAGGGCAGCCGGTGGCCGTCCCCAGGGGGCCCATGGGCAGACTTCGCAGGAACGTCGAACCGCAAGCTCAGCCAGCGTTCAGCCGGAGCCCCAACAATGTGCCCATGAACCGTGCCCCGGTCTGGCCTTTGCGCCTCAGCCAGTTCGGGCGCGAGATGGTGGTAGCACTTGGGGTCGCCGCTGGTGCTGTCGGGGTCATCGCCATGTGGTGGCACGACACGGCGCCAGCCACTGTGGACGGTACGGGCCCTTTCCTCACGGCCGCGGGGCGGGTGACGGGTTTGCTCGGCACGTACCTGGTGGTCGTCGAAGTGCTGCTGATGGCCCGGGTGACATGGCTCGACGGGATGATCGGGATGGACCGCCTGGCGGTATGGCACCGGCGCAATGGTGAGTACGCCATCTGGCTCCTGGTGGCCCACGCGGTTCTCACCATCTGGGGCTATGGTTTGACGGCCGGCGCCGGAGTGCTCTCGGAAGCCAAGACGGTAGTGCTCGACTATCCCGACATGCTGGCTGCCACCGTTGGCCTCGGCCTGCTGGTAGCGGTGGGAGTGCTCTCGGCGCGCGCGGTGCGCCGGCGGGTCAGCTACCACACCTGGTACTTCATTCACCTGTACACCTACATTGCCCTCGCACTTTCCTTTGCTCACCAGTTCAATTCGGGCGCCGACTTCGCCACTCACCCGCTCAACCGCTTGATCTGGGCGTTGATGTACTGCGTGGTCGCTGCCCTCCTGGTCGCCTACCGCGTGGTCAAGCCCCTCATAACCAGCGCCCGGCACCGTTTCCGGGTTGTGGGCACTACCAATGAGGCGCCGGGCGTTGTCTCGGTGTACGTCACGGGGCGCAGGCTCGACCGCTTGAGGGCGGAAGCCGGGCAGTTCTTCATGTGGCGCTTCCTGACCAAACAGGGCTGGTGGCAAGCCCATCCGTTCAGCCTTTCGGCCGCTCCGAACGGGAAGTGGTTGCGGCTCACCGCCAAGGCTACGGGCGACCACAGCTCCTCCCTGAGGCACCTCCAGCCGGGCACGAGCGTGATCTTGGAAGGCCCCTACGGAGCCTTCACACAAGCCCGGCGCCGCCGCCGCAAGGCCCTCATGATCGGGGCTGGCATCGGCGTGGCCCCGTTACGAGCGCTGATGGAAGTCCTCCCGGTGAGGCGCGGCGAGATGACCCTCCTGTACCGTGCCTCGGACGCCGCTCACCTGGCGCTGCGGGGCGAGATCGACCACCTGGCCGCCGAGCAGGGGAGCAGCGTCCATTACCTGGTCGGCCGGCGAGCGGAGCACCCTGAGTACCTGACACCCGGCCACATCCTGCAGCTGGCGCCCGATGTGGCCCAACGCGACATTTTCGTGTGCGGGCCACCCCACTTCACCGATATGGTCCGCGACTCGCTGCGAGAGCTGGGCGTGGCGAACACCCAGATCCACGCCGAGTCCTTCGAGCTGTAGGAGCTGGCTGTGCGTCGCGCTGTCGTTGCCACCGTCGCCACCGCTGCCGGGCTGGCGCTACTGCTCGGCTACAAGTCGGGCGGTGGGACCAAAGCGGTCAACAGCGCCACCGGCAGCTCGCCCACGACCACGTCCCCGAGCGCGACCCCGGGCGCGACGAGCCCGCCGCCTACCACCAATGGTGCGGGCACCACGGCTTATACCAGCCAGCTGGTCTCGTATGCCTTTGGCGACATCCAGCTCACCGTGGACATCAAGGAGAACGGCTCGCGGAGCAGCGACCGTATAACGGCGGTGACGGTGCCGCGTAACGACGCTTTCGGCCCCCGCTCCCAGATGATCGACGAAGAGTCGGTGCCGGTGCTCGTCCAAGAGGCGTTGGCCGCTCAGGGTGTGAACATCGAGGTGGTGTCGGGCGCAACCTTTACCAGTGATGCCTTTATCCAGGCACTTGGCCAGGTGTTACAGGAGGCAGGCAAGTGAACCCCGAGCTTTGCGGCAGCTACACGCGCTCGGTCGCGATGATGGGCACCGTCTTCAGCTTCGACCTGAGAGCGCCTGCCAGCGCGCGGGCCGCCGCCGCCCAGGCGGTCGACGCGGCCGTGGGCTGGCTGCGCTGGGTGGACAACAATTTCAGTACGTACAAAGAAAACAGCGCCGTCAACCGTTTTGACCGCGGGGAGCTGGCAGCTGGGGACGTGGCTAGCGAGCTCGCGCGGGTGCTCGCGCTGTGCCATCAGTTCAACAAGGAAAGCGAGGGCTACTTTGACGCCTGGGCGGGCGGGCGGTTCGACCCGAGCGGCGTGGTCAAAGGTTGGTCCATAGAGGCGGCATCGGAGCTGCTGAACAAGTGCGGTTTCGCCGACCACTGCGTGGACGGGGGCGGGGACCTGCGCTTGCGGGGCCTTGCCAGGCCGGGCACCCGGTGGACGGTCGGCCTGCGCCACCCCCTCCAGCGAGCGGGCTTGGCGGCCGCCCTTGCCCTCGGCGCCGGGGCAGTGGCGACTTCGGGCACTTACGAACGCGGCACCCATGTGGTCGACCCGATGACGGGGCGCGCGGCGACCGACCTGGCAGCGGTGACGGTCGTCGGGCCCGACCTCGTGGCCGCCGATGCTTACGCGACCGCCGCACTGGCCATGGGTGCGCGGGCGCCGGATTGGCTGTGCGGCCTCTGCGGCTACGAATCCCAGGTAATAACGCCGGCCGGCCGGGGCTGGTCGACCCCTGGCTTCAAGCGCCTCCGTGTCGCCTGACCCGAGCGCCCGGCCGGCGGCCGCGCCGCGGCGCAAGGCCGTCCCTGTAGCGCTCCGCGACAGTCATCCGCCCGCCTCCGCCGCCTCCGCCTCGCTGGCGCCCGCTCCGTCGGGGAGCGCAGTCGTGCGGCGGACCACGAAGTACTTGGCTTGGGGGTGATGGCAGATGATCGCGGCTGTGGTCTGTTCTGGGTGGAACTGCCACGAGGTGTCCTCGCTGCAATCGACCCCGATGCGCTCGGCGCCGAGCAGCCAGGCACAGCGGGCGTTGTCCTCCAGTTCCGGGCACGCCGGGTAGCCCCATGAGTAGCGTCCTCCCCGGTACTGCTGGCGGAACAGCCCAGCCAAACTGGGGCCGTCTTCGTCCGCGAACCCCCACTCTTCGCGGATGCGCCTGTGCCAGTACTCGGCCAGAGCCTCAGTCATCTCCACCGACAGGCCGTGCAGGTGCAGGTACTCGTTGTAGCGGTCGCTACGGAACAATTCGGCCGCCCGGTCCGACGCCGCTGGGCCCATGGTGACGACGTGGAAGCTGGCGTAGTCGACCTCGCCGGATGCCGCGGGCTTGAAAAAGTCCGCGATGCACAGCCACGGGTCGGCACCCTGGCGCGGGAACCTGAACCGTGCCAGCTCGGTCCGGCGGGCCTCGTCCTCCCAGATGACCAAGTCGTCGCCCTCGGAATTGGCCGGGAAGTACCCGTAAGCCACTGCCGGGCGCAGGACGTCAGCCTCACGTGCGGCCGCGAGTTGCTCGCGCAGTACCGCCCGGACCCGCTGCTTGAACATGGCGTCTTTTTCACCGGCCAGCGGCCGGTAGCCCCACTGGTTGCGGAAGAGCGAAGTCTCATTGAGATAAGCGGCTATTTGGTCTAGGGCAATGCCGCGCTCGACTCGGGCCCCGACGAACGGGGGCCGGAAGACCGGGTTGTCCGAGCTCACCGAGGGGGCCCGGCGCGGTCGCTCCGGCACCGGTTCGGGAACGGCAGTGCTGTAGCGGCCTCCGCGCGGCGCGACACCGGCCCGGCCGCCCGGGGCGCGCCCAAAGTCGGGGTCGGGTGCGCCCGTGCGGCGCAGCTCAACCAGGCGGTCGATCGTGCGCAAACCTTCGAAAGCATCCTTGCCGTAGAACAGCCGGCCTTTGTACTCCGAGCGCAAGTCTCGCTCTACGTATGTCCGGGTCAGGGCCGCCCCCCCGAGTATCACGGGGTAATGGTGGAGACCACGGTCGTTGAGCTCGATGAGGTTGTCGCGCATTATCAGCGTTGATTTGACGAGCAGCCCGGACATCCCGATCACGTCCGCGCCCACTTCGTCCGCCTTGGCGATCATGTCTGCGATCGGCACCTTTATGCCGAGGTTGTGGACCTGGTAGCCGTTGTTGGTCAAGATGATGTCGACGAGGTTTTTGCCGATGTCGTGCACGTCGCCGCGCACCGTCGCCAGCACGACCTTTCCCTTCCCCCTTTCACCGCTCCTGGCCATATGCGGCTCGAGGTAGGAGACCGCGTTCTTCATCACCTCGGCCGACTGGAGCACGAAAGGAAGCTGCATCCGTCCTGAGCCGAAAAGGTCGCCGACCGTTTTCATACCGGCCATCAGCGGGCCATTTACGACCTCGAGGGCAGCAACGCCGGCCGACAGGATCTCGTCGAGCTCGGCTTCGAGGCCGTCGCGGGCCCCGTCGACGACGCGCTGCTCGAGCCGGCGGTCCACCGGCCAGTCACTGCGGTCCTCGGCTGCCGGCCCCTCGGAGCGCACGCCCTCGAACAGGCGCAAAAGCTCCGACAGCGGGTCGTACCCGCGCCCCGGGTCGCGGCGGTCATAAACCAGGTCCAAGCAGACCTGCACCGCCTCGGGGGCGATGCGGTCGAGCGGCACGACTCGGGCCGAGTTGACGATGGCCGCGTCGAGCCCAGCTCGCTGGCACTCGTGCAGGAAAACCGAGTTGAGGGCTTGGCGCGCAGCCGGGTTGAGGCCGAACGAAACGTTGGAGATACCGAGCAGAGTGCGCACTCCAGGCAGCTCGCGCTTGATCAGCCGGATGCCCTCGATGGTCTCGATGCCGTCGCGCCGGCTCTCCTCCATACCGGTGCTCACCGGTAAGGCCAGAGCGTCAAAGAAAAGGTCTTCGGCCCGGATCCCGTAGCGGTCCGTGGCGAGGTCGTAAATGGCCCGCGCGGCCCGGAGTTTCCACTCCGCCGTGCGGGCCTGGCCTTCGGTGTCGATGCAGGTGCACACGACGGCTGCTCCGTAGTCCCGGGCCAGGGACAGGAACAGGTCGAGCCGGGTCCCGGGCGCGTCGCCTTCTTCCAGGTTGACCGAATTGATGATCGGCTTGCCGGCGACGCGCTGCAGGCCGCACTCGATGACGGGCGCCTCCGTCGAGTCGAGCATGACCGGCAGGGTGGACTGGGTGGCGAACCGGCTGGCCACTTCGGCCATGTCGGCTACTCCATCGGCCCCGGTGTAGTCGACGCATACGTCCAGGACGTGGCTCCCGGCGCGCAGCGCATCCTTGGCAAGGGTGACGCACCCTTCCCAGTCGCCGGCCAGCATGGCTTCCCGGAAGCGCTTCGAGCCGTTGGCGTTGGTGCGCTCGCCGATATTGAGCACCGAGGGAGCCTGGTCGTAGGGCACATGGCTGTAGAGCGATGCACACCCCGGCTCGAAGTCGGGCCGGCGCTGCGCCGGCATGGCTCCGTCGAGCGCCTCGACCACCGCTTTGAGGTGGGCGGGCGTGGTGCCGCAGCAGCCACCGACGACACGTACCCCGAGCTCGGTGACGAAGCGGTGGTGGTAGTCGGCCAGCTGGGCCGGCGTCAGGTCGTAGTGCATCCTTCCGTCGACGACCGAGGGCAGGCCGGCGTTGGGAAGGCAAGCGATCGGCAACCGGCTGTGCGCGCTCAGGTAGCGCAGGTGCTCGCCCATCTCTGCGGGACCGGTGGCACAGTTCATGCCGATCACATCGGGGCGGAGCGCATCCAGAGTAGTAAGCGCCGCCCCGATCTCGGTGCCCATGAGCATGCGACCGGTGGTCTCGATCGTGACCTGGACCTGGACCGGCACGGCGCGGCCGACGTCGGCCATGGCCCGCCGCGCCCCGATAACGGCCGCCTTGGCTTGGAGCAGGTCCTGGACGGTGTCGAACACGACGAGGTCAACTCCGCCTTCGAGCAGGCCGCGGGCCGCCTCCGCGTAGCCGTCGCGCATGTCAGTGAAGGCGATCTGCCCCAGGGACGCGAGCTTGGTACCGGGCCCGAGCGACCCGGCGACCCACTTGGGGCCGGCGTAGCCGCCCGCCACGTCGCGGGCGATCTCGGCGGCCAGCCGGCACAGCTCCCGGGCGCGTTCTGCCAGGCCGTACTCGGCGAGCACCCAGGGCAGGCTGCCAAAACTGTTGGTCTCGACCACCTGGCAACCGACGTCGTAGAAGGACTGGTAGAGCCCGGCCACCAGGTCCGCTCGCGTGGCGCAGAGGACTTCGTTGCACCCTTCCAGCGCCGGCCCGCCAAAGTCGTCCGGAGAGAGGCCGAGGAGCTGGATATTGGTACCCGTCGCCCCATCGAAGATCACGACACTGTCGTGGACGGCATCCAGGTAGCTCGACGAAGTGCAGGTCACCGAATTAATGCTAGGGCAGCACCGAACGGCTTATTTCCTCAATTCTGCGGAGATCAGGGCGCGAGCGGCGCCGGGCGCCCGAGCAGGTAGCCCTGGCCGCAGTCGATGCCGATGTCGCGCAAGACCAGGAGCTGTTCCTGGCGCTCGATGCCCTCGGCCACAACCGTGATCCCCATGTCGTCGGCGAACTGCCGCATGGCGGTCACCAGTGCGCGGCGTGGCGGGTCGGTGTCGATCTGGCTGGTGAGCGCCCGGTCGAGCTTGACGATCTCGGGCCGCACGTCTACCAGGCGCTGCAGCCCGGCGAACCCGCTGCCCATGTCGTCGACGGCCACACGCATGCCCCGCTCGTGCACGAGGCACACGGTCTCCCGCAGCTGGTCGTAGGAGTCGAACTGGTGCTGCTCGGTGATCTCGACGATCACCCGCTTGGCAGGCAGCGCGGAGAGGACTTCGAGCAGCGCTGGCCGGTAAAGCAGGCCCGGCGAGGCGTTCACGGCGAGGTAGGTGTGGGGGTTACGGAGTAGTTCGCTCTCGAAGCCTGCGACGGCGAGGCTGGCCGTGTGCAGTTCAAGCTCGACGCCGAGCCCCACTTGGTGAGCCTCGCGAAAGATGTCCTCGGTCGAGCGGGCCGGTTCCCGGGCGAAGTCCGTCAAGGCCTCGTACCCGGCCACGCAGCCGGAACGGAGGTGGACGACGGGCTGGTAGGTCGGCGACGAGCACCCTGGCTGGAGCAAGAGGGACAGTCGTTCATAGCGTGCCCTGGCCGCGGCGCTGCAGGCCTGCTCGGCCCGGCCTAGCTCGCCCATCTCGGCGATCAAGTGCCCTGAGAGCCCATCAGACAGCGCCGTCGAGCCCTCGGCACAGCTCCGCAGGCCGTCGAGCAGGTCCTGGGCGGGTGCGCCTTTGACCAGGTAGCCGCGGGCGCCGTTGCGGAGCATCTGCACGACCGAGGCGCGGTCCGAGGCGGCCGAGTAGGCCAATATCCTCGTGCGGGGGGCCACCTCGCGGATACCGAGTGCCGCCCCGAGGCCCCCGCCGCCGGGCATGAACACGTCCAGTACCGCGACGTCGGGTTGGAAGCGGGCGGCTTCCGCGACCGCCGCATCAGCGTCGGGCACGGATGCGACGCATACCAGGTCCGACGTGTCTTCGAGCAGCTCCGCCAAGCCGTCGCGGGTGGACGCAGCGTCGTCGGCGATGAGCACGGTGAAGACCCGGAGCCCGGGCGGTGGTGCCGGCCGAGATGGGGCCGGGCCCTCACCGCCAGGACGGGCGCCAGTGGACCACCGGCCCAAGAGGCTCACGCCGACCTCCGTTTGCTCTGGCTCTGTTTGATCACGGTCCCAACGGTCGATAGCAGCTCGTCCGCCGAGCAGCCCTTGACGAGGTAAGCCGCCACGTCGACTGCCTCGGCGGCCCTGACTATCCCTTCGTCGGCATAGGCGGAGAGCAGCACCACGGGCACCTCGGGATGGTCGCGCCGCAGCACCTCGGCCGCCTCGGTACCGCTCATGCCGTCCATCCGCACGTCCATGACCACCAGGTCGGGCCGCGTCCGCTCCACCAGGTCGATCCCCTGTTCGGCGGCGTACGCGACCCCTGCCACGTCGTAGCCGACATCGCTGAAGAGCCCGGCTAGCTCCTCGGCTACCTGCGTGTCGTCGTCCACCACCACCAAGCGGGGCGTGCTGGTCGTCGCCATGTCCAAGCCCAGGCCCCATATGGCGGGCGCCGGCTCGTGCGGTGGCGGGGTCATGCTGCCTCCAGTGGCTCGCGCGACGAGCTGCCAGGTACCCAAATGACCACTTCGGTGCCCGTGCGGGGGGCACTTTGCACCTCGAACTTGCCCGCCGCCAGCTCGACGCGCTCGCGCATCACGACCAGGCCGAAGTGGCCGCTGCGGAGCAGGTCGGGCTGCGACGGAGTGGAGAAGCCCTTGCCATTGTCCCGCACGACGACTTGGACGCCGGCGCCAACTCCGCTGATAGTGACCGTGGTCAGGCTGGCGCGCGCGTGCTTGGCCACATTGGCCAACGCCTCTTGCACCACGCGGTACATGACCGTTTCGCTGTTGGGGCTGAGAGGTGGGCGAGGCCCAGCCTCGAAGCGCCCCTCCACACCGGTCGCCTGGCTCCAGGCCGAGAGATGGTCGCGCAGGGCCGCCTCGAGACCACCTTCGTCCAGGATCGGCGGGCGTAGCTCGCTCATCATCCGGCGCAGGCTGTGGATCTCGTCGCTCAACGACGTGCGAGCTCGTTTCACCAGTTCGCGGGCACCGGCTTGATCGTCGCGGTCCAGCCGGAGGCGGCAGCGGTCCAGGATCAACCCGAGCGATGCCAAGCGCTGGACCGGCCCGTCGTGCAGGTTGGCGGCTATCCGGGCGCGCTCACCTTCGGCTACCCGCACGGTGCGGTCGAGCAGCTGGCGACGGCGCCACTGAGAGTCGACAAGGTGGCGGTTGACGCTGGAAAGGGCGGCCGTGCGTTCCTCGACCAGCTCTTCCAGGCGTTGCCCGTCCAGGCGGGCCACCGCCTCCACCGCCTGGCCCAAGCGCTGGATCTGGTGCGACGCCTCCACCAGGGCCTGTGTGAGGGCGAGCACCTCGTCGGAGCCGCGGTAGGCGCCGAGCTCGGTCTCGAGCGGACGCGTTGCCGCCTTCAGGTCGGAGAGGGCAGCGGTTGGCGGGGTGCGCCCCGGTTCCCCACTGGCTACGGCTTCGAGGGTACCTATGAGCGCCGGCAGCGTCTTTTGAGTCAGCGCGGACATGGTGTAGGCCAGGTGCTCGACCCGGAGCCGCGAGGTCGCCGGGACCACCGCAAGTACGACTATGCCCGCCGCCATGACGAGCACGCCGAGCCCATGCCAGATGCCCGACGCCGATGGCCTGCCGACGGCCACGACCTCGAGAGCCGTCACCGCGCTGGTGGTGACCAGGGCGGTCGCCGCCGTCCCCCAGGGGATGGCCGTGTGGCGCGGCCGCCAGCGCCCTTTGATGTTTTGCCCGCGCCAGCCAAGGGCGAATGCTCCCGAAAGGCAGGCGATCCCGTCGAGCGCCAGCGCGCTCGGGCCGGCCGAGCCGATGGCTGCGGTCACCACCAAAGCCCAAAGTGTGGCTACGACCGCGCGGACGACGCTCGGGACGTGCTGGCACCTGCGCATTACAGGAGGGGCCAAGGTGCACAGCGCGAGCGCGCTCGTTGCTAGCCCGCCAAGGGCGACCACGAGCCAATCACGCGGGCCGGCGTAAGCCACCGCTGCCGCCCCGGCCGCGCTCGACGCGCCGATCGCCGCCACACCGCGCCACGGCAACTTTTTCGCCAGCCACGGCGGGGCCGGGGTAGCCGAGCCCGCGGCGGCCGGGCCATGGCGCCCGGCTCGGGTGGACAGGTAGGCGCCCAGAGCGCACTCTGCCAGCCCGGTCCCTCCGGCGACCGCGCCCAGCGCCCCCGCCAGGCAGGCCACAAGCAATACTGCGTGAGCTGCGCCAGGCGCACCCGCGCCCGACGCCGGGGCCAGCACAGCGGACAACGCCCTGGCCAGCGCGCCCGGGCCCCCGTAGAGCGTGATGCCGAGGGGCGAGAACCCGGCAGCGCGCAGCAGCAAGGGCACAACCAAGGCCCAGCAGAGGACCGAGGTGCTCATCACGGCCCCGGTCACGGCCTTACCCAGGCGCGCCCGCGCGCCGCCGCGGGCGGCGGTAAATGCGGGCAGGCAGGTGGCGGCGAGGCAGATGAGGACGACTGTTGTGGCTGCTTCGTCAGCGACCGTGCCGCCGCTGTTCCTGACCGGCAGGAAAGGGCCAGCCGGGAGGATGGGCGCGGTCAGCTGCCCGCGCAGGACGGCGAAGGCACCGGCAGCAGTGACCGCGAGCCCAGCCAGGGCAACCACGCCGAGTGCGCCGCGGGCCAGGTGCCGGCCCGCAGGGGCGACCGATACCACCGCAAGCACGGCCACGGTGGCCGCAGCTGCCCACGGGGCACCGGTGACACCGGCAGCTTGCAGGCCCACGGTGGCCAAAAGGCCGGCCGCACCTAGCCGGGCCGCCCACCATGAGACGGCGCTTACCCCGGCGATGCCCGGCCAGCGCGCCGACCAGCGCTCGACGCTCGTCACCGCCGGGTCCGACCAGGGGTCGGGCATGCGCGGGGCGTCGGCCACAGCCGGGCCCGGGCCGGGAACTTGGCCGGGGCCCTGGGTACAGGCCGTCTCGCCCACTTCCCCGTGGCGCACCGGCAAGGCGGTGGCCTCGCTCGCCGCAGGCCCGGCCCGGCGGGAGCGTTCCGAACTGGCCACCGCTGCCGCCAGCACCAAGACGGCTGCCGCGATGAGGCTGAGCAGCGTGCTCAGCAGGTCGTGTGGGCGGTGCCCGGGTAGGGCGCACATGACCACGAGCACGAGCGGCGCGCAGGCAGCCAGAGCGGTGCCCCCGCGCGCCAAAAGACGGGCGTTATGCCGCCCGCGCTTGGCCCTCGCCGGCGGGTCACTGCGTACTGGCAGGACCGTCATGCTGGGCAAGCTGACAACGCTGTGTTCCCCATGGCCGCTCCTGCTCATTCGGCCTGCTCAGGCCGGTAGTTGAGGCGTCGCGGGGCAGCGGCCCCGGTCAGTGCCGGGGAATGGTTCAAACCGGAAAAGCGCTGGTGGCGTGAACTACGAAGCGTGGCCGCTGACTGCTCTAAGTGGCAGCAGGTGCCGATAGTGCGGGAAGGCCCGGCTAGTCCCCGACGGCGACGATCTCGACCGCGAGTTGGCCGCTAGGAGCGTCATAAGCGACCACCGCGCCGGCGCGCTTGCCCATCAGCGCCTGGCCGAGCGGTGACCCCGGGGAAATTACGGCCGTCCCCGAGTCGCGCTCTTCGATAGAGCCCACCAAGTACCGTTCTACCTCGTCGTCGCCCACGTAGCGCAGGTGCACGATCACACCGGCGGACACTTCGTCGGCCGGCCCGCCCTCGACCACCTCGGCATCCTTGAGCATCGCCTGGAGCTGGCGGATGCGGGCCTCCATCTTGCCTTGGGCGTCCTTGGCCGCGTGGTAGTCGCCATTTTCGGACAGGTCGCCCAGGGCACGCGCCGCCTCGATATCGCGTGCGATGTCCACCCGACCGCGAGTGCGCAGGTCGTCGAGCTCGGCCTGCAGCCTCTCATAGGTGGAAGG
>DATJST010000165.1:0-4759 GCA_035503975.1 Acidimicrobiales bacterium | reverse complement strand
CGAGAGGGTGTCGCGGGGCCCGTTGGAGTGGATGGTGGTGATCGAGCCGTCGTGGCCGGTGTTCATGGCCTGGAGCATGTCGAGCGCCTCGCCTGCGCGGCACTCTCCGATGATTATCCGGTCGGGGCGCATCCGGAGGGTGTTGCGCAGGAGGTCGCGGATCGTGACTTCGCCTTGCCCTTCGGTATTTGGCGGCCGGTACTCGAGCGAGAGCACGTGGTCCTGGCGGAGTTGGAGTTCTTTCGCGTCCTCGATCGTGATGATCCGCTCGGTGGACGGGATGAAAGTAGACATGACATTGAGGAGGGTCGTCTTGCCGGTGCCTGCACCGCCCGAGACCATGATGTTGGTCTTTCCCTGGACGCATGCGCGCAGCAGCTCGCCGAGCTCGGGTGTCACGGTGCCGAAATGGATCAAGTCGTCGAGGGTAAAGGGGTCGGTTTCGAACTTGCGGATCGTCAGGAAAGGGCCGCCGATGCTTAGCGGCGGGAATACCGCGTTGACCCGGGACCCATCGGCGAGCCGGGCGTCGACCATGGGGGAGTGCTCGTCGATGTGCCGGCCCACGGCTCCCACTATCCGGCCTATGACGTGGCGCAAGTGGGCTTCGTTTACAAACGAAATGCGAGTCGCTTCGATCCGCCCACTGCGCTCGACGTAGACGCTGTCGGGACCGTTGACCATGATCTCGCTTACAGTCGGGTCGTGGACGAGGCGTTCGATCGGACCGTGACCAAGTATCTCGTCGCCGACCAGCTGAGCCATCTGCGTCGTTTCAGCGAGCGACATCGGCGTCTTCTCACTCTTGAGAGCGTTCTGGACAATCCGGTCAACTCGTGCGCGTAGTTCTTTCTGGTCGACGAGGTTGTTGTAAAAGACAGGCCCTAGTTCTGCGATCACCCTGCGGTGGACCCGGTCGCGTATGGCCTCCATCGCGTCCGCTCTGGGGTCGATTATCCCGACCTCGTCCCGCAACCGCTCGTACAAGCGATGGGTCGGAGGGGCCGCCTTGCGAAAAGCGCTTCCTCCACCATCAGGAGCGGGAACGGGGCGTTGCCTATGAGTTTGATCGGGTAAGGCCGCGGCCGGCGGCGGAGGCAAGTGCGGTAGGGGCGGGGGAGGGACCTGGCCGGCGGGTGGCTGTGGGGACTGTGCCGAACGGAGGGCTTCAATTAGGTTGGCACGCTCCTCGTTCGGCACGTTGGTCCCGTTGCCATCGTGCCTTGCTTGATCTTGGCCGCTCATCGTGCCGCCCCCGTGAAGGAGTGGGAGGCCTTCGCGCGCTCGGAGACCATTTCAGCCAGCTGCTGGATCTGCAGAGCGAAACGGGATTTCGGGTACTCGAGGACGACTGGCGAGCCCTGGTTCACCGCTCGGGGCACGACGGCCTCGGAAGGTAGGGTCAAGCTGACCTTCATTTCGAGGGCGCGTTCGATGTCGGTCACAGCCAGGTGGACCTTCGAGTCCGCCCGGTTGATGACGAGCATCACCTTCTCTTCGGGGAAATTGAGGAGCTGGAAGGCCTGCAGCCCAAGGCGGGCGTTCTTGACCGAGGGGACGTCGAGAGCGACGACGAAGACGACTGTGTCGCTCTGTGCCACTGCCTGTAGGACAACCTCGCTCAGGTGAGGAGGTGAGTCGATTATGACGTTCGCAAACATATTGCGCAGCAAGTCGAGGACCCTGAGCATCCCTGCCGGGTCGACCTGGTCAGCATCGGAGGGTGCCGTCGGTGCGGCAAGGACAGAGATGTTGCTCTTGTCGTGCTTGATCAGGAAACTCTCGAGAAGGCTCTCGTCCAGCAGGCTGCCGGCGGAAATCGCGTCCATGATCGTGTGGGTAGGCCTGAGCCGGAGCATTACCGCTGCGTCCCCGAACTGCAGGTCAAGATCGAGTACGACAGAGGGCTTGCCGGTTTCTCGAGCCAATGACGTGGCCAAGTTGAGGGACACGACCGACTTGCCGACCCCACCCTTGGGTGAGAAGACCGTTGTGACCCAGCCCTTCTTCACCTTGGAAGCCTCAGCCTCACGTGCCGCCTCTGCGATTGCCAGCTCTTGCTCGAGGCGCTCGATGAGGTCCCGGATTGCTTCAGGCAACTGTTGCTCGACGGCTCCGAGCTCGACGGCATCGTCGATGCCAGCTCGTAGCGAAGGGCGTAACACTTCCGCGGAGGGCTGGTCTACGACAAGCACGGCTCCGGCACCGGGCCGTGCCCTCAAATTAGGGCCAAGCTTGCTCAGGAGTTGCTGGTCTGCCTGCGAGGGGCCCAGGACTAGCACGACCGGTCTCGAAGTGGGAAAGCGACCCAGGTCGACGTCGTCCAGCTTTGTGAACGTGTGGACGCTATAGCCCTCCGGTACGCCGTGCGCGAGACGGAAGAGCAGCTTGCCGTCTTGCTCGACGACGGCTACCTGCGCAGCAGTCCCCTGCCCACGTTTGGCGCCGTTTTGCGTTGCAGAATGTGCCGGGCGAGCAGCAGCGTCGGGCGCGGGCGGGGGCGCGCTCCTTTCAAAGAACCGCACTGCCATACCGGTACCTCCCAGAACCTGTTGTGCGCGCGTGGAGTCGTTCCAAGACAACCACGGTAGGTGGGGAGAAAGCCCGGCGACAATGGGCCAATAGGCTCATGTGCGCAGCGTGTTGGCACTGTAAACGGCCGCTCAGAGTGGCAGGTACTAGTGTCCCTTAGTCGAAAGTGCTATCGCTCCGGCTACGAAGGACCGCGACCAGCAGGCGCCGGTGCCTGTCGCAACGAAGGCACGTACCTACGTCCTAGCGCGGCGGGCCGGCTTTGAGGTGTCAGGCCGACACAGCGAGGTGGAGCACAAGCAGGTTGGAGATCACCGCCGTGGCGTAGATGCCCGCTGCGAAGCAGGCGACCGCCATCACGCCGAGGCGTGGCCGGCTGTGGAGGACCTTGAGGCCCAAGATGGCCAGGATCCCAAGCTTGACCCACAGGAGGCTCTGGCTGGCGAGCAGGAGAGCGGAGAGCGGGTTTGCCTCGATGCCACCCTCGTGCCGCAGGAGCAGGCGAGTCGTGACGACGTCAGCCCCGTTGAGGACCGCAAGCGCCCCGATCGCCACCAGGGTCGCAATGCGGACCTTGTCGGCGACTGGGCCCGACAGGTACCTGCGACCCACACCGGGCCGCTCCGCCGGGGGCGCCCCTATCGGGCTCAGGTTGGGGGTCACTGTCTTAGTCATTCCACTTAGCACGGTATTTTAGCCCCTCGTGAGCGTTCGAATGAGTCTTTCGGCTCATACGGAGCCCAGCTTGACCCCAGTCTCGTCCCGGCAGGCCCGGGCCCGGCACGGCCTTAGGTCACCCGACGGCGGGTCTCTCGGTGGCGTTGCCCAGGTGGGGCGCTGGTGACCAATCACGCAGCCGTCCCCACTTTGAGAGCTACCGTCCCCACGCGACGTGCAGGTGGGCGGCCGAGGGCCGTTCGGCCTATGGCCCATTGGGATGCCATGCCATTACGCTCGGCAAACAGTGTCCCGGTCTACCTGCGCTCTGTCCATCGTCGTCCCTACACGCAACGAGGCGCCCAACGTTGCCCCCCTCGTGGACGGCCTCGAGGGAGCCCTGGCCGACCTGACCGGCGGCTGGGAGCTCATCTTTGTGGACGACTCGGATGACGCCACGCCCGCTGAGGTGCGTTCGGTGGCGGAGCGGACGTCGGTCGACGTCCGGCTCTTGCACCGTGAGCCAGGAGCCCGTCAAGGCGGCCTGGGCGGCGCCGTCCAGGCCGGTTTCAGGTTGGCGCGTGGCCGGGTCATCTCGGTCATGGACGGCGACCTCCAGCACCCCCCCGAGGTCATCCCCGCCCTCGTAGCCCCTCCGCTCTCCGGTGATGCCGACATCGTGGCGGGCAGCCGCTACGGCCAGCAGAAGGGGACGGACGGGCTCGACGGGCCCTGGCGGCGGCTCGTGTCGTGGAGTTGCCGCTGGCTCGCTTATCTGGCTGTCCCCGCCAGCCGCCCCTTCGAAGATCCCTTGAGCGGCCTGTTCGCAGTGCGCCGCGAGGTGGTCGAGGAGGCCGACTTGCGCGCCGACGGGTACAAGATCCTCCTGGAGGTTGCCGCGCGCGGCCAGTGGCGCTCTGCGTGCAACGTGGCCTACAGCTTCGCCGAGCGCAACGCGGGCGACTCCAAGGCGAGCCTGCGAGAGGGCCTCGTGTTCTTGAGGCACCTGGTGAAGCTCACCTACCGCTCGCGCCATACGACGCGCGCGCCCGGCTCCGGGGTCCAGCCGGCTCCGGCAGCTCCGGAACCCCGGCCTCTCCCGGTCCGCTCGTAACCGAAGGGCCCTTCGGCCCTAGCGGTGGGGGCTTTTGTCGGCCTTTGATGATCTCATAAGGCTCGAAAGGAGCTCGCCATGAAGGCATTGGTAGGCGACCGCATCGAGGTCCGGGGCCGCCACGTTGGCGAAGAAGTGCGGCGAGGGGAGATCCTGGAAACGAGGGGGACCGAGGGTGACCCGCCGTTTGTCGTGAGATGGTCGGACGGCCACGAGGGCCTGTTCTTCCCTGGGCCAGACGTGACCGTGAGTCGCCCTCGAAATCCCTAAACCCCAGCCCGCTGGCCCGAATTTACTGGAACACCTCGGGGCGGATTTGCGTAAGTCAATTGCAGGGGAGGAGCGTTCGCCGGCCGGCAAGGCAATCTGCTAACCTCCCTGCCTGGTCGGTCCTCGACCGCTTACAGATAGAGACGCAAAAGGCGGGCGGCACCCGGCATCACTCAGGGTATGCGG
>DATJST010000164.1:0-2687 GCA_035503975.1 Acidimicrobiales bacterium | reverse complement strand
GGCCTGATCTCGGTGAAAGCGTCGGCGTTGGCGTCCAAAGCGAGCTGGCAGAGCGCGCGGACAAGGGTGGCACCCCCGCCCTGGAACAGCGGGAACATAGAGCCCGAGATCTTGGCACCACGTTCGAGGTCGAGGATCCCGAGATCGGCGCCGATGTCCCAGTGGGGCACGCGCTGGTGGGGCCCGTAGTTCGAAGGGTCGTAGCCGACCGTCCGCACGACCAGGTTGTCGGCCTCCGACGCCCCGTCCGGGACCTCGGGCGCCGGCAGGTTGGGGAGCCGGAGCATTGCGTCACGGAGGTCGGCCCCCACGGTCGCGGTTTGGTCTTCGATATCCGACAGCTGTTCGCCGATGCGCTTGCTCTCCTCCCGCAGCGCCTCGGCTCGGGGACCGTCGCCACCACGCATGCTCTCGCCGACCTGACGGGAGAGGGCCTTGACCTGGGAGCGCATCTCTTCGCCTTGGGCCAGTAGGCGCCTGTGCTGGGCGTCGAGGGCAGCGGCGCGGTCAACCTCCTGTCCCGGGACGCCCTTGCGAGCCAGCGATGCCTTCGTCTCTTGCAACTCCGTCCGCAGCCGGCGTACGTCGATCACCAGGAAGAAGCTAACAGCTGCGCCCGCCGGCACCCTTGGGAGGCGCCAGGTCGGGTCGCCTCGCGGCCTCCGGGCTGGGGCCGCCGTGCCGGCGGCTACGGGCGGGCGCCGAGCACATCTACCGTGACCGGCGAGCGGCGAAAGGTGAGGGGGCGCGAGGGCCAGGGGCAATCGCAACGGCAACGGCATCGGCGACCAACGGGCTCGTCCAGCGGGCCAGGGCTTTGCCCGTTTACTTCGCAGGCCGCTCCGGTCGCTCTGCTCTGGTTGCGCTCGGGAACTCTGGTCGCGCTCGGAAATCGCGGTTGCGCTACGTGGCGATTTTTCGGCTCGGATCGCGCCCGCCTTTGTTTGGCGCGACCAGAGTGCACGAACCGCAACCAGAGTGCACCGGCTCGCTCAGTTAACGAAGGAGGACGTCGACCGCCATCGCCACGAACAGCAAGCTCAGGTAGGTGATCGACCAGTGGAATACCCGCATCGCAACTGCCGGCCGGGGCGACCTCAAGAGCTGCAGGCAGCACACGACGAAGACGCCCCCGGCGAGCAGTGCCGGTGCCCAGTAGACCCAGTCCATCCCGGCCACGGCACCGAAGGCCACCGAGACCCCGACGGTCGCCAACGCGTAGGCGAGGATCTGCCAGCAGGTGCGCCCCAAACTGCTAACCACGGGCATCATCGGGACGTTCGCCCTCGCGTAGTCGTCGCGGTAACGGATCGCGAGCGCCCAGAAATGGGGTGGCGTCCAGACGAACACAAGCACGAACAGCAGCAGCGGCGCCCACCCGAGGGACCCCGTCACCGCCGCCCAGCCCACCAGCACCGGCACGGCCCCCGCAGCCCCCCCGATAACGATGTTCTGAGGCGATATGCGCTTCAAGAGGGCCGTGTAGACGAACACGTAAAACAACGCGGCCGAAAGCGACAGGACCGCCGCGAGCGCGTTGACGGCTAGCCAAAGAAGGAGGAAGGAGCAAACCTCGAGCGTCGTGGCGAACAGGAGCGCTGCACGAGGGCTCACGGCACCGGTCACTAGGGGCCGCTGCGACGTCCGCTTCATCAAGGCGTCGATGTCGCGCTCGAACCACATGTTGGCCGCATTGGCCCCGCCTGCCGACATTGCACCACCGACGAGGGTCACGAGGACGAGCCGAAGGGACGGCCATCCGCCGGCGGCGACGACCATCGTCGGCAGCGTCGTGACGAGGAGCAATTCGATGATCCGCGGTTTGGTGAGGGCGACGAACGCCGCCACCCTGGCCATCCCGCCCGCCTGCACCCGAGCCGGGCGCGCGTCCGCCGAGGGCCGCGAGGGCACAGAGGGGGCGGGCCGAGGGGACCGGGAAAGCGGCAGCGTGCCGCCGTCAGTTACGACTTGTACCACTTGCTCAAAGGTTAGGGGTTGACCGGTGGGACGACAAACCAGCCCCTGCCAGCCCTAGCATCGACCCGATGGCACCGACGGGCCCCGGAGCGGAAGAGCCGCACGTCGCCGCTTTGCCGAATGCTCCTTTGGCAGCTCGGGCCCAGGTGGCCACGTGGGTGAAGGACGCCTGGGCTGCCACGTCCACGCCGGCCTTCCTCGACAAGGTCGCCGGGTTATCGGTGCTCGCGGTAGCGATCGCGATAGTTAGCGGGAGCGCCGTCAGGCTGACCGGCTCTGGCCTCGGCTGCAGCGATTGGCCGGCCTGCACGGCCACGAGCGTCGTGGCACCGCTCCAGTTCCACGCCTGGGTCGAGTTCGGCAACCGTCTTGTCAATGTGGCGATCACGGTCTGCATCGTGCTGGTCGCGCTCGCTGCCATGCGGCGGACGCCCAGGCGGCGCGACCTCGACTGGCTGGCGGGCGGATTGGTCGCAGGCATCCTGGCCGAGGTGGTGCTCGGTGGGGAGACCGTGCTCCACAAGCTCGCCCCCCAGTTCGTCATGGCACACTTCCTCCTGGCCGTGGCGCTCCTGGTCAACGCCCTTGTGCTCTACCACCGGGCACGCCAGCCGGAGACGGCCGAGGAGCACCGCACCTGCCCCAAGCCGAGGCGCTACAACCTTTCCCGGTTGCCCCCGGCGGTCCTCCTGGTGCGCCGTGGCCAGCTG
>DATJST010000163.1:0-2104 GCA_035503975.1 Acidimicrobiales bacterium | reverse complement strand
TGAACGCCGCTGATTCCTTGCGAAATGCCCTGTCCATGGCCCGCAGGGCGTTGGCTTGTCTGGGGGGCCCGGCGGCAAAGCTACTAGGCGCCGACCGGAGTCAGATGTTTATCTCTTCCGCAGCGTCGGTCGAGGTCGATCTGGAACTGCACGACCAGGCTCTGCGCAACGCGCTCGGCATGGAACCTGGGCTCGAACGAAGGCCGCCCTGACCTGGGCGCTGTCCGAACAGGGCACTTTGCTAGAAGACGAGCCTTACTCCGACGGGGCCTTGCGTCCCCGGGGGAGACTGGAGGTGGGTCGCCAGCGCCCGCCTAGCTCTGGCCCGCGACCGCTCGGGCGGATTCGGGTACTGCGGGCCAGACCTTGTCGCGCAAGCCTGGGAGGCCCGCCTCGTTCACGAGCCGGCGTCTGAGGAGGCGGCCGCCGGCTTGATGCGCGTTTATGCCGCCCGGGGCGACCGGCATCTGGTGGTCCGCGCCTACCAGCGTTGTTGTGATGGCTTGGCCGACCTAGGACTTGAGACTTGGCCGGCTCTGACCGAGACCTACGCTCTGGCGAACCTTCAGGCTAAGCGTCGGTCCCTGGCCCGCACCGTCGTGGCGAACAATCTGCCCGCACCGCCCAGCACCTTCATCGGCCGGCGATCGGAGCAGGCAGAAGTCCGGTTCCTGATGGAGTCGTCGCGACTTATGACCCTTACCGGGGTGGGGGAATCGGGCAAAACACGTCTCGCCGGGTCTCTTGCTACTGCGCTCCTGCCAGGTCGCTATGAGGGGGTCTTTTCGTCAACTTGGCGGCGATCACCGGTGAAGGTCAGGTGCCAGGACCCGTTGCCGCCGCAGTCGGCATCCACGAGCAGGCCGCACGGGCGCTGCTCGACGTGGTGGTCGAGCCTTTGGGGGACCAGAAGCTGCTCATTATCTTGGACAACTGCGAGCACGTCGTCGCGGCGTGCGCGGTGCTGGCAGAAAGGCTGCTCCGTCAGTGTCGGAGGGTTTGTCTGTTGGCTACCTCACGCGAGCGCTGCGTGTCGACGCCGAGCGCTGTTACCGGGTGCCGCCGCTGTCATTGCCGGCTGAGGAGGTCGACTGCGCCGCAGAGCTTCGCGGCTCCGACGCTGTCGAACTTTTTCGCGACAGAGCCCGGGCCCACGATGCCAATTTCGCCCTTCACGACTCGACGGCCGGCGTGGTCGCTTCGCTGTGTCGGCGCCTCGACGGGATACCCCTCGCCATCGAGCTCGCCGCCGCCCGGGTAGCGTCGATGTCGCTCGTCGATCTAAACGATCGACTCGACCAGCGCTTCAGACTTCTGACGGGAGGGGCTCGCACCCTCCTGCCACGGCAGCAGACACTGCAGGCGACCGTCGACTGGTCCTTTGGGCTGCTGAACGCGAGCGAACAGGCGGCGCTGAGCCGCCTGTCGGTGTTCGTGGGCGGGTTCGAGCTCGAAGCAGCTGAGGTGGTCTGTGCGCGCGAAGCGTCCGACACGGTGGCGGTCGCTGACGTCCTCGACGCTCTCGTCAACAAATGCCTGGTGGACACCGACTGTTCGTCTGGATCGCTTCGCTACCGCCTGTTGGACACAATCCGCCAGTACGCCGGCGACCACCTCACCGCCACGACTGGCGAACTCGGGCTGGGCCAGGCTCGGGACGACCACGCAACCTACTACCGGCAGATGGCGGCAGCGGCGGGACCTGAGCTCACCGGGCCCAGCCAAGGCCCATGGCTAAAGAGACTGGACCGCGACTGGGACAACATACGATCAGCTCTCGCCTACATCGCCGCTGACCCCGCTCGAACCGCGGAGTTCCTCGAGTTCGGTGTGGCCTTACAGCGCTTCATCTTCACCCGCGGGCACCAAGAGCCGATCGCGTCGCTACGAGCCGCCCTCCAGCAGGCCAGCCCGGTCCCAGCCATCCTGCGCGCCCGTGCCCTGTACGTGACCGGCTGCCTGGTCGGGGCGTTAACCGGGCCACACGCCCGGTTCGAACTGCCCACCGCCAAGGAACTCCATGAGAAAGCACTTGGGATAGCCCGAGACGTCAACGACCAGGAACTGATGGCCGAGATCCTCACCGAGCTGGCCTATGTGGCCG
>DATJST010000162.1:0-15308 GCA_035503975.1 Acidimicrobiales bacterium | reverse complement strand
TCTTCCCCTACCTGATCAGCTCGACTACTTACCAGGCGATCATCCTGCCCGCGTCTTACAAGATCGGGACTTTCACCTCCACCTCGCAGGGAACTGGACCGTTCGTCATAACCTCCTACACGACCTCGGTGGCGGCAAGTTACGACCGCTTCGATGGCTGGTGGGGGGGCCAGGGCCCGCTCGCGGGGATCGACGCCACGGTCTATCAGACCACTGCTGCCCTGGATGCTGCACTGCTGAGCGGCGCAGCTGACCTGGCCGATTATGCCGGAGATGCTTCCCTCTACGGCAAGCCGAACGTTGTCCACATTTACGAGATCAAAGCGGCAGGTGAACAACAGGTAGCGATGCGGGTCGACACGCCGCCTTGGAACGATTACCGCGTGCGCCAAGCGCTCGCGTGCACCATTGACCGTCCGGCACTCCTGAAGGCCGTGGACTCGGGCCTCGGGGCCGTCGGGAACGATTACTGTTTCGCGCCGGCTTTCCCCTATACAGTCCCGTTGCCCCAACGTACTCAGGACCTCCGCTTGGCCAAGGAACTACTGACCGCGGCGGGTTACCCGAACGGGTTCTCGGCCACGCTGACTACTGGCAACGAACCCACAAAGGCGACCATCGCGCAGATCGTCCAGGCGTCGGCCAAGAAGATCGGCATCGAGGTGAAGCTCGACCTGCCGACCCCCACGGTCTATTACGGCGGCTCGGCGACCACGACACCGTGGCTGAACGCCCCGTTCACGGTAACAACTTGGGCGTCCCGAGCGACCGTCACCCCCTACCTCACCGGGACGCTGATGAGCGGGGGTACCTGGAACGCAGCCCGCTATTCGAACCCGAAGTTCGACTCTCTGGCGCGGTCGTTCCTGGCGGCGGTCGCATTGGCCGACCAGCAAAAGTACGCAAGGCAGCTGGAGGAGATCCTCCTCCATGACACACCGAACCTCATACTTGCTTGGCCGGCACAGACCGACGCCGGCTCGCCCAAGGTCCGCGGTTTCGCGCCCGAGCCGTTCGGCATGAGCCTCGGCCACGTTTACCTAGCGTCCTGAGCAGATGGGCACCAAAGTGAACACCGATGGGCTGATAGATGGGAGCAAATAATGGCTGTTGGCGATGGTGTGTACGCTAGCTTCAGCGGTTTCGGCTACGCGGTTGAGGACCGAGGTGACCCCGCCGAGCTCGACGGCATGCTCCAGGCGGTGGAGGACGCGGGGTTCACCCACGCCGACATCGATGCCGGCCTGTGGGACGCATTGCTCGGAGGGAGCCTGAACGGGCGCCAGCTCGCCCGCTTCTGCTCGGTGATCGACCGGCACCGCGAGCGTCTCCGCTTCACCATGCATGGGGCTAACGACCTCAACGTGTTCGACTGGGCCGACCGGGACGTACAGGAGCGCCTTTTCCGCTCCAGCATCGAGCTCGCCCAGGCCCTTGGCGCAGAGGCGATCGCCTATCACCCCGGTGTCCGTTTGCCACCGACCGTCGGCAGCGCGGTCCCCATGACAGACCTCATGCGCTACGAGCGGGACCTCCTGCTTGGCGTCGCGGACGAAATAGGCGCCTGGGGCGGCCGTATCGGCATCGAGACTTGGTGGTGTGACGATCGGGGCACAAACCCGCACTATTCCTACGCTGTGTGGCCCGAGCAACTTGCCCAGCAAGTCGAGGCTATTGACCACCCCGCGGTCGGCGTCTGCCTTGACTTCGGCCACCTGTACATCGCGGCACGCTGGTTCGGTTTCGACTTTTTAGAGGGCGTGGCGCGGCTGGCGCCGTTGGTCGACCACTTCCACCTGCATGACAACTTCGGTGCTCCTGGCATGCCAGGCCCCGTCGGCAGCGCCGAGCTTGGTCGCGGCGACCTCCACCTACCCCCGGGCTGGGGGACGATCCCCTTTGACGAGATATTTTCCAAGATGTCCTTCCCTCGGCTGCCGGTGTTCAATATCGAGCTCGTCCGCGGACGTAAGACCCGCTTGCTCCCCTACCTTCCCGAGATGTTGGCCGAGTGTCAGCGCTTGGCGAGCTTGGTGCCCGCGGAGGCGCTGGCGGGTCGGCCCGCGTAAAGGTTTGGGGGATGCCGTTCTCGGGGTTCGGTTGTTCAGTCGATAATGCATATAAGCTCGCTGATGTCCTGGCTGGCATCGCTGACGCGGGCTTTAGCCACGCCGAGATCCGGCCTCTGGGCTGGGACCTTTGGGCAGACGGCAAGGTGAACCATAGGGAGCTTGCGCGTCACAGCTCGGTGCTGGAGCAGTTCACGGGCCAGTTGTCATACACTATGCACGCCCCCTACGACCTCAACCTCTTCGACGACGACGACCGCCAGGCGAGGATCCTGCGCTCAAGCGTGGAGGTAGCGCGCGCTCTCGGCGCCGAAGTGATCGTAGTCCACCCTGGCCGGTTGGAAAGGTACGGGTCGAACTGGTCTGCGCCAATGACTGAGCTCATGGCCAGGGAGCGCCGAGCGCTACTGGAGATCGCAGACAAAGTCAGCTCATGGGACGGGCTGCTCGCTCTCGAGACCTGGTTCGCCGCCGGCGCTGTCGCCCACTCCTATGCGGTCTGGCCAGCAAACCTCGCGAGGCAGGTGGCGCTGATAGCTCACCCCCGCATAGGCGTCTGTCTCGACACCGGCCACCTGCAGCTGTCCGCCCGATGGTTCGGCTTCGACTTCGATGAAGCAGTCCGCATGCTTGCCCCGCTCGTTGCTCACGTCCATTTCCATGAGAACTTCGCGACCCTAGCTCCTCGTACTCGGATGGAGCTCGGCCAGGGCGACATGCACCTCCCACCGGGATGGGGTGATCGGTCTTTCAGCAAGGCCCTGGCAGGAGCGACCTTCAGCCGCGGCCCAATCCTGAACGTGGAAATCTCAGGGTCCTACCTGCCCCATCTCGACAGCATCCTCGCTGAGTGCAAACGCCTTGCGGCGCGCGAGCAGAGCGCCAGCGTGCAGGGCCCCGTCGAGTTGCCCGAGAGCAGCGATGCCATTAGCGAGGTCTCGGGCGCGGGCGTGCACGATGGAGCAGCGCGGCGGCTGCCGGCCACGACGCGAGCACACGGTGACTGAGCTCCAACCGAGGTCGGCGGAGGGTGCCATGGGGCTCAGATGGCCCGGTTTGTCCTGAGGCGCCTTGGCCTAGCGGCGATCACGCTTTGGCTATTGAGCGTTATCGTGTTCGTGGGGTCACAAATCATACCTGGCGACATCGGCCGCGACGTCCTTGGCCAGTACGCAACCCAGCAGGCGGTCGACATCTACGACCGCCAGCTCGGCCTCGACCGGCCCCTCGTTGTGCAGTACTGGGACTGGGCCTCGCATTTTGTGCGCGGCGACCTAGGGACCTCGTACCAGTACAAGGTCCCCGTTGCCAACCTGCTCGGGCCAGCCATGCTCAACTCGTTCAAGCTCGCGGCGTTCGCCATGGTGATGATCATCCCGGTCAGCATCGTCGGGGGCGTGGTGGCAGCACTGCGGCGTGACCGTCTCACCGACCGAGCCATCACCATTGCCGGGCTCTCGATGACCGTGATCCCGGAATTTGTCAGTGGCGTGGTCCTGATCACCGTTCTCGGGGTCTGGGCTAAGGCCTTCCCGGTAAGCGCCGCGGTGCCTTCTGGCGCGGGCTTCTTCACCGTGCTCGACCACCTCGTCCTGCCGGCTGCTTCGCTTGCGTTGGTGTACTTCGGGTACCTCTCGCGCATGGCGCGCGCAGGGATGGTCAACGCGCTCGATGCCGACTACACCCGCACCGCCACTCTGATAGGGCTGAGGTTGTCGACCGTCATCAGGCGCCACGTGTTGCGCAATGCGCTACTCCCGACCATCGCCGTGGTCGCCACCCAAGTCGGTTTCGTCCTGGGGGGCCTGATCGTGATCGAGACCGTATTCAACTACAACGGCCTCGGTTACCGTCTCTACGTGGCGGCGCAGAACAAGGACTATGTAGTTATCCAGTCCGGCGCCATGCTCACTGGAGTGATAATCGTTACGTGCACGCTGACGGGTGACCTCATCATCTCTTTCCTCGACCCGCGGATCCGGTCCATGGTCCGCTCCCGCGGGAGCGGTGCGGCCCGTTCCCCGAGCACCGCCCAATGAGCAGGGTCTTGGTAGCAAGATGGCGACCGGGGTTGGTCGCGAACGATACGCAGGTCGCTCGGCGTGACATCCTCCACCGGCTGGTGCGCTCACCCACGTTCGTTTTCGGCGTCCTGGTCGTGCTCTTTTGGACCGCGTGCGCATTGCTCAGCGCGCAGATTGTCCCGCAGGACCCGTTGGCGCAGTCGACCAACCTCCTGAGCGGGCCCAGCGGCGCGCACTGGTTCGGTACTGACCAGCTCGGGCGTGACGTCTTTTCACGAGTAATAGCAGGCGCTCAGAGCATCATGACCATCGCCCCGGTGGCGACAGTTCTCTCGGTCATTGTGGGGACGAGCGTGGCATTGGTTATCGGCTATTACGGCGGGCTCGTCGATGAGATCGTGTGTCGTGTGATCGAAGCTAGTTTCGCGCTCCCGGGCATCATCCTCACCGTGCTGCTGGTAATATCGTTCGGCTCCAGTTCGCTGACGATCGTCTCGATCGTCGTGTTGAGCTTCAGCTTTATAATCGCCCGCACCATCAGAGTAGCCGTACAAGCAGAACGCAACCTCGACTACGTCAAAGCCGCCCAATTGCGAGGCGATGGCGCTCTTTACATCATGTTCGTCGAGATCCTGCCCAACATCACGGGGCCGATCATCGTCGAGGCGACGTTGCGCCTCGGCTACGCCGTTTTCCTGATCGCTAGCCTGACGTTTCTCGGTTTCGGAGTGCAGCCGCCTTCGCCGGACTGGGCGCTGCAGATCTCGGACAACTACACGCTGCTTTTGACAGGCACCGACTGGTGGACCGTGCTATTCCCGGCCCTCGCGATCGCCTCTCTCGTGGTTGCCTCCAACCTCATCGCAGACGCGCTAGCGCAGGTCTCGGAGCGATGACCCCAGAAGGAGCCGTAGGGTCGAACGCTCTGGAGCTCGAGGACCTCCGGGTCGCATACCGCGTCCGTGGGCGGAGGCGAGACGTGCTGCGGGGCGTGAGCCTGGCGATCGGCCCCGGTGAGTCCTACGGCCTGGTGGGCGAGTCGGGTTGCGGCAAGACGACCGTGGCCCTGGCGGCAGTGCACTACCTGCCCCGTAACGGGTGCATATCGGGGGGCGCCGTCCGGGTGGCGGGGGCCGACGTGTACTCCTTGTCCAGGCGCGATGTCCGAGCCTTCCACCGTCAGACAGTCTCGATGGTGTACCAGAGCCCCGCCACGGCGCTGGACCCTTCCATGCGGATCGGGCGCCAAGTGACGGAGGTCTTTGAGGTGCAAGGCATTCCTCGCTCGGAGGCCTTCGAGCGTGCTGAGATGGCGCTTCGACGCGTGCTCATCGCCGACCCCGCTTCGGTGATGAAACGGTACGCACACGAGCTTTCGGGCGGCATGCAGCAGCGGGTAGTCATTGCCATGGCCCTCGCCAAGAACCCAGTGCTGCTCTTATTGGACGAGCCGACTACCGGCCTTGATGTCACGGTCGAGGCAGAGATCCTCGACTTGGTTGGCGAGCTGCAGGCCGCGTCAAGTACGGCCGCCCTGTACATAACTCACAACCTGGGCGTGGTGGCGAAGATGTGCCAAAGAGTAGGTGTCCTGTACGCCGGCCGCCTTGTCGAGGAAGGGCCGACGGAGGAGGTCCTTTCCGACCCGCACCACCCCTACACGGTGGGGCTGGTCCGTTGCATCCCGCGCGGTGGCGCGCGCAAGGACCACCACCGCCTTCAGACCATCCCGGGCGTGCTGCCGGCGATCGGTGAGCAGGCACCGGGCTGCATGTTCGCCGAGCGGTGCCTACTCGCCGAGGAGATTTGTGGGCATGAGGAGCCGGTGCCCCGCCGTGTCCGTGACGGCCACACGAGCCGTTGCCACTTTCCCGAGCGGGCGGCTGACCTCCCCGGAGCGGTCCCTCCTGGGACCGAAGTCTCCCGCGGGGTCGACCGTTCAGGCCCCCCACTAGTAAAGGCCGTGGGGCTCTCAAAGGTCTTCCGCGAGCATGGCGGCGTACGTGCGCTCAGCGACGTCTCGGCGGCGATCTGGCCGGGTGAGACTCTTGGTTTGGTAGGTGAATCAGGGAGCGGTAAGACGACGTTCGCCCACGCCCTGGTAGGGATCGTCGAGCCGACATCTGGGAGTGTGGTGCTGGAGGGCCGGGACCTGGCTCCCCGCTTGGACGCGCGCACAGCCTCGGAAGTTCGGGCCGTCCAGCTGGTGTTCCAGAACCCCGGCTCGTCTCTCAACGCGAGCCACCGGGTCGAGCGCATCCTGCGCCATTCCATCAAGCGACTGGCAGGCCTGGTGGGCGGCGCAGCCCAGCAGCGGCTTGTCGAACTGGCCAAGGCGGTGCGGCTCCCCGAGCGGTACCTAACGGTACGCCCCCGCCAGCTCTCGGGCGGGCTAAAGCAGCGCGTCGCCATCGCCGCTGCTTTTGCCGGCAATGCGCGTCTTGTAATCTGCGACGAGCCAACTTCGGCGCTAGACGTTTCGGTCCAAGCGGTGATCCTCAACCTGCTAACCGACCTGCAAGTCGAGCGAAAAGTGTCGTACCTGTTCATCTCGCACGACCTTTCCGTTGTGCGCTACGTGTCCGACCGGATCGCCGTCATGTACCTCGGCCGGCTAATGGAGGTCGGGCCGGCGGACAAGGTCTTCTTGGGCCCTCACCATCCCTACACCGAGTCCCTTGTCGCAGCCGTACCGACGATCGAACGCACGGCACACCGGCGGATCAAGCTCGAGGGCGAGATCCCGAGCGCGGTAAACCCTCCCTCGGGATGTGTCTTCCACACCCGCTGCCATCGCAAGCTCGGTGCGATTTGCGAGGACGAGGTCCCGCCACTGATCGAGGGGGAACCTGAGCACCTAGTACGCTGCCATATCCCGCTGGCCCAGCTCGGTAACACAGACAACTGGTTCACCGTGCCGATGACAAGTAACGGGCCCCTAAGCTCCTGTATGTAGCTCTGGACCATTATACCAACGTTACGGCGCTGGCACTTGCGGGCTGCCAAGGATCCTGACGTCCTTGGAGGTTTGCCAATCTGAATTGCAGCCGGCGGGAGATCCAGTAGATCAGGAGCAGTCCAAGCAGACCGCCCCAACCGGAGGGAACAGAGCAGCGCGCTTGATTAGGCAGCACACTTCGCACCGGCGTTCCGCGGCCTTCGGCGCCTGGCTCTGGCATCGGCACGAGTCGCAGGCCGGGCAACGCACCCGCCCGCACACCTTGCATGGCGTCCCCGCTTCGAGCGCCGCGCCGCAAAGCTCGCACCGCGCTGGCGCGGGCTTGCTGCGTGCGGTGCCGGTGACCTGAGCGGCTTGAAGCCGCCGGCTGCCAGCCGGTCGTCGCCCAACAGGGCCTATGGGGGCGCCGTAAAGGAGGAACTGGTCGATTTGTGGCGGCTCAACGATCTCAGCGACCCCCGTGCGGCGTAGCTCGTCGCGCAGGTCCATCAATAGGTTGCCGAGGACATTTCCGCCAATCAGCCGGTCAGGACCTTGTGGTTTAGCTCCCCAAAAGGCGTCCCGGGCCGAGTCCTCCACTATGGGCCGATCCCCCGTGGACTCGAGAAGGTCGCCGAATGCGACCGGGTTCTGCGCCAGCTTCACCCGGAGGCACCAATGCATGATGGCAACTTGCACTTGCGGCCAGTCGGCGCGGCTTTGAGCCCGGTGGGGCTTTGATTTCATCTTGGCTGCCATGGGGCTGCGTTCGGCGATTATGGCGTGCTGGACGGCCGGCAAGTGCGGGAACCTGCACGCCTGGTACAGGGCCTCGCTCGTGAGTACCTCGGTGTCGTTGACCCACAGCGGGAAGCCGCTGGCCATGTTGGACAGCCCCCCAAAGGCTTCGTGGGTCTTGCGGAAAACGGCACAACGGCTCCTGTCGTAATCGCTTTGCCGTGGGTTGCCCTCCGTCGGTGCCGTCCGCACATCGCCATTAGCGACGCCGGGAGCGGGACCTAGACCCGTGCCTGTGGAGTGCACTTTCGCGGCCCGTTCAATCGGGGTCCCCTCAGGTTCCCCGCTAGTGCACTGAAGCCGGGCTGAGACCCGCCGGAAGCCAATCGGCGTATGCGTTGGCAAGCTGTTCGGTGGTTAGCCTGGCTACCTTTACCTTCCCGCTCCGAGAGCCATAGCCAGCCACCACCCGGAGCCGCCAGACACCCGGTTGGCGTTCAGTCATCGTCCCACGGGCCACGGGCACCGATCCTAGGCCGGTTTCTAGACCAATTCGAGACCAGGGAGCTTTCAAAGCTGTCTTCGGAAGCTGACCGCTTCACAAACCGCCTAGTCGATGGAGACCGGGACGAGAATCGAACTGGTGACCTACGCATTACGAGTGCATTCTTAGGGTTCTGGGCGGCCTGCAGGCGGCCGACAATTGTGCTTCTGACACGAAACTTCCCGGGGCCCGAGAGCAGCGTGCGCGCCAGTACCGGGTGTGGGGCAGAGCCCCACTGGGGCCGTGGGCCCAAGTTCGGTTGTGGCACCGCTTCGCCAGCGGGGCCCGGATGCACCGGTACGTCCAGATCGTCACCGCCCGCGCCTGGCGACCGGGCCGGCCTGCACCGGAGAACGAGCCGCTCGCCGACCAGTTCCTTCGACTGGCTTGCCTGACTTATAGCGACGACGAACCGGCCGACCGTGCCGCTGCCGCCCAGCTCCTGGCCGAGCACCCCGAGCCGCCCAGGCAAAGCCTCTTTGTGGCGGCGGCGTGAGCGGACGTGGGCGAAGTGCGCCGCCACCTGGCCGAGCGCCAGGCCGGGGCCAGCGTGGCGGGCGGGCCGCGCGGTTGGTCACCGGGACCAGGCTGAGGCCGCCTGATAGCGGACGGGGCGCCCAGGCGGCTGTGCCCCGACGGCCAATAGAAGTCAGGCCACCTACACGCGAGTCACTTCAAGCCGTGAGTTACTGCAGGGAGATCGTAGGAAAACAGCCTCGTGAAATTCTCACTTGCCACGCCTAGCGACCAGTCGCCCAGTGGTTACCCGCACGTTGCGCGCACGCCGGAAGATGTCCGAGACGTCGGCCTGGGCACTTGAGCCCTCTAACAGCAAGTTTGCGGAGCCCGAGACCAGAATCGAACTGGTGACCTACGCATTACGAGTGCGTCGCTCTGCCGACTGAGCTACTCGGGCTTGACCTGCTAAGAGAGCCTCTCAACGGGGTCCGTGTAGGGTTGGACTACACAACCGGACTACAAACGGGCCAGGACGATGGGAGACATCACGTGGCAAACTTTACTGGCTCGGTGACACAGCTCGGACCGGAGTACTGGCGCCTACGTGTCTACGTCGGCCGCACGGCTAAGGGCTCGCCCATCCAGCGCTCCCGTCAGTTCCGCGGCACTCGTAAGCAGGCCTCGAAGGCGTTGGCCGCCTTCGTCGTCGAGCTAGAGGGCGACGAGGGAGCGCGCACCGCCGAGGCGGGCACGCTGAACGCGCTACTTGACAGGTGGATCGGGTTCATCGAGCCGGACCGAAGCGTGCTCACGATCAGGGACTACCGGAGCAAGGTCAGGCTGTACATCGCCCCGACGATTGGCAAGATGGCGCTCGCCAAGCTCGGGCCTGCCCATCTAGACGGGCTGTACGCCGGCCTACGGGCGCGAGGGCTGTCGACGGCCACCATTGTCAAGACGCACGCCATCCTTAGCGCGGCGCTCGCCCAGGGGGTCAATTGGGGATGGTTGACGCGTTCGCCAGCGGACACGGCCAGCCCGCCGAGCATCAATCGCGATGGCTGGCGTGAAGCACTCTCAGCCGAGGCGCTGCGCCAGATCATCGAGGCGGCGGTCGCTGAGGAAGGCAGGGGCGGCGTGTTGCCCGTCGGCATCACCTTGGCCGCGCTAACGGGGTGCCGACGCGGCGAGCTGTGTGCGCTGCGCTGGACCGACCTGGCGACAATCGACGCGACGGGCTCTGGCATCCTGACTGTCCGCCGTGGGCTTGCAGTGGTCAACCGGGTTTGGAAGGAAACGACGACCAAGACCAAGCGCGGGCGCCTCGTGCCGCTCGACGCACGGGCTCTTGCCGTGCTCGACTGGCGCAGAGAAGCACAGGAGGCCTACGCGGCAGAGGTGGGCGTCAAGCTCGCTCAGGATGCGTTCATACTCAGCAGGGCCGCCGACGGTTCGCAGCCGTGCCTGCCCGACGGCTTGAGCCACGGCTTCACGCGCCTCGTCGAGCGGCTTTGGCCGCGCGAGCGCGACGATCACGGCGACTACACCGCGCCGCCTAAGTGGCACGAGCACGACCTCAGGCACTTCGCGGCGTCGATCGGTGTCGGTTCGGGTATGGTCGCCGTCGCCATGGCGGCTTCGCCCCGGCGGCTTCGCCCCGGCGGCTTCGCCCCGGCGGCCTCCCATTTCCCGGGTCACCCGGTCGAGACACGTTATCCTGCCCCAAGCTACGCGGTCGAGAAGGCGAACGGTTGCGCAAGTGAGCCGTGAGGCTGGCAAACGACCAGTTCAGGCGGCAAGGTCGAACACGGCCTCTCTTCTTGCTAGTGGAAAAGTCCCAGCGATGGGCGGGAGTCGCCGTCTGATCGGAAAAATGATATCATGGCTGGTGTGAACGTCGCCGAGCTGCTCCGTGCCGCCCGCAACCGGGCTGGGCTGACTACCCGGGAATTGGCGCGCCGTACCGGGGTTCGCCAGTCGCAGATCTCGAACCTGGAGAACGGTGCCCACAGCCCGACCGTTACGACCTTGGACAAGCTGGCCAAGGGGCTCAACACGCCCTTTGTCCTGGTGGCCTCTCCCTACCTGACCGCTGCCGACACAGCGGCGCAGGTCAAGGCCCTCCTGCAACGGGGCAACGTCCATCCTGACGGCCCCATCTGGCAGCTCGCCAACGACCTCGCCTCCGCCGAGCCCTGCCTACGGGCGACGTTGGCACTGAACCCGGCGCCCCTCACCGGCGACCCCCGTCGGGACGCTTGGATCGCCGGGCTGGTCGAATACCGCCTAGCCGAAGTCGGTATCGCCGCCCCGGCGTGGGCTGGCGAACCGGCCAGAGTGGCGAACGCGTACTGGCCCGTCTCAGGTGCCCGCGCCACGGCTGACATCATCAGGGCTGAGACTCCGGAGCCCTTCGCCCGCCGGAGAGTCCTTATCACCGCCGATGACCTCGTGAGCTATTGACCTCGGGCCCGTACTCGGCTGGCCCGCATCGCTTTACCGCCGAGGAGGTGCGCGAGCACCTCGAAGACCTGGTGGACGGGCTGGCCCGAGCCGGGACTGACGTCCGCATCCTGCTGGTCGGAGGGGCCGCGCTGTCGTTCTACTACGACCGGGACCAAGGAACGACAGACGTGGATGCCGCCGGTCGCCCCCGGGACCTAGTGCCGGCTCACGCCGCGGCCCTGGCCGCGGAGAAAGGCCTCCGGCCCGACTGGTTGAACGAGGCGGCCACCGGTTTCTTCCCTCACGAGGAGATAAAGAGCCACATCGTGATCGAGAAGGGGACGGTACGAGTCGAGGTGGCCGAGCCCGAGGTGCTGTTAGCGATGAAGCTCCGAGCTTGCCGGCCGCAGAAGGACCTGGCCGACCTCGCCTTCCTCCTCCGCCGCTGCGATGTGCGCTCGGTTGCAGAGGCAGCCGAGTGGCTGGAGCACTACTATGCCGAGGAGGAGCTGTCGGAGAGGGACAAGGCCATCGTGGCGGTGGCCCTGGGGGAGATCGAGCTGCCGACCCGGCCGCCGACCCTTCTCGAGCCTGTGGAGCCTCGGCCGGGCCCCCCGACATGTCGACGTTGGGTTCTGCGAGAAGACGGGCATTGCGTCCTGAGGCCGGGTCACGAAGAGCCCTGTTCTACCAAGGCGCCTACCTGACCGCGATCGCCACGTCGCTCCCGAGCCCGGGAGTAGCCGTCCGCGGGCCCACCGATGAACGGAGTTGAACCGGGAACTCGCAAAGGCCGCGAGCCGCCGTTCAGGCCGTCAGGTCGAACACGGCCGGGCGTGTCGTTAGTGGACAAGTCCCCCCTCCGACACGCGCCAGGATCGTCGCGAGGCTCGGGGCGTCCCAGAACCACGTAGCGAAGCCGTAGGTGAGCTTTGGAAAGGTGAGCGCGATCTAGGTGGCTCCCGGTTGGGAACACAAGGGCGCACGCACGGAGAGTGCAAAATGCGTGTACCCCAGAAAGGTGTTCTCTTACAAGGAAAACATACATACCAACGGCGATGGGTGCGTCGGGCGGCGCCGTGGCCGAGCGCGCAGAACGCCGCCGCTCAGGCCGTCTCAAGGGCCGTTCGGACACGTCTACCATTCCTACGTGGGCAAGCTCGTGATCTATAGGGAGTGCATCACCAAAGAGCTGCGCCCCGTGTCCGGGGGGCGCCGGCTCCGTTTCGTGAGCGGTTACCTGCGAGCGATCCGTTCGATGCGAGCGTCATGGACAGCAGTGACCGTACACATCGACAACGGCGTTCCCTTCCTCGCCAAACTGGCGTTCTCCACCAAGTCGAGGTCCCGACAGGACGCCACAGGGTCACAGCGGAGGGTAAGGGCTTCAAAGCGGTCACCACGACGGTCGAGGCTCGCGCGGACGACCTACTCGTCGCCGTTATGCCGGCTTACCTCGACGGTGTGTCGTCCGCTGCGCCGCTTGGGCATCTTCGGGTCCGGGTCGCCACCGGGCCCGAGGACATCCAGCCGTACAGGTTTTACCGAGGTTTGCTGCTCGCGGGCAGGCCTACCGTGATCACGTCGGTGACGTACTCCCTACTGGCATCTGCCTTTTTAGTGGCCATGGGCCTATTCCCAATTGTCGCCGCGGCAATTTTCCTCGGGAGGGGCGCCATCGTCAACGCTTGTCTTGATCGCGTGCGCTCTTGTGCTCAGCCCGATCTGCCTCCCGGCCGGTATCGGCAGTATCTTGATGGCGCTCCGGTTCCTACGGCTGCCACCTAGCTGGCGAGCACCGGAGCGGGCTGTTCGCCGTACGAATTAGCCAAATTGCTCGCCTGCCGAGCCGATATATCGCCGTTTTTACGCGCGGTGGCCGCGACCGGATCTCAGTCCGCCTGTTGGAGCGAGGATCGACCCCCTGGCGCCGTCACCTCTGTTTCCCAGGGTTGGCGTAGCAGCGCCAGAACGACAGCGTCGGTCCCCGGCCCCTGACGAGCTGCTCAGTGGGCACGCCCGTTCGGATAGACGTCCAGCCACCGGTCACCCGGGAGCGCGAGCGCCGCTGCGGGTTTCTGCCGAGACGCCCGGCGCGTCGCGGTCTGATGTCACTCGGCTCGGAGCCAACCCACCCCGCGCTGGTGGGCGGCGACCTTATGGCTGGTGACGTTGGCCGTCACTCAGCCGGAGCCGAGCACAGTGTCCGACGCGGTAGGAGTTGGGCAGCGGAGCGGCCAGCGAGAGCCGAAAAGGTCCCGCGGGGTCGTCGGCATGCTTTCGTTCTGAGGACCGTCGGAGGGCACGGAGGCCATCTAGCCGAGCCTTCCCCTCAGCTCGACCGGCACTTCAGGGCGCGCTCGGAGCCCGCCAGCTGTGCTGAGCCATGCGCAGGTTCTGCCAAGCTTGGGCCGTGCGCTTGTGGAGGTCATCCTCCATCCCCCTCGAGAGCCCGCCTGGCGAGGCGGAGGCCTTGAGGTCCCTAACGGCCTGGGAGCGTGTGGTCGTCGCCGGGCTCGTCAGGCGCTGGGAGTGGGCCGCGGCCAACGTCGGAGTGAGCAAGGCCAAAGTGGCGCGCTCGGGCTTCGTGTCGGTCCTGCACCTGGCTATTGCCGGCGAGTTGCAGCCTGTCGTGGGGGCAGTTGGCTTTGCCGGGATAGCCGCCAGTTCGGTCGGTTGGGCGACTGGCGCCACCGTGTGGCCGCTCGCAGTGCAACGCTTGGCCACCGGCTGGCACGGGACGCGGCCGCGGTGGCCGCAGCCGCCACTACTACTCCCCAAGCCGCGGTGACGACTGTGCCGGTGCCCGCTACCACGACGCCCGTCTCCCCGGACCAACAGGCTTGCGAGGACATCATGGACGACAGCCTGGAGGGAGTTGCGGCGGGGCAGAGCACCAGCGAAGTCGTCGAAAGCCTCGAGAAGACGGCGAAGGCGACGATGGACAACTACCAAGTCGCGTTCAGCGATCTTCAGTTCGACGCGGTGCAGTACGCAGGCGCCATCAAGTCTGATGGTCCCTCATTCGCCCTAGTCGTCATCCAAAGCGTCGTTGCTGGCGAATGCCCCACACTGGTCAGTGAGGGCTTCAAACCTCGCACCTGAAGAGAGCAGGACCGAATGCCCGGCTTCCCTCTTCCCGTTGTGCCATGCCGCATGCCCGTACCTAAACCAGTGGCAACCGCGCGAACGCTGACGGGCAGGAAGACCAACGAGCACAAAGGCGGGCTAAGCGGTCTTCGTGCGCCCTCTCGCGGGGCAACTTTTAGGGCAACAACTGCCGCCGTTTGTTGCCCTGAGGGGCATCTTGGGCCGGATGGCTGAGCAAGAAACACCAGGTCAGGGCACCTTTTGCCATCGCCGCCGACCGCTGGAAGCCCTTTACGAGTGCGTCGCTCTGCCGAGCCGCCGCCGCGGGGACCGAGACGACGTAGGGGTCGACGGTCGCCCTCGCTCGCCAACCGTCCGCGCACTGGCCGACGGCCCTGAGCTCAGCGGCGCCCGTCACTGGTCAATCGCATATGGAGGCCCAGGCGGCTTGAGGACGAGAGGCCCGCCCCTCGAAGCTGAGTTCAATCAGTCCCCAGCGGACTGACCGCCATCGATGTGCAGGACAACTCCCGTGACGAATGAGGCCTGCTCGAGGTAGAGGATTCCTTCGACAACGTCGCCGATCTGGCCGACCCGGCCAAGCGGATGGAGCTGAGCCAGGCCCTCGTACGACGCGGGGTCGTAGGCGGGGTTCTGTATAACTCCGAGGGCGACTGCGTTGAACCGCAGACCACGCGTTGCGTACTCGATGGCCAGCGACCGTGTCACGGCCGCAAGCCCACCCTTGGTAAGCGCTACGAGAGCGGATGGGTTCTTGCTCTCGGGGTGGTCGACGAGACTCGTCGTGATGTTGACTATGTGGCCACCGGTACCTTGAGTGAGGATCTGTCGGATGACGGCCTGGGTGATATGGAAGAACCCGGTCAGGTTCACGGCCGTGATCGCCAGGTAGTCGTCGAGCGTGTAGTCGGTAAATGGTTTACTGATGAAAATTCCCGCGTTGTTGATCAGGGTGTCGATACGCCCAAAGCGATTGACCG
>DATJST010000161.1:0-8864 GCA_035503975.1 Acidimicrobiales bacterium | reverse complement strand
AGCCTCCTCAACATCGAACTCGTCCGCGAAGATCTTCGCGCCAGCGTCCTGCAGGCCCATCTCTGTGCCCCAGCGAGCAAGCTGGACTACCAGTGCTGCGTCTTCCTGGGTGGCTGTCATATCGTCCTCCTAGCTCTGGTGAACTAACTATCGAAGGGAAACACCAGCGATTCTCGCGCTAGGCCGGCACCTCCGCGTCCTTCCTACGCCGAGCTGCTGCAGAGCACCCGAAGCAGGCTCCATCGTCTCGAGCAGCTCGGTCAGAACCGCGGCTGCTCGCTTGGCCCCGGCGTACCGGTACTCCAGGAGGACAGACGTCTGTAAGAGGCCACAGGTGGTCAGTCGCTCACACCCTGGGTACCATAAGCGCTATCGCGAGATGCGCGTCCCGATGTCCCTGCATCACGGTCCCATCTGACTGGGCCGGACCTGAAGTCGAGATATTGCTCTCCGCAGGCTTTGTGGCCGAGGCATTGGCAGCCCACGTTGCGTTGGGCCCGACGTTGCCATCGAAATGGTCAAACCCTTGCGGCCGGTAACTTTCCGCTGGTCCGACGCACGCACATTCAACTTCCTGGTGATGCCCGTCCGCCCGCGAAGTGATGACGCCGAAAGGTCGGCCTGGGTCCGTCTGCGTTCATGGGTTATGTCGTGTCAACCAACACCTAACTGGTGAATCTGCGCACTTTTCTTGTCGAATCTCCGGCGTACCTCACAAGTTCATAATCGGCGATCACGGAAACGCCCGGGAGTTATTCGCAATTGGGGACGCAAACGCATAATATCCCTGACGAAGCCTCAGTGATCTGGGCGCGCAATATGGCGCTTGGCCCTCATGGAGCGCACGAGCGCCGACTGTTCCTTTAGCGCCAATTCCTGTTGAAAGTTCAGGGCTTCTCGGCCATAGCGCCGGTGCCAGCGGGGCAAGACGCTCGACGCTATGAGACGTCCCGCCTCAGCGAAGTCCGCGCCGCCACCAGCCCGACCATGACGACGATGCCAACCAGCAGGGCAGCCACACCGGCGAAGGGGAGCGGGCTCAACCCCTTGGGCAGCGGCGGCATGCCCCCGCTACCGGCGCCGGCCATAGTGGCCGCGGCCATGAAGGGCAGGTAGCGTGCCGTCGAGGAGATCAACCCACCGACGATCTGCTCGACCCCGAAGCCCCAGGCGAACACAGCGATGATCGACGCGACCTGTCCCCTGATGAGAGCCCCGACGGCCGCTCCTAGGGCGGCCAACAGCGCGGCCCCCAGCACTGCGCCGGCGGAGTAGCGGGCGATGGTGCCGGCAGCGAGCGCCACGTGGTAGCCCTTGGACGCGGTGAACCCGAGGCCTACCACGGTCGTGACGGCCGTGCCCGCCAGGCCGAACAGGGCGCCGCCAAGGCAAGCCACCAGCGTCTTGGCCATCAGCACACGCGCTCGGTCGGGCTCGTCCAGGTAGGTGTCCGTAGCGGTCCGGTGGCGGAACTCGCCGCTGGTCACCATCGCACCAAAGACCATGGCCACGATCAGGGCGAAACCGGTGCTCGTGAGGACGTCGCGCTCGCCGGCGGCACCGGCCAGGGAAGGCACCATGCCCGAGGCCCCTGAGCGTGAAGATTCAATGGACGCCACCAGCGCGGTCCAGGCAGCGGCAGCGGCCAGCAGGCCCGCAGTTACCCTGGTAGTCCGGAGCTTGAGAACTTCGGTCTTTATCGCTTCGTGCACCTGGGCACCTTCCTAGGCGTGAGCAGATGTGAGCTGCAAGAAGACGTCCTCGAGAGCCGCTGCCTCGGCGACACACTCAAGGACTGGGACGCCAACCTGAGCCGCTAGGGCGGCCACCGCCTCGGGGGTCGAACCACGAACCTGGATGTTCTGGTCGTCGACGAGTTGCGCTGCGAGCCCCTTGTCACGCAGGAGCTCCTGGAGCCTCCCTGCCAGTGGGGAACGCACGTGGACGAGCTGAGGAGCCCTGGCCAGGAGCTCGTCCAGAGAGGACTGGGCCACCAGGCGGCCGTGGTCCAAGATGACGACCTCGCTGGCGACCTGGGCGACCTCGGCCAGGACGTGGCTCGAGACGAGGACGGTCCGGCCTTCGTGGGCGAGGCGTCGTAGCAGGGCGCGCAGCTGACGGACGCCTTCGGGGTCGAGGCCGTTCGCCGGCTCGTCGAGGACCAGTACCTCCGGGTCGCCCAGCATCGCCGCTGCGAGGGCCAAGCGCTGGCGCATGCCGAGGGAGAACCCGGCCACCCGCCGGTCGGCCGCGTCGGCCAGGCCCACCATCTCCAGCACCTCCCCGGCCCGGGCGGCGTCGGTGCCGCTGCCGCTGGCCCGCACCAATAGGTGGCCCCGAGCGGTCCGGCCGGGATGGATGCCCGAGGCTTCGAGCACCGCCCCGACCCGGCGGCTGCGCTCAGGTAGCTCCCTGTAGGCAAAGCCGTCGATCGTCGCCGTCCCGGAACTGGGCCCGACCAGGCCTAGCAACATACGAAGGGTCGTTGTCTTGCCTGCCCCGTTGGGGCCCAGGAAGCCCACGACCTTGCCAGCCTCTATCGAGAGGCTGAGGTCGTTCACGGCAACTACAGGGCCGAAACGCTTGGTCAGGTGCGCCACCTCGATCAGTGCCATCTCGGCTTGCCTCCCACTTTCGCCTCAGCAGCGGTGCTGCCCGGGCCGTTCACGCCGCCACGTGCCCGGCCAGTACTGCCTTGACCAGTACGGCCTCGGCCGTGCTGGTGCAGCCCGAAGGCCACCAGGCCGGCCACCACCATGACCACCAGGGCCACCATCACCATCCCGCTCCCACCGCTCAACGGCCTACCTCCTGTACGAGTAACATGGGCAACTGCCCATCAGCGTAGGGCGCGTCCCTCACGTGGAGGACCAAAGGGTTCCCGCTCTCGACGTTGGCCACCCAGGGACGCCCCTCTAGCAGCGCCGTCGCTCTTTCCTGGTCGGCGTCATGGGCGAGGCCCACGGTCAGCCGGCCCTCGCCCACCTCGTCCTTCAACGCCCCAGGCCGGCCCAGGCGGACCAGGTGGCCACCGTCGATGATCCCGACGCGGTCGCAGGCCCGGTCCGCCTCCTCCAGGTACTGGGTGGTGAGGAACACAGTGGTCCCCTGTTCCCGGCTCCGTGCAGCACCCCCTGCAGGGCCAGGTTCTCGGTCACGGTGAGGTCGTCGTCGACCCCGGTCGACTGGCCGGCGTAGCCGATCAAGCAGCGGGCCTCTTGCGGCCGGCGAGCCACGTCGAAGCCGGCCACCGAGGCCCGCCCGGACGTGGGCCGCAGCAGCGTGACCAGGACCCGCACCGCCGTGGTCTTGCCCGAGCCGTTGGGGCCGAGGAACCCGAAGACCTCGCCGCTCCCGACAGCCAAAGAGACCCCGTCCAGGGCCCGGTGGCCTCCGGGGTAGACCTTGGTCAGCTCGCTCAGCTCGATCGCTGCCGTCGGGGTGGAAGCCCTCGCTCTCGGGCGACCGGCAGGGCCCGGACCGTCGTGCTCCCCTGTTATGATGGTCATGCGCCCATTATAATGGGCGTGTGCCCATCAAGCAACTCGGCACGATGCCGTCACACGGCCAGGAGCGAAGACGAGGAGGGACCCCCACAGGTGCCAAGAGGCGTTGCCATCCCCGACGCCAAGGAGGAGCTGTTCAGTGCAACCGACCGGTTGCTCGTCCGCGAGGGGCCCGAAGGCCTCACCAGTCGGGCGATCACCGACGAGGCGGGCTGTGCCAAAGGGGTCCTGCACAACCATTTCGGGGACCTGGACCACTTCCTCGTGGAGTACGCCCTCGACCGCCTCTCGCGCAGTACCGAACGGGCCGCCATGTTGCGCGAGCGGGCGGGCACAGGCACGGTAGAGGCAAACCTGACGGCTGCTGCCGTCGAACTGTTCGGGCCGAGCACCCTGGGCCTGTCGAGCCTGCTCGTGTCGCGGCCGTCGCTTCTCGCCGAGGCGCAGCGGTCGGGACCTGGGCGGTCGGCGTTCTCCAATGTGGAGCTGACCTTTGCCGAGTACCTGGGGGCGGAAAAGGACCTCGGCCGCTTGCCTGCCCAAGCCGACGTCGAGATGATGGCGTTCACATTGCTCGGGGTGGTGCACCATGTCTTTTTCACCTCGGGGCTCCGGCCACTGGAGCCTGTGCAGGTGCGCCGCGTCGTTGCCTCTATCGTCGGGGGCCTCGCGCTGCAAGGCGGCGGTCCGACTTAGGCCTCTCCGCCACGCGTTACCAGAGCCGCACGTGGTCACCGCCCCGCGCTCGTCGCGACGACGGGGCCCGTCACGCAGATCCGGGAAATATGGCCGCTCCGCGGGAATCCCTCGCGCAGACCTTGACCAAGCAAATAATCGGCGAGCACGGAAGCCGTGCCCCGAGACAGACAGTGTTCGGGCCCCGACCGAAGAAGCGGCCCGCGCCTTCACCACATGCGACGAACGCTGAGCCCAAGTCAGCCCGCATGGCGAGCCGCGGGGCATCTCCTCCCGGCTATGGCGTCGCGACGTCACCCGGGCCGATTGCTCCGGGCGCCCGGCGACGGTGGCCCCGCCTCACGAATAGGGGCGCGGCTGCCGGGCGATGGCCCAGAGCGTAATGCCCACCCAGGTCCGCCGCTTATGTGCGCTCCGCAGTTCGGCCCGCACGCGCTCGGGAGCGTCAGGAATCTGCCGGTTCGCTAAGGTCGTCAGCAGAATTATGGCTGACGGGTGTTCCGTGCGGCGCGCGTTTGCGATGACCACTGTGCTTGCTGTGACCCTGGTGGCCCCCCCAATCCCGGCAGCCGGCTTTGCGGCCTCGGCGGGGCCCGCCCGGGTCCTGTCCGTCCGGGCCGTGCCCTCGGTACTGCCTGCCAGCGGGGGCTTCGTGACCGTCACCGGGCGCGTCAAGGACGCCAGCTCCTGCCAGCTGGAACTGCTCTCGAGCTATGCGATCCGCGTGGCGTACCCTGCCAAGTCGGCACCCTGCGGAGGTGGCAACTTCAGCGCTCTGGTCACCTTCGGCGCCAACCTCGCCTCTGTAGGCCGTACCGTCAAACTCGCCCTGGTTGCCCGCAGCGCCACCTCCATGTCCAGGGGCCGGTTCTACGTGCACCTCGAGCCGGGCTACCAGGCGGTGCCACCGACCCCCGTGCTCCCCGCCGGGGCGCCTTCGGTCCCCGTCAAAGACGTCAAGGACCTAATTTGGTCCGGTTACGTGGCGCTCGGCGGGCCGTACAGTGCCGCCAGAGGTACTTTCACCGTCCCGGCGTTGGGACGTGGTGACCCGCGCAGCGCGGACATGTCCGAGTGGGTCGGCGTCGACGGCCTCACGAGCTCGGGCACCTTTGTCTACCCTCCCCCGTTGGGCACCTCGCTCATCCAGGCGGGAGTCGAGGAGACGCCCGCCCCGAACAGCCCCGATGGCTACGTCGTGCAGGCCTGGTGGGAGGCCTTCCCGGGGCCCACGACCTACATAGACGGCCTCGGTGTCAGGGCCGGTGACAAAGTGACGGTGACCGTCTGGGAGGCGGGGCGGGGCTTGTGGAAGATGCAGGTCGCGGACGACACCAACGGCCTCGCCTTCACGACGCCTCCCGAGCCGTACGGCGGCCCGGGGACAAGCGCCGAATGGGTGGTCGAGAGGCCGTCGTCGTTGAACTGCCACGGGCAATCTTTGGCGTGCCGTCCGTCCACACTTGCCGCCTACTCGCCCTCGGTCAGCTTCAGCGGCATGGGGATGGCTGGGGGCCGTCAGACATCGCTTTGGCGCATGTTCATGGTGCAGAGCGGCCAAGTGGTGGCCACGCCATCGGCCTTCGGCCCCGGGGGTTTCTCGGTTAGCTACACAGGGCCCAGGCCGGCCGCCAGCGGCGCACGCGCCTGAGGGCCGACTGCCGGCATCGCCCGACGACACCCATCGGCCAAGCCGAAAGCCCGGGTGCAATGGCCGGCCGGGTGAAGCCGAACTGTGGCAACTCTGCTGGACCGGGGGTAGTGAGGGCAGACCCAGAAGGGCTTGTTTCCCCTGCCGCGGCCTAGCCGTCCGCGCTCAGCCGTAGCATCCTCCTGACAGTCAGCGCATTGCGCAGCAGGAAACCACCGCCGGGCCCGAGGCGGTTGATGCGGGTCTCCTTACTGTGGGCAGCGTTCACAGCGTGCGCGGCCGTCGTCATGGCGTTGGTCGGTTACATCGGCGCCTGCGTTGGCCTCGGCATTGTCACCGTTGGCTTCCTGGGCAACGCTGGGTTCATGGCGTACGTCGCCCGGAGGTAAGCCGCTGCCGCGACGGTGCGAAAGTCTTAGCCGACCTGCCTTAGTCGCGTCGGCCCGGGACGACACCGAGGACGAGCCGGGCCAACGGCGCGGCCATGGGCTGTCAACGCGACACTCTATTCATAGTTTTCTCGCTCATTGCACAGTGTCGCTGTGACATGGGTGGTGGCCGCCACTGGTTCACAAGGGCCCGGGTGGTTGTTCACCGCAGCATGGACAGCTGAGGACCGAGGTGCCCCATGCTACGCTTCGTGGCGATGACGCCAGGAGGCGCCCGCACGGGCTACTGGCCCCCGCCGGGTGGCGTGCCGGCCACCGGATCGAAAACGGTGGCCCGCACCTGGAGCGCTCCGCGGCTCTCCGGCCCTGACCTTTACTACCTGGTCGGCGTCGTGGTGGGCCTGACAGTCTTCGCGATCGGGGTGGAGCAGCTACTTTTCCCGACGAGGGGCCTGTCAGAGGGACCGGCAGCGATGTTCGCGGCTGTGGGGACGTTTTTCGTGGTGGTCGGCACGCTGTGCTGGAGGCTCCCGGCCCGGCGCATAGAGCTTTCCAGTGACGGCACGTTGACGTTCCTGTCGTCCCGGCGCCGGCTGGAGGTGCAGCCCGGCGAGCTGAGGTCGGTGTGGCGCTTCCCGAACGACCCGCGGCGCCTCCTGCCTTTCCTCGTGGCGGCCAAGCACGGGCGGATGCTATTGGCCTGCCGCTTCGACGAAATGGAGGGCATCCAAGAGGCGCTTAGCGCTCATAGCCCTCATGCACAGGTGGCGCAGCTGGTGCCGTGGTCCATGCGTGCCCACCGGAGGGCACCTCCGGCGTTCTTGTACCGAGCCATGCGCACGCCCGCGAGCCGTCCTGGTCGTCGAGGTGGGCCGCGAGATGGTGGGCACCCACCTGGCAGTAGCGCCTCTGCTGCGCAGGCACTGGGGCAGCTCGGCCATGGCGGGGCTCCTCCGCCAACGGCTCCGCGCTCTGTCAGGTGACGTCGTGCGGCCGTGAGTCTACAAGGGCGCTCCGGCGCGAACGCTCAGTGGCCACCCAGTCGCGGACGTCGCGCGTCCCAATGACCACAGTTGGCAGATCCACGACACCAAAGGCCCGGTGATCTGCCTCTCAACCACATCCAGCCGCAGCAGGTGCAGGAGGTCATCGACAGGATGGTCGAGCGAGGCCTCGGCCCCAAGACCATCCGCACCGACGGCGTGCTGCGTGCGGTTTTCAGCTGGACCGTTAATACCGACCTGATCGACCGGTCGCCGTGCCGTGGCATCCGGTCACCTGAGATGCTGCTCCAGGACCACCCCGCGCGACAGTTCCAGCACCGTGGTCCCAATCAGACCCAACCGTGGTCTCGGACGAGCTCGGCACCGGTTAGCCACTGCTCCAATAACTCCCGCTGCCGCTTTGTGAAGTGGTCCGGGGCTCTGCCCCGCACGTAGTTAGCCCACGCCCAGACGGGGAGTTTTCGGAACAGGCTCAGAGGCGCGGCAATTAGGGTGTGGACTTGCTCCGATAGTCGGTCATGATTAGGAGGTGGGCCTAAGGCGTGCACGCAGACACCTCGAGGCGGCGCTCGGCAAGCCGCTTACCGCTCTCGGTGTGTTCACCGTAGCTGACCCCGAGGTCTTTCAAAGCGTGGTGGCTATGGCCACTGGCGCCGCTGCGATTGGCGGCATGAGCGTCGCAACCGGGAAGGCGGTGGACACCATGGTCAGCTTGGCCGGTGCGGGGCCACGCCGTCCAACTGGCATGCCGAGGCGCGTCCTGGTCGTCGCGACAGCTGAGGCCGTCACTCTGTATGCGCACTCCCGTTGCAGAGTTCCTGACACCCAAATAGGGCGCTTCGGTGCCGGGCAGTTTAGAGCTCATGCCTCCCGGTACCCGTTCAGCATCGACTTGAGTATCTCGCCTGAAAACGGCGAACGTCTGGTGCTCAGCGGTAACCGAGGTCCACGCCATCGCGTGGCCAAAACCGTCCGCGCCGTGCTGCTCTTATCTTTTGGCTCAGATCTGCCCGTCCCGGGTGCACCCCAACGGAGACTACGCATCAGCTGAGGTCGGCGGCGCGCCGTCGATGAAGACGAGGACTGTTCCAGTTTGGGACTATGGAGCCGTCATCCGTCTCTTCAGACGCCCGTCCCAAGCCTCCGAGGCTGACTGGCTAATTGGCGTCCCTGCGGCGTGGCACCTCAGGCACTCCCGGCCCAATTGGATGAAGTCGCCTGCTCAGGCCAGCCTGATGAGGTCCTTGCCGAGGTACCAGAGCTCCACGCCTGCGAGCAATGGCTGGTACCGTGCCAGCCAGCGCTCCGGCACCTCTCGGTCCTGCCCAAAGACCAAGAAGCGACGGTCGGCCTGCTCCAAATGCTGCAGGAGCCAGACGTACTCCGCGATGACAGACCACTTCGCTGCTGGGGTCCGGAGATCCTTGTACCACTTCGCGTCACCGACGATTCGCCCGTCGGGTGACACAAGATCGAAGGAGTGGGTCACACCCGCCTGCAACGGCAGCACCTTGCTGGAAAGCTCGACACCCCACTCAGCTGAGAGCCGTCGCCTTGCTAGGTGCTCAAAGGTCCGGCCGTCAGTGATTGTACTGGCACTGCCTATGACCAGGGAACT
>DATJST010000160.1:0-4130 GCA_035503975.1 Acidimicrobiales bacterium | reverse complement strand
AATCGTTACGGTGATCATCCTCTTCATTGTGTTCGGCGGCGGGTCGGTGGCCTTCCGGGAGTACTTCGCCCGTCACAAGAAGAAGACAGAGGCTGGGCACGACGAGGGCGAGGCCGGTGAGCCCGCTCTTGCTCCGGCGACGGCGGGGCCCGCCGCAGATCCCGCGCCGACCGGCGACGCTCCCGGTCTGCCAACGCACGGCGATTGACCCTGGGCGTCGCAACCGTGCCACCGTCTTGCAACCTTGCCGCTACTGCCCACCCTCGGCCGACTTGCTGTAAGGCAAGCCTGGGGGGACCAGCAGTTCGCAGATCTCCCGCGCTCGCCGGAATTGCGCCGAGTTGGTGTTCATCCTGTTGGGGATGGGGAAACTGACGTTGCCACCTGAGAACACCGGGTCCGGGAAGCCGGCGATCCCGTGGTTGCGCATGCAAGTGGCCGCCCTCAGGTAATCGGCCTGGTCGTCGGGGGTGATCCGGGGAGGCGAGGCGTGGGGCGGACTGTACTTCGCACAAGCTTGTGCGGCGGCCTGGAACTCCGGCGACTCCATCGCCCCGCTCTCCTTGAGCGTCCTGAGGACGGGGGACGCTGGGTTGTCGGGGAAGTCCAGCACTCCGTGGGAGCGCATGCACGTGGCGTACCTGACGAAGTCCGCGTCCGGAGCGGCTCCGCTGGTCCCGCCGCCAGTTACCGCGGCGGTCGTAGTCGTCCCCAGGCTCGCCACGCCGGATCTGGCGGAAGTGCCCCCACAGGCGGCAGCGACGAGCGTGAAGGCGATGACAGCGGGAGCAAGGACCCGCAACCGCCAGTCGATGACCGGTACCCCGTCGGGAAGGTCCCGGCGTGGTCTTGTTGGCTCCCGATGGAGAAGTGCGCGTAATTGGTCCATGACAGGACCGTACGAAAAGGCTGGGAACATCTCGGTAACACCCCCGGCGGGCGAGCGGGGGAGCCGCCGGGCGACGGGGCGTTACCGCAGTGTTACCCCCGCTGCGCCACCATTGGGGTCGTGAGGGTGCTGGTCGTAGAGGACAACACGGTCGTGGCCGACGCCGTTGCCGAGGGTCTTCGCGACCAGGGTATGGCTGTCGACGTCGCCTATGACGGGCTGGCGGGGCTGGAGAAGGCGCTCGTCAACACCTACGACGTCATCGTGTTGGACCGCGACCTTCCCGGGCTGCACGGGGACGCGCTTTGCAAGGAGGTCGTCTCGTCGCCCAGCACGGGCCGCATCCTGATGCTGACCGCCGCCGGGGAGGTGGAGGACCGGGTCGAGGGTCTGGACTTCGGGGCGGACGACTACCTGCCGAAGCCGTTCGACTTCACCGAGCTGGTAGCGCGGGTGCGCGCGCTCGGTCGCCGTAGCCCTTCCACGCCTCCGGTCCTCGTGCGCGGCGACCTGGTCGTCGACAGGGCCCGCCGGGCCGTTACCAGGGCAGGCCGCCCCGTGCCATTGGCCAGGAAGGAACTCGGGGTGCTCGAGGTCCTCATCGACGCGGGGGGTGCGGTGGTGACCACTGAGCAACTCCTCGAAGCCGTCTGGGACGAAAACGCGGACCCGTTCACCAAAACCGTCACGGTCACCATCGGGCGGTTGCGGCGAAAGCTCGGTGGCCCTCCGCTGGTCGAGACCGTGATCGGCGGCGGGTACAGGGTGCTGTAGCCATGTTGCGGAGCAAGCTTGGGGTGAGGCACCTGGGCCGGCGCAGCGTGCGGGCTCGGGTCGCGCTGGCGTGCGCCGGGCTGTTCCTGGTCACAGGCGGAGCGTTGGTCGCCGCAACCTACACCCTCGTCAGGCACAGCCTCCCATCGACCGCCGTCGCCGTCCCGGACAAGGCGCTCATGCGGACCTGCACGACCGCGCAACTCAACGGCACGCTCGTGCCTGCTCAGGTCGCCCGCTGCAAGAGAGCCTTCGCCGTCGCTGCTCGGTTCGGCTCCGCCAGCCAGCGAGCCCAGGACCTCCACGAACTGCTGTCGGGGTCGCTGATCGGCCTTGGTGCCGCCACAGTGGTGGCGGGCTTGCTGGGATGGTTGGTCGGGAAACGGGTCCTGTTCCCGCTAAAACGGGTCACCGGCGCCGCAAGGCGGGCATCCCAGGAGCACCTCGACGAGCGCATCCATCTCGAGGGGCCGCACGACGAGCTGAAGGAACTGGCCGACACTTTCGACGACATGCTGGACCGCCTGGACAGGGCTTTCGTTAGCCAGCGAAGGTTCGTGGCGAACGCTTCGCACGAACTGCGTACTCCGATCACCTCGGTGCGCACCCTGATCGACGTGGCGATGGCCAAACCCACCAGGACGGCCGAACAGCTCGAGACGCTTGTCGCCGGGGTCCGCAAAGCCATCGGCCAATCAGAAGCGATCATCGACGGTCTCCTCACTCTGGCTCGCTCCGACCGTGGCCTCAGGGCACGTGAGCTGGTGGACCTCGAAGCGGCGGCGCAGGACGCCATCGACCAGGCAGGCATGTCGGCGAGAGCCTCCAACATCGCCATCGACGCCGACCTCTTGCCTGCCCCCGCCCTCGGCGACCGTGTCCTTGTCGAACGCCTCGCCGCCAACCTCGTCGACAACGCCGTCCGTTACAACCTGCCGAACGGCTCGGTGCGAATCGAGACAGGCACCAAGGACGGCCACGCCTACCTGTCGGTCACCAATACCGGGCCGGTAGTCCCGCAAACCAAGCTGCCATCGTTGTTCGAGGCGTTCACCCGCCTAGACGAACGCGTCAACAACGGCCAGGGTGCCGGGCTCGGGCTGTGTATCGTCGCCTCAGTTGTGAGCGCCCATAACGGAGTGCTTCAGGCGGACGCCCCCCCGGACGGGGGATTGAAGGTGACCGTCCGGCTTGTTGGCACCGGCAGGCTACAGCCGTCTTTTCTCGATGGCGGTTGAGGCTTTCTCATTTTCAGGTTGGCGTGCCGGAATGGGTGACCAGGGCTGCTCTTCGGCCCCGCGCTCGGCACCCGCAACGGCCTTGACCGAGAAAGTGTGGTCAGCTGCGACCACATCGTCACAGTACCGAGCGCGACCCCCGAAGCGATGCGCGAGCTGAACGCGCGCCTTCGTCCTCACGCGACCTAAACGCGCAACGTCGGCTCGCGTGACTTTCTTGCGCGAAATCGCCCACAAACCTCGCGCCAGCGGCGTTTTGGAATTCGCTCGCGTGAGCTTCCTACGGCGCGAACGCGCGAAGTTATTTCCCGCGCGCTCTCCACTGTTTGGACCCCCATGTTCCGGCAACCTGCGACAGCGCGGCCGGCTCGCTTGGGAGCTTTCAGGCACGGGGCCCCTCGGTGCCCCGCGGCTACGAGCAGTTTTCCCAGAGAACTCAGCGTGTTTTCGTGCGCCCGGACCGGACAACCCGGCGTTGGGCGGGTTGCTCAAGGCGGGTCAAGACGGTACTGCTGGGTCTGCCAGCCACGGCGGCGGTGGTACCAGGGGATCAAGCGGCCATGAAGTAACGGGTGTGCCCGGGCCAGCTTCTCCGCCGCCTGTCGCGAGGCCTCGCCTGTCAGGAGGACGGCCCTGGCGGCCAGGTCTTCCCCACGCCGGCGCCCCCGGGGGTTACAGGGGGCGACCTTCACCGCCGGCGTGTGGCGGAGCCGTTTGGCCTTCCCGGAAACGTCCCAGGTCCTAAAAAAGGCGGCGCCGTCCTGCGCGACGACGTGCACCGGCGTAGCGACTTCGCGCCCGTCACGGCGGAAGGTCGTGAGGAGCATGTAACGGCTCGCCGAAAGAGGTGCGAAGTACCCTGCCGGGTCACCGGTCTTTCCGCCTGTCATCCCGTTGGCTCCTCCTTGTCCTTGTCGGAGCTGAAGCGCGCAAGGGCCCGCCCCAAGGCCGCCAGTTTGTCGGGGTTGACGACGATCCTCACGCCACAGACGCGCCCCTCGGCAATGTCCAGGACGGCGGCCGAGAGCACGACGTCGTTGCTGAGCGCGACGAGGCCGGGCTGGTGGTTGAGGTTGACTTGGAGGACGTGGGCCCCGGCGGGGGTTGCCTGGGCGGCCCTGGCCAGGAACCGGGCCGCTTGCTCTCTGCCCACAATCGGGCGCGAGGCGGCCCTGGCCTTTCCGCCGCCATCTGTCCAAACCACGACGTCGTCGGCGAGGAGCTCGAGC
>DATJST010000159.1:0-2105 GCA_035503975.1 Acidimicrobiales bacterium | reverse complement strand
GCGGCGAGCGTGAGCACGCCGACGACCGCCTCCACGTCGTGCAGCTTCGCCACCTCCGCCACCGAGGACGTGCCGAACGGCCGCAGCAATGGCGCCGCGTACAGCGAATCGTATGTGTGGCCCGCGGCGTTGACGCAGTGGCGGCCGTTGGTGCAGATTTGCGTACCGCCAGGGGCGAGCACAAGATTCTGCCCGATCTGGGGCTGTGTGCCAGGCGCGGGTGGCGCCTCCGCCGGGCCGGTCACGGCCACGTCGGTGCCCACCCCGTACAGGCGGCTCAGCACGTCGGACTGGGCCTTCTTCACCCCGGCCGTGGCGGCACTTATGGTGACGACCAGGCCGATCCCCAGGGCTAGGCCCAGCGCGACAAGGACCGCCTGCCGCATCCGGCGACGCATCTCCCGACCCAGGTAGGTTACGAAGAACATGGGAAACAGCGACTCCTCTCCTTCTCGCGCGTGTGCTAGGAGAGGTGTACGACACCACCGGTTACAAGCCGGTCACGCTGTAACCCCGTTGTTACCGGTCACCGGCCATCCTGGTGCGGACAAGTTCCCAGCTCCCGGACTCGAGTGGCCCGCTTCGCAACGGCCGGCGCCCCGGCCCGGGCAAGGATGCAATGCAGGAGGTGCCCGGATGTGAGAGTGCTGCTCGTCGAGGATCACCCGAAGCTGGCAACCACGGTCGCGGCCGGGCTGCGTCGTGAGGGCATGGCTGTCGATGTCGCCTTCGACGGTAACGACGCGCTCATGCACGTCGCCGGAACCAACTACGACGTAGTCGTGCTGGACCGTGACCTGCCGGATACCCATGGCGATGAGGTCTGCCGGACGCTGGTCGCCGACGGCTACCAGAGCCGGGTGCTGATGCTCACCGCATCAGCAACAGTCGCCGACCGGGTCGAGGGCCTGAGCCTAGGCGCCGATGATTACCTGCCCAAGCCGTTCGCCTTCGCCGAGCTAGTCGCCCGCATCCGAGCCCTGGGTCGCCGCCCGGCCCGGGTACTGCCTCCGGTGCTGGTCCACGGCGATCTGTCCCTCGACACCGCCCGCCGGATCGCCGTCCGGGCGAACCGGCCACTGGCCCTCAACCCCAAAGAGCTCGGCGTCCTGGAACACCTGCTGGCCGCGCGCGGACGCGTCGTGACCACCGAGGAGCTGCTGGAGGCGGTGTGGGACGAGATGACCGACCCTTTCACCAAGACCGTCAAGGTGACCATCAGCCGCCTCCGGGCCAAGCTTGGCGACCCCCCGATTATCGAAACCGTCGCCAACGGCTACCGGATCTGGTTTCCGTGAACCTGACCATGCCCCTCATCATGATGCGCTCAAGCTCGTGGCTGCCGCGGCGCACAGTGCGCTTGCGCCTCACCCTCCTGTACAGCCTGCTGTTCCTCGCGGCTGGGGTCGGCCTGCTCGTCATCACTTACCTGTTGGTGCGCTCGGCTACCAGCGGCCATGTGAATAACTCGGTGCTCCCATTGCCCGCCGCACCAAGTAGCAAGTCCCACCCTGATCTCGCGCCACTGGGAGTGAACTGTTCAGCTTCTTGCAAGGAACAGTTCGCCAGAGCGCAAGCCCTCGCGATCCTCGGGACTCACGCGACCGACATGCACGAGCTTCTGGCCATGTCGGGTATGGCCCTGGCGAACATGGCCGTGCTGGCCACCGCGCTCGGCTGGCTCGTTGCCGGCCGCGTACTTCGGCCGCTGCGCACCATGACAACAACGACTCAGCGGATCACCGAGCACAACCTGCACGAACGGCTGGCCCTGCCAGGCCCCAGCGACGAGGTCAAGGACCTGGCCGATACCATCGACGGACTGCTGCACCGGCTCGAAGCCGCCTTCGGCGCCCAGCGCGAGTTTATCGCCCACGCCTCTCACGAGCTGCGAACACCGCTCGCCCTCAACCGCGCGCTTCTCGACGTAACCCTCACCAATCCCGATGCCACTGTCGACGACTTGCGCACTATGGGCCACGAGCTCATCTCCTCCGGCGAACAACAGGAGCAGCTCATCGAAGCGCTCCTCACCCTTGCGACCAGCGGGCGCGGGCTCGACCGTCGCGAGCCCTTCGACCTGGCAGGAATTACCGCCGATGTGC
>DATJST010000158.1:0-6255 GCA_035503975.1 Acidimicrobiales bacterium | reverse complement strand
CTTGCGCCCACTAGCACCTCAAAAGCCTGACAAATGTGTGGTCTAGTGAAGTCCTCGGAGTTTGGGCAGGTCAGGCGATGTGCATGGAACGTATATGTGGGGTCTGGAGAGGCCCGGAAGGGGTGGTCGCGCAGAGTTTCGATGACATTGCGGTGACGCGGAGGCTTGTTGTGACAAGCGCCGCCACCGGTTGGTGCCCCCCGGCAAGACTCGAACTTGCGACGCACTGTTTAGGAAACCGCCTACCTGGGGTTTGTCAGGTTCAGCCAGGATCCGTGTCGCGAAGAAAGTCCTGCTCGATGCCCCGTTATCGTTCACGCCGGCAAAGCTAGGTAGCGCGAGGTTCACGACGATTATGGGTGGTGCAGGTCAGACCGACGCTCGAACGCGTGGGCGATGAGCCGGCCTCAGTCGGAACCTATGCACGGTTCCGGAAGAGGCGTGGTACTAAGCGCTCAGCAGGGATTTCACGCCAACCCAGAGCGCCCGTTGAAGCAAACGTAGGGAGCCGAAGTGATCGCCGATCACGGAACCTTGGCCTCGGCAGGGTCGCCCACCATGACGGCGAAGATGTCCGGCTTCGCCACCAGTTCGCGAACGACGTGGACCATGCCGTCCGCTTCGGCCAAGGCACAGCGAAATGACGACGGCATCATTTCTGCCGTCATGGCTCTTACAACGTCGGGGTCGGCGCGGAATTTCTCCTTGAACTGGGCAAAGGACTGCGCCTTGTCCACGTACTGGCACGACCTCACCTGCTCGGGTTCCCAGCGGGATAGCTCTCGGCGCAGCACTGCGATCTCTCGGGTGCTGGCCGTCGGCTCGACGAAGGCAGTAAAGATGGCCTCGCTCGCCGGACGGGAGCTTGACGGGGTCCTGCCTCCGAGGGCCGTCGCGGCCAACACGCCAATAAGCACTACCACTGCCGCACCGAACGCCAGGACGGCTCGACGAGGGCGCAGGACCTGCAAGTGCTCCCTCGGTGCTGCTGGGACAAGGCCAACCGCGGCTCGGGTGCTCGTGGTCTCGCCAAAGGCGACGAGCTCGTCAGCAAGGTCGAGTACCTCTCTTCCATAACGACGCCTCCACCGCTTCGGGTAAAGCCGCAGGGCCCAGCTCACCGCTCGGCCGCTCACAGGACGGCCTCCCTTATCCGGCCGAGCCCGACTTCGGCTACCCGAGCGACCTCGACAAGTTCTGTCCGCAATGCCTCTATTCCAGCCGCTTGACCCGATAGGGGTGTCGTCTGTCCTCGGCTGGGAGCGCCTGGACCAAGCCCGCCGCCTCCAGCTTGGACAGGCAGCCGTACAAGGTGCCAGGCCCCAGCCTGACACCGGCGAAAGCCTCGACATCCTTTATGAGCGCAAAACCGTGCTTGGGGCCGCTCGCCAGGCTCGTGAGCACGAGGAGGCTCCGGTCGGGCGAGCCCCAGCCGCCAGAGGTTCTCATTGCCGCTTACTGCTGGGAGAGGACATCACTCCAGTTCCGATATACCGAAGATAGTGGTAGTGCAAGCCAGTTCAGCTAAAGGCTGAGGTGCTGGCACCGCGACAAATGGCGGCTGCACCGCGTCGCGGGCGCGTACGTTATGACCGCAGCGCCAGCTTGGCTTCTCTGGCGACTTAGCCCTTTTGTTGTCTTACATCTGTACCACCAAGGTGAAGTCCTGATGGGCCGTGCCCGCGGCGTTGGTGGCGAAAATGGTTATCGGGTAGGTCCCCGTTTTTGCCGGTGTCCCCGAGAGCACGCCAGAGCTGAAGGTCACCCCCTTGGGCAAAGCGCCTGTCTCTGACAAGGTCGGTGATGGGTAACCAGTGGCGCTTACCGGGAAGCTGAAGGACTTGTTGACCGTGGCGGTGTAGTGGTTGGCGCTCGTTATCGCGGGGAGCTGGTAGACGGGCTGGCTGAGCGAACCCGTGGAGTTGGTGAAGTCGGGGTCACCCTCGTAGGTAGCCCCGATGCTGTAGCTGCCCGGTGCGCTGAACTTGGTGAGGCAGGCGTAGAGCCCGAGGACAGGCTTCACCGCCCCGCAGCCGGCAATGGTCGTGCTGTTCTCGGTGAAGGCGACCGTGCCGGTGAGGGTGCCTGGGATGGTCCCCTTGGAGACGGTTGCCACGTAGACGACCGGTGTACCTACGAGCACCCAGCCAGGCGGCACGCCGTGGAGGGACAGCGAAGTCTGCGCCTGAGTGACTGTGAAAGGCCCGCCCACGTAGCTGAGGGCGTAATCGGCGCTCGGCGAGACGCTCAGGTCAGAACAGCTCGGGGCATAGATGGTGTAACTCCCGCCGGCGGTCAGGGCTGGGCCGATCTTGGTCGCCCCTCCGTTCACCTCGGTGCAGACCGGGGTGCCGCTCAGTACACCCTCTGGGGCATTGGATGTCTCGACGGAGAACTGTGGCTTGGAGGAACCGTAGGTCTGGCTCCCCTCGATGGTGGCGCTTACCGCGAAGGGCGTGACCGTGAGCGGCACCGTGTTAGATGCCGGCTCGGTTGTGTTGTCGGCGCTCAGGCTGGCGTTCACCGTGTAAGGAGTGCTGCTCGGCGCCAGGTCTATATCCGGGTCCGGGCTACAGCTCTCCGTAGTGGACGAGAACGTCGAGATCTCGCAGAGCGCTGTAGTCCCGTTGGCCGAAAAAGTCAGCGTGCCGCTCGTATTTGCGGGCACTCCGCTCTCGCTGAAGGTGGTGGTACTGGTGCCGTACTCGGCCGTCTGCGTGGTGGTACCGCCGTTGACCGAGATGGAAAAGCTCGGGTTCACGGTAATCGTCACCGTCGCCGGCCCAGAGGTGTAGCCGAGGTTGTCCGTCAGGGTGTAGGTGAAGCTGTCGGTGCCAGTGAAGGTGCTACTGGTTGGCGTGTACGTGAAGGACCCGTTGGGGCTAACGACCGCCGTACCATCGGTTGCCTGGGTGGCCAAAGCCGCAGTCCAGCCTGGGTAAGCAGGAGCAGTTGCGCCCGTGTTGTCATCGGTCTCCCCGCTCATAAGGGTCAAGGCTGGCTCGCTGAGCTGGGTGTTTTCTGTGGCTGTGAAGCTTTGGGCCGCGGCTACCGGCCACCCGAACTGCACAGAGCCTGCATTGCACGCCTGCCCCGACAGGCTCCCGATCCCCCGCTGGTCCGTCGTCGGGCAAAGTTGCACGGCCTGCCCGTTGACCATGACCGAAGTCGAGCTTGGGATCAGGCCGATGGCCGAGTTGGGGTAGAGGGGGAGGATGGACTCGGTCGGGCCACCGTTTTCAGCGAGCGGCCCGAGCGCCACCGTGGACGAGCTGCTGATGCTCCCGTTGGCGCTGCTCAGCCCACAGCTACCGTCGTCGTCCACGTTGTAACCGTCGTCGGTAATGGAGCCGCCGCAGTCAGGACCGGAGTTGTGGGCAATGATGTCCGCCGCAAGGTAGACCGTGCCTCCGTAGTTGTAGATAGCGCCATATTGCGACGTATTACCCGTGATTGTCGAGGCCACCACAGTCGTGGTGCCGCTGCCATCGAAGATGCCACCGCCGCTCTTCGAGGCGGTGTTCCCGGTGATGGTGGAGCCCTCCACTGTGAGAGTGCCATAGCTGCCTATGCCGCCTCCTGTGGTGTCGTTACCGCCTGTGATGGTAGAGCCCTCCACCGTCAGGTTGCCCCCGTTATAGAGGTCGCCTGTGATAGTGACCCCGGTGATGGTAGCTGTAACGCCGCTGTTCACAGAGACCGTTGGGTATGCGGAACCGCTCGCTTCGAGGGTAACGGCCGTGTTGGGAGTGACCGGTTGGAGGGTGACCGAAGTCGAAATGGTGAGCCCGTAGGAGCCGGGCGGGTAGCTGCCGGCTGCCAGGTCTATGATGTCGCCGCTCTGCGCGTCCGAGAGCGCCGTTGGGAGTGTGCAGGCGTCTGCGGCGTCGGAGCAGTTACCACTACCGATAGCGGTCGGCGACGCGTACCAGATCGTGGCTGCTGACGCTGGGGCCGCCGCCAGGACCACCGTGCCCGAGCACACCATCGCTAACCCGGCGCACAGCGCCGCTACCGATCTTTTCCGCATCGGGACTTTCAGCGCGAGCACCATGGTCATGTTTCGCCCTCCGTTGGCAGGTGCCCACAAGACATCCGTACCTTTGCGAGTAAAGGGCCAAAGATAACGTGGTAAAGCGCCAGCCGCAAGGGGAACGGCTGCTCAGCCGGCAGGATCGGGGGCATATTGACTAATTCCCTCCGCTTCCCGTGACCCTGTGCCGCGAGCTCGGCCGCCGCTGGGACGGTTGCCGCCCAGGTGCGGAAGTCCTTTGCACTGTGGGCTCCTCCGGTGGCTTGGCAAATGTAGCCGTTTATGTCGCTTGAGCGGACATAGGACCAACCCGAGCCGTCCTTGTACGCAAAGAGGTTGGCTTCGCCGCCCCGGCGTCGCTTCAGCGCCTTGACCACCTCAAGGGCTTCGTCGTCGGCGACCTCGACCTGCCTGCGGATGGGCTCTTTGGCACGGCAATCGAAGACCATGCGGCCTCCCCTCACCCGGACATGGCGACGTTGGAGGCTCGCGATACCGAAGGTCTCGTGCTGGCGGGCATAGTCCTCGCCACCTATCCGAAAGAAGCCGAGGTCCAACAAGCGGACTGCTGTCGCCACCACCCGCGCCTCCACCAGGCCGTCGAGGGCCAAGTCGTGGCCGACTCGGTCCATGAGCTTAGGCAGGCAACGCCCCGAACCCAACCACCCGCTCGAACTTCTCCCGGTCTCGCAATGTCCGCCAGGCGTCGAGGTAGAGGTACTGCCGCCTGCCGGCAGTATCGGTGCCGACCGCCTGTACATGGCCGTGCGGCCAGGGGCAGATCTACACGTCGGCCCAAGCCGGGGGGACCGCGAGCTTGGATAAACGCTCCAGCACATCGGCGTCGTCTACGGGCGCGCCTCCGTCCCAGTGAAGGAAAAACTCTTGCCGTGCCTTCGCCGGCGCACCCCGCCGAGTGCCAGTTGGAGCGCCGCCGCCTCGGCATCTCAGCCCTTATCCCTCCACTGGCGAGTTCTATCGGCAGTACTGGTGCTCTCGGGCACTGGGGGTATTGAGAATCGGCGCGCGGGGAAGAGAAGCTACCAGGCAGACCAGTAGGAGAAAGGAGCCCTAATGCCAGGCACGCGTGCCAGCGTGAAGAACGAGGAGCAATACGAGGCACTGAAGGACAAGGGCATGTCCAAGGAACGTGCGGCCCGGATCGCCAACTCCCCCGGCGCGTCGTCAAGGGGCGGCCACGCATCTGGCTCGGGCGCACGGCGTTCGGCAGCTTCGCAGGGCGGCACCACGGCGCAGAAGCGCGAAGCTGGCCGAAAGGGTGGTCGTGCTGCCGCCAAGAGCCGCTGAGACCCTCAACACCGAAGGATTTAGCTCCTAGTAGACCACCGATGCCGAGCCACGGCGTGCCTAGCCTGCGAAATCGCCGGCCGACAGCTCCCGCCGTAAGAACTACCACTATCGACCCCGAAATATCGTCTTCAAGCGCTGATTGGACGAGCGCCGGCGCGGGTAGGGTCCTGGCCGAGGCTTCTCCGACGACGCCTGAGAAGGTCCACATGTCTGTCCTCGTCATCGAGCTGCGCCGGCCCTGGGAGGATGACCCTGTCGAGGAAGCGGCGCTCACAGGACATATCTTGCAGGACGCCATCGTCGCCGGCTCGACTGCCGATAACGAGCGCCAACGACCAAGCCTGCCGCTTCCAGCTTGGAAAGACCCGTAAAGTGCCGGGGCCTAGCCGGACCCCGGCGAAAGCTTCGACATCCTTTATGAGCGCGTAGCCGTGCTTGGGACCGCTCGCGAGGGTCGTGAGCACAAGGAGGCTCCGGTCGGGAGAGCCCCAACCGCTAGAGGCTCTCATCGCCGTTTACGTCTTGGAAAGGACTTCACTCCATTTACGATATACCGACGATGGTGCTAAGGGCAAGGTTCTGCGCCGTCCCCAGCCCAAGCCTGCTCAATAAAGGACAGTTCCTACGGGGCTCGGAACACTGTCCAAAGTTCAGGAAGCCCCGCTCAGAGGGCATGTACCTTCGCTGACAGCTAATTCGCGACAACTCGGGACACCTACGCGCAGCTCTTGCGGGTCGAGCTGTTCTGCCCAAGCTGTCTGCTCCTCAGTTCGGAACTTGTCAAGCATTTTGAGACACGAACTTACGGAGCCTTTTGAGCAGGAGGTTCTGTGAAGCGGGCGGGGTCGTTGATCCACGCAAGGGCTGGCAGCCTGGGCGGCTCGGGCTCCCGGTGGCGGAAGCGGGCTGGG
>DATJST010000157.1:0-4457 GCA_035503975.1 Acidimicrobiales bacterium | reverse complement strand
TGTGGCCGACATGTTCATGGCTCTGTCCTGGGGCATGTACCGCTGGATCTGCATCGTCAGCTGTGCGCCCGGGCATCGCAAGGCCGAGGTACAGCTGCTGGACGCCCCCATGTTCATCCAGCGCCGGCTGGACCCGCGCGTCGGCGTCGGCCTGCCCGCCGATATACGGCCGGTGCGTTCCGCGCACCGGGGCCAGTCCCACCGCGCCATGGTGGCCGACTTGTCGCACGGCGGGCTGAAATTGGAGGGGGCAAAGCAGCTCCGAGCGGGCGACGTCGTAGAGGTAACGATGGAGTTGGCTGCGACGCTGGTTGATTTCGTCGGTACCATAACCCTTCTGGGGCGCGTCGTTATGGCCTACCCGAGCGGGCACGGCGACGACGCAGGGCATACCGACGCTCACGTCTGTTTTCTGGACGGCCAGCAAAAGGCCGTCGAGGCGGTTGACCACTTCGTCGCTCAGCAGCTCAAGTGCCGCTGGCGGGGCTGAGGGCTCGCTCGCGCCAAGCGAGCCCCTAACCAGCCCAGCACCCGTGCTACCAGCGGGCGTGCGTCATCCCGCTCGACGCCACGATACCTGGGTAACGCTCCGGCTTTTCGAAGATCGAACGCACTGCGACCCTCCCCGGGCCTGTCAGGCGCAACCAGATGGTCCGGTAGTTGTAACTGCCCCAAAACGACATGCCGCCAGCGTTGGGGTACTCGCAGTGGAGGCTGTAATTGATCGAGGTGTCGCTGTAGACGACCGCGCTCGGTTGCACGAGGATCGTCTGACCAGGTCCCAGGTCGCGTACGAAGAGGTTGCCCGGGCAGTGCAGCAACAGTAGGCCGGGCCGCTGCCCGGCGGCGACGAAGAGGTCTACATAGGGGCCGATTGGGTACTCGAACTCGACTTCGTCTTGCCCTTCCCGTACCTCCAACCACACCGGGGAGTTTTGCCACGTGTACTGGATGCCTTCGCTGCAGGCCAAAAAGGCGTGCTCTTTGACTACGAAGCCGCGGCCCGGAGGGATAGGCAGCGCTACCACCTCTCCGGGGTGGTCCTCGGAGAGGGCCACGTGCCCCGGGCCAGTGGCCCGCATCAGGAACAGCGGCATGCCCGCGTACATGCGCTGGAAGAACCCGCCTTGCGCCCACTGTTCGAGGTGGGTGTCGGGGCCGGTCCACAGCAACGTGTGATGCGAGAAGATGACGCCCTCGCCTTGGGCCAGGTTGAAGTCGACACTCGGCACGAGCGTTCCCTCGATCTGGCAACGCGACTGGCCGAACTGGATCCGGGCCATGTCCTTGATCGCGGGTTGCTCGACCCAGCCCGAGTCCGACACGACGGCGCGCACGTCTACCGGCGCGCCGCAGTTGGGGCAGCTGCTGCCGCTCGCGTCCGAAGGCAGTCGGCAGTAGCGGCAAACATACGGAGCCCCCGGCGGTGCGGCTTGCGGTCCCGCCCCGGGAGGCGGGCCGGCAACCGGGGGCGCGCCCACGGGCGAGCCTTGGGGTGGCGGGTAGGTGGTCACGGCTTACTCGGTGTTGTGGTGGTGGTACATGGACTGGATGCCGACCCGTCCGGGCCCCGTCATCTCCGCCAAGTACATGCCGTGACGGAAGTGGCCCGTCTTGACGGGCATTTGCATTGCCTGCATGGTCACGCTCGAGTCCTTGTACAGGTAACCGCCGGGCTCAACGAGGATCTTCTCGCCCGGCGCCAAGGTGCGCTCGAAGACGTTGCCGTAACCGTGCAGGAGCACTATGCCGGGCTCGCCTGCAGTGACGAAGCGGTCCAGGTACATGCCGCTCCCGCCGTGCAGGATGTTCGCCAAGCCCTTTATGCGCTCGAAGCTGTAACGCACCGAATGCGATGCGGCCAGGAAAGCGTGCTCGCGCACGTCGAGCTCCATGCTCGGGTGGAGCAACAACGTGACTATCTCGCCGGCGGCGTCGCGTGAGAAGGCGATCCTGCCCGGCCCACCCGCCTGGGTGACCACGTACGGCATGCCCCCGAGGGAGCGCTTCATCCCGCCACCGAGGGGGTACATCCCGAGCGGCACGCTTTCGTCCTTCCAGAGCATCGTGTGGTGCTCGAATATGACGCCGTCGCCCGGGCTCAAGTTGATCTCGGCGACGGGCACCAGTTCGCCCTCGACCTGGCAGGTGCTGTTGGAGAACTGGAACTTGGCCATATCCCGTAAGCGGGGAGCTTCCCGCCACCCCGAGTCGGAAACGACGTTGGCGCTGTCAAGCGGCGCGCCGCAGTGCTCGCATGACCGCGCTTCGACCGGGTTGTGGGCATGGCACCACTGGCATTCAAGCCGGTCCATGTTGCCTCCTTGTGAGCGGCTGGGTTGCCGCTAAGGCATCATTGCGCACCAGAGAGGCCCGCGCCAGAATGCTCTTCGATGCCGGCGCTCGAGGCGATCGACCTGTTCGCGGGCGCGGGCGGGCTTTCGCTCGGACTGGAAGCGGCCGGCTTCGCGGTCGTAGCCGCAGCAGAGCTCGACCCCGACGCCTGCACCTCCTTCGGCTTGCGCCACCCAAGTACCAGGGTGCTCCAAGGCGACATCGCGGGCGTCGTTTGGCGGCCGTGGCGCGCCCAGGTCGCGCTGGTCGCAGGCGGGCCCCCGTGCCAGCCGTTCTCGGTCGGCGGCAAGCGCCTCGCGGCGGCCGACCCTCGCAACGGCCTACCGCAGTTCGTGAGAGCGGTCGCAGAGCTCCGCCCAGCGGCCTTCTTGCTGGAAAACGTGGCCGGGTTGGCCGCGGGGGCCAAGCGCCGGTACCTCGACGGGCTCGTGGGCCAGCTCGAGGCGCTCGGCTACCAGGTTTCGTGGAGCATCGTCCAGGCAGCAGACTACGGCGTGCCTCAGCTGAGGAGGCGCCTGTTCGTCGTGGGCACGCCGCGCTCGCCGTTTACGTTCCCACCGGCCACCCACGGGCGGCTCGGCAAGCGGCCCTGGGTAGCCTCCGGTTCTGTGATCGACGCGACCACCCCGCGGGGTGAGCCCAACCGAGCCATCGTCACCTACGCCCGCCGGCCCTCGCTTCGGCCAGACCCCTACCACGGGCACCTCTACAACGGCGGCGGCCGCCCGATCAACCTGGCCCGCCCGGCACCGACCCTGCTCGCAAGTATGGGCGGCAACAAGACGCCCTGGGTCGACCCGCTCGGCACCGTGCCCGGCTACCACGCGCACCTGAAGTCGGGCGGTACACCCCGAGAAGGATGCGTTCCCGCGGCCCGCCGCATAACCGTCGAGGAAGCTGCACGCCTACAGACCTTCGCGGCCGGGACCACCTTCGCCGGGCTCCGGACGAGCCAGTACCGGCAAGTCGGCAACGCCGTACCCCCGCTCCTGGCCGAGCACCTCGCTCGTGCCTTGAGCCGTCAGCTCTCCTGACTGCCGGGCGGGCGCGGCCCTTGTGGCGGTCGGCGGCAGAGTTGGCGGCAGCGGGCAACCATGTCAGAAACTCGGCATTTCCGCAGGAACAGTTCCGGGCGCCCTTCCGCTTTGCCGACTTTATGTCGAAAAACGGCAGAAAGTCGGCAGAGCAGAAAAGTGAATGTCAGAAATTCGGCATCGTTGCAGGTCTCGTCACTCGGGTTCGGCGGGTTGACGTCACAAACTCGGCAAAGCGACCGTTTCTGTCGTCTTCACTGGCGCTCACGTCTTCTGGCGCTCATGTCGTCACTGGCGCGCCCGGCCGTGCCTGCGGGAGCGATTTAGACTTCGCCACTCGTAGCTCGGCCTCGGCGAAGGCAAGCGCCTGTTCCGCCTCGTGCGCCGCCTCGGTCGCCGGGTGGCTGGCGAGGAACGACCTCAGTTCGGCGGCGGCGGCAGCTGGGTCCCCTGCATAATCCAGGAGGACGAGGCCACGGTAGAAGTGGGCCGGCTCGTAGGCGGGCGTGACGGCCTCGGCGGTGGCGAGCATCTTCAGACCTTTGCTGGCATAACCGGCTTGTGCGTACATCCAACCGGCGTAGGTCAGCGCCACGGGTTGGCGAGGTTCTTGCGCGAGGACGGAGCCGAACAAGCTGAGGCTGGCAGCTGGGTCAGACGACGCCAGGGCCTCAGCCTGGGCAAGTCGGGCGGTGATGCTGCCCTGGCCGCCGCTCACGGTGTCCCCGGGTAGCCGAGGCGACGAGGCACGGTCGACGACGAACAGTGCCGCGGCCAGCACCATGAGTGCGGCGCCCCCGCCAAGGGTGAGCCGGCGGTACCAGCGCCGGCCCGGCGTGAGCGGCCGCGCCGCCGCCTCCGCCTCGGCTGCTGGAGCCGCCGAGGGGGCGACAGCTGCCTCCGCAGCCGCCTCCGCCGGCCCCACCCCGGGCCCGCGGTAGAGCGCGGTCCCGACGCGACCAGTGGCAGCGGTCGTGCCGGGGATGAAAAGCCCGCCGCCAGATGCCCCGCCGCCAGGTGCCCCGCCGCCAGATGCCCCGCCGCCAGGTGCCCCGCCGCCAGGTGCCC
>DATJST010000156.1:0-17899 GCA_035503975.1 Acidimicrobiales bacterium | reverse complement strand
GGCAGGGGACTTTGTCGTCGATGGGGAGGTTGTCGGCCTGGTGAGCGGCCGGCCCAGTTTCGGCGCCCTGCAGCAGGGTAGTGCCGAGACGGTCGAGTACTGGCTGTTCGACCTCCTCTGGTTGCTCGGGCACGACTTGCGGCACCTGCCTCTCGAGGAACGCAAGGCCTTGCTCACAAGGTTGGCCGGCGGCGTCGCCGGGGTGAACGTGGTCCCCAGGCTCGACGGCGCACCGGCGCGGCTGCTGGAGGGTGCTTGCCAAGATGGGTGGGAAGGGCTAATAGCCAAACGCCTCGGCTCGCCGTACCGCGCCGGGCGTTCGGGCGACTGGCTGAAGCTGAAATGTGCCGCACGCCAGGAGCTCGTTATCGGCGGGTTCACTCCTCCCCAGCGGGCGCGCACCGGGTTCGGTGCTCTTTTGCTTGGCTATTGGCGGGACGGCCTGCTTGTGTACGCCGGCAAGGTTGGCACCGGCTTCAGCCAAGCCATGCTCTCGCAGTTGCTGGGCGAACTACTACGGCTCGAGCGAAGCAGGTCCCCGTTCTCTGCTCCGGTAACCGAAAAAGGGGCGCGCTGGGTGGAGCCACACTTGGTCGCCGAGGTCGCTTTCGGTAATTGGACCGCCGATGGTCGCCTGCGCCATCCCAGCTTCCTGGGCTTGCGCCGCGATAAGCCGGCCGACGAGGTAGTGCGAGAGGAGTTCAGGCCCCATGGCGACGCGCGACGGGACAGGAAGCCGCGGTCGCGCTGAGGCAAAAGGTGGGCCGCGCCGGTGCGCACATATTGGCGCCCACGGTAGGGTCATCTCGTGGAGTGAGAAGGCCGTCGGGCGGGTATGTGCCCGAAGTCAGCGGCCGAGGGAGGTAGGCATGGGGTTCGCTACGACAGCGTTGCGGGTGGTGACCGGGGCCACTATGGCCGGCCATGGCCTGCAGAAGCTTACGAACATGTTCGGCGGCCAGGGGCCCGACGGCACCGGTCAATCGTTCGAGCAAATGGGTTTCAAACCTGGCCGCCCGTTCGCCATCGCCACCGGGCTGGCTGAGACGGCCGGCGGCACTCTTATGGTGGCCGGGCTGGGAGTGCCCGCGGCATGTGCGATGGTCAGCGGCGTGATGGTCGGCGCCATCGCCAGGGTGCACTACAAGCACGGTTTTTGGGCAATGGAGCACGGCTTCGAGTACAACCTGCACATCCTCGCGGCTACATTCGCGGTGGCAGGCACCGGCGGGGGTTCCTTGACGCTGGACGCACTGCGTGGCAAGCACCGCCGCGGTCTGGGCTGGGCCGTTGCCCAGCTGGCCGTTGGCGCCGGCGCTGCGGCCGGCGCCCTTGCCCTGTCTGAGCGCCTTGCGACGGACCAGGCCAGCCCTGGCGGCGGGGCCGACGAGGCCGAGCGCACGGAGGCCGACCGCATCGCTGCCCAAGAGCTCGCGCCCGAGCCCGGGACCACCCCTGGCGCAGCCGTACACGGCGCCGCTCACGGCGGTAACGGCCCGCTGGACCTCACCGAGGAGGGCACGACGGGCGACCAGGCGGCGTCGTCGGCTTAGTAGCCGCCTGCCCGGTCCAGGAGCACGATGAGCCGGTAGACTGAGCTCAGCTAAGAGATTGCTAAGAACATGGGCCCACCCTGTCCCGGTGTTCGAGGCTGGAGCTGGACCGGTACCAGGAGGAGAACAAGCTGTCTAACACGAACGCCAAGGAGCAGGCCATCCTGCTCGAAGGGACTGTCGTGGAGTCGCTGAAGAACGCCACGTTCAGGGTGAAAACGGACAACGGCCATGAAGTCCTGGCCCATAACTCGGGCAAGATGCGCATGCACCGCATCCGCGTCCTGCCTGGCGACAGGGTCCAGGTCGAGATCAGCCCCTACGACCTGAAGCGGGGCCGCATCACCTACCGGTTCAAGTAGAGCGCGTCGGCTGGGCCTCCCCTCGCCGTCTCATCGCCTGCCGGCGCACCGGCGCAGCACTTTATCCCTAAATAGTTTGGGCCCAAAGTAATAACTCCAGCTGATGTACGCGCGCCCTGGACGATTTGTCTACGCGGTCCGCGAGTCGTCCCGGCACCTGCCTGACTGGCCCGTTTACCAGCGCCTTTGCTCCCGTTGCCAACCGGCAGCCGAGGCCAAGGAGCGGGACAAATAGTACATTTCGCTATAAAACCTTAAAGATGGCGCAGCCAGACAATCCTGCGTGGCGATTGTTTTTTTGACGCAAACTCTTGACGTCGCCCGCTTGTTCGTTTAGCTTTTATGAAACTAACAAGAGCAAGCCGGTGGCACGCTATTTGCGTACCGGGTGGCCCGGGGTATGTCCTCGCCACTTGGCGCCGGCTCGGGCTAGCAGGTAAGTCACCGGGCTGATCGAACCGCGCCTGGTCGAGGCCGGTTTACAAGGCCGGTCCGGCTTGCTCTAGCCCCGCGACCAGAGGACCGATTATGACCGCCGACCCGGCCTTCATTAGACGCGCCTTTATTTCGGCTGCCCTTTCACTCGGCTACATAGTTTTGGGCGCCGGCCCCGCCGCCGCCTCGTCCGCATCCCCCGCCCTCCACGAAGTGCCACTGGTCCGGGCGGCGGCCGCCTCGGGCGCGTACTGGGTCGTGGACCGGGGGGGCGGGGTGGGCTCGGTGGGCGGTGCACCGGTGCTCGGCGCGCTACCCCGGTCGGCCAGGCTGGAGGGCCCCATTGTGGCCGTGGCGGCGACCCCCGACGGCCGCGGCTACTGGCTGGCGTCGGCGACGGGCGGTATCTACAGCTTCGGCGATGCCGGCTTCTACGGGGCGTTCGGTACCCGCCACGCAGCGCACCTCCCAGCGCCGATCGTGGCTATGGCTGCCACGCGTGACGGCCGCGGGTACTGGTTGGCATCGTCCGCCGGCGCCGTGTACAAGTTCGGCGACGCTCGCTACTTCGGCTCGCACGCTGAAGGTACGAGCGGCCCGATCGTGGCCATGGCGGGGACGCCCGAGGGCGGGGGGTACTGGCTGGTGTCGTCGTCGGGCCACGTGTACTGCTTCGGCGATGCCCGCTGCGCAGGCTCGGCGAGCAGCACTGTGGCGAACAACGTGGTTGGCTTTGCGCCCACACCCGATGGCCGGGGGTACTGGTTGGCAACGTCGCGGGGCGAGGTCTTAGCCCTTGGCGACGCCCGAGCTGTGGGTGCTCCGGCCCATGTGGCTCCCGGGGCAACGTTCGTGGGCTTCGCGGCGGCGCGGGGCGGCCGCGGTTACTGGCTTGTCGATTCCTCGGGCAACACCTATGGGTTTGGGAGCGCCTCGCACACGTCGGCAAGGCTCGTGGCCCGTCACGCCGTAGCCGTCGTCGCCGACCCGGCAGCCGTCGTCCCGAGGGTCTCGGTGGCGGCGGTGCCTGGTGCCCGGGTGGCGCAGACCGAGGCCTACCAGCTAGCCCAGCGCGCGGGCGAGATCGCAGCAGATTTTGCCTTGTCCCAGGTTGGTAAACCTTACATTTGGGGTGGCATAGGTCCTTACGGCTACGACTGTTCAGGGCTGGCGTTGGCGTCTTGGCAGGCGGCCGGGGTGTACCTACCGAGGACGGCAGCCGAGCAGTATTACGCGGGCTCCCACGTCCCGCTCAGCCAGGTCCAGCCCGGCGACCTCATTTTCTGGGCGTCGGACCCGAGCGACCCGACCACTATTTACCACGTGGGTATATCGCTCGGTGGGCAAAGGACCGTGCAGGCCACCCATACGGGCTCCGACGTCGAGGTAGTCAACATGTGGAGCCAGGACCTGGTCCCGGAGGCGACGGTCCCCTAAAGGCTCCTCAGGCGCCTCCAAACCACTCGCCGCGCCGGCACAGCACTTCCTTCAGCAGGCTCGGGCGGTCGGTCATGATCCCGTCCACGCCGAGGTCGAGCAGGCGGGTCATTTCGGCGGCCTGATTGATGGTCCAGACGTGCACCGCGACTCCGGCGTGGTGGCAGGTGCCCACGAAGCGCCGGTCCACGATGGGTACCCCTTTCCTCTTTACCGGCACCTGGACGGCCGACGCCCGCGGCTCGGGGCGCACAAAGGGCAACCACCTGGCAGCGAGCAACAGCGCCACCTCGACCCGGCCGGCCCCGGTCGCAACCTCGGGCCCGAGGCCCGACCGTACCTTGGCGGTGCGGCGAGTAGAGAACGAGGCCACCAGCGTGCGGCGGCCACGTCCATGGTCGCGGAGCAAGTCCACTACAGGCCCGATGGCGGCCTCGTGTTTGACATCAATGTTCCAGCGCACGTCTGGCCAGGCTTCGAGCACTTCTTCGAGCCGGGGGACAGGCCGGCCGTCTGCGAGGCGGAGCCTTTGCAGTTGCGCCCAGGTCATCTCGCTCACACGCCCGGGGCGCCCGGTGGCGCGCTCGACGGTGGGGTCATGCATGACCACCACGACCCCGTCCCGGCTGAGCCGGACGTCGGTCTCCATATGAGTGAACCCGAGCCCAACCGCTCGCTCGAAGGCAGCCCAGCTGTTCTCGGGGGCTTCTGCCGCGCCCCCGCGATGGGCGATCGCCAAAGGCCCCGGGCTGTCGAAGTACTCCCAACCGCCAGATGCCACGGTGCTAAAGCTAACGCCGGCCACCGGCCCGCAGCAGCGCTTGCCCCGGCGGTTCCCGCCAGACATCGGTTAGGCGACGGTAGGACGCGCGCTTAGGTGCGACGGCGCGGTACGGTTTGGGCCGTGGTGAGCGTGGACCTAGGGAGTGCCCGCCTCGTGCCGGCCGGCGGCGCCGATGGCTGGCTTTGCCGGTTGCCAGGCGCCGTCGTCTGGCTGCCGGAGGGTAACGGCGACGCGGGCGAGCTGATCGGTGCGCTGCTGTCGGCAGCGGGGCCTTCCGAGCTGCTCGGGCAGGTGGGCTCGCGATTGGCCGACCCGGGTGCGGCGTTGTGGCCGCCCTTCGCCATCGTCGCCCAGCGCGGGCCCGACCTCGTGGTCGTCGTCCACGGGCCGGTGGAGGTGGTCGCCGAACAAGGTGGCAACGACGTGCGCCTCTATGGCGGCGACGAGGCGGGGTCTTGGTTGAACCGCATGGTCCGTGGAGCCGGTAGCGTGCGGGGGGCCCGCGAGGTCGCTGACGATGGGCTGGTGGACCTGCGCGAGGGCGTGGTACGTGCAGGGGGCTTCTTGCTCCTGCCTGTGGGCGCGCTGGCACGGTCGGTGGGGGCCCGCGGTGCTGATGTGATGGCCCCTACGGCGGCCGCGGTCGCTTCAGACTTTTCTAAAGGCGCTTCGCCCGTCGCGGGTGAGCGCAGCTCGTCCGCCGCCCGCCCTCTAGTCGCGCCCTCCAATCCGGCCCCGGCCCCCGCCAAGCGAGTGCTCGACGCAGACAGCCCAACGGTAAGGGAGCAGGTGGGAACGGGTTACGAAGCCACTGTGGTCGAGGCGGGCGGCGCGCCGCGAGGCGGCGTCGGCGGCGGCGCGGTCCGTCCAGCCGTGCTCGGGCGCCTGTCCTGGGACAACGGGGAAATCCACGAACTGCATGGTGCCGTCCTGGTCGGCCGAGACGTCGCCGCCGACGACGGGGTGCTGGCGGGCGAGCTGATGGGCCTCACACCGGGCGGACAGAACGACAGCATGTCCCGGGTCCATGCCGAGCTGCGCCCCAGGGGCACCGACGTGCTTGTCATCGACCGCGGGTCGACCAACGGTACCTTCGCCTGGGACGAGGGCAGCCGAGCCTGGCAGAGGCTGGTTGCCGGCCAGCCCCAAGCCGTCCCCGGTGGGACGGTGCTGGCGTTTGGGGAACGCACGGCCACCTTTGAGAGCGCCACGCACGCTCGCTGACGCCACCGGCCCAGGCCCGGCACCCTCATGCGTGACTGCGCCGCCGAGCCTAAAGCTTCGCTGAAATGGCCGCTCCCCCGGGCGGCTGCGCTCTAGGGTGCTATGCATGGCCGACAAGGCGCGCTTCGCCGACCAAGCGATGCCGTTTATGAGCTCTCTGTACAGCGCCGCCCTGCGCATGACGCGCAACCCCGCCGATGCCGAGGACCTCGTCCAGGAAACGTACCTAAAGGCGTACCGGGCGTTCGGTTCCTTTGAGGAAGGCACCAACCTCAAGTCCTGGCTTTACAAGATCTTGACCAACACCTTCATAAACACCTACCGGGCGCGCCGCCGCCGGCCGGCCGAGACCGAGCTGGACGATGTCGAGGATCTGTACCTCTACCACCGCGTAGGCGGCCTGGAGGCGGCCTCGATGGGGCGTAGTGCCGAGGATCTCGTCCTCGATCATTTCAGCGAGGCCGAGGTGAAGGCGGCGGTCGAATCCCTCGCCGAGCCTTTCCGCCTGGCTGTCGTTCTGGCCGATGTCGAGGGTTTTTCGTACAAGGAGATCGCAGAGATCCTCGACGTTCCCATCGGCACCGTAATGAGCCGCCTTCACCGGGGAAGAAAGGCGCTGCAGAAGACGTTGCACACATTTGCACAGGAGCGGCGTTTGTGGGCGGCAGCAGACGTGCCGTCTTAGCCGACCTGGCACCTACGAGCTGACTTATTGATGGAGGACACGCCATTGACCGGCCATGGGCCCTCGAGTGCACCAGGTTGGGGCCGCCCGATCATCGACCCGTGCCATGAGGCAGTCGCCACGCTTTATAGCTTTTTGGACGGCGAACTGACGGCGGACAAAAGGGCGCGGATACAGCACCACCTCGACGAGTGCGCGCCATGCTTCGGTGCCTTCGACTTCGAGTCCGACCTGAAGGCTTTGATCGCCCGCAAGTGCCGCGACGAAGTGCCCGAGGCACTTCGCGAAAGGGTGGCCGAGGCCCTTCGGGCCGAAGACGTGCGGTCGTGAATAGGGAAAGCTGCTTTGGGGTAGATCGGCATCCATCCGGGAAGGAAGTAGCGCTCCTGAGTGTTGGGGACTGTGATGAGCGAACGATCTCTGGGAGGACACATGCTGAGCGGGGGCGAGCGGCCCTCCAAGTCGTTCGGGCGCGACCGGACCTGCCGCCAGGCTGGTTGCAACACCAAGCTGTCGATGTACAACAATGGCAAGTATTGCTTCCAGCACGAGCCCATCACGGTCCCGCGCACTCGCGGGCGGAAGATCGCTTAGGCGGCCACCAGCGCCAGCAAGCAGAGCGGCCATGACGCCGGCGCCCGCGGAAGGCCCGATCGCCTGGGAGACAGCCGAAAGGGTGGCCACGCGCATCGCCGAGCGCCAGCCCTGGTTGGCACCCGGGCGGCTGAGCGTGCTCGAGGAGGACTTCGCTGAGCTGACGGCCCAAGCTGAACAGCTTGTTCACGAGGAGACGGGCCTGACTTCCGCGGCCGGGCCGGCGCGGGCCCGCGTGACGGACCGCCCGGGCTGGGTCCTCGCCAATATCGCTTCGTTCCAGCGTCTGCTGCGGCCCTTGACCCGCAAGCTGGAGGCGGCACAGGCCAAACCGGTACCGATGCTCGGCCCGGTGCCTATGCGGGTGCCGCTCCCGGTCAGCCGCAACATAAGCGGGGCGCAGCTAGGGGTCTTGCTCGGTTGGATGTCGACCCGGGTCCTTGGGCAGTACGACCAGCTTTTGATCGAAGACGAATCGCCCGAGGACCAGGACATCGTCTATTACGTGGGCCACAATGTGATCGAGCTGGAGGACCGGTACGGCTTCCAACCACGGCAGTTCCGGCTGTGGATCGCGCTCCACGAAGTGACGCATCGCGCCCAGTTCACCGGGGTGCCATGGTTGCGGCCGTACTTCCTCAGCCTTGTCGGGTCACTGATCGACGGAGTGGACCCCGACCCCAGGCGTCTCCTGGACGCCCTGAAGCGGGCGGCGGCGATGGCGCGAGAGGGTCACAACCCGCTCGACGAGGGCGGTCTGGTCGCCCTGCTGGCCTCCCCCGAACAGCGTGAGGCGCTCGACCACATGGGGGGCCTGATGAGCCTGCTCGAGGGCCATGGCGACATCGTCATGAACAAGGCCGGACTGGGCCGCATCCCCCAGGCCCACCGTTTCGCCTCAGCCCTCCAGCAGCGACGAGAGCGGCACGGTGCCGCCCGTGTCGTGAGCTCGCTGATCGGCCTGGACGCCAAGCTGAAACAGTACGAGCAGGGCGAGCGCTTCATCGAGGCGGTCGAGGAGGCCGGAGGCCGGCAGCTGTTCGAGCGGGTCTGGACCGGCCCGGAGTGGCTGCCCACGCTTGCCGAGATCAGGGAGCCATCTCGCTGGGCGGAGCGCACGGCCGACCTGGGCAAGACGGCTTGACAGCCTAGAGTCAGGTCCGTGGCGCGCGTCCTCGTGGTGGACGACGAACCCGACCTGCGGGAGCTCCTGCGGCTCAGCCTGAGCCTGGTCGGGCACGACGTCATGACCGCTCCAGACGGACGGATTGGCCTGCAAGCCGCCCGGCAGCTGAGACCGGACCTCGTGGTGCTCGACGTCATGATGCCCGGCCTGGACGGTTGGACCGTTTTGCGCACCCTGAAGGCCGACCTGGACCCGGCGGTCGCCACTATCCCGGTTGTCATGCTCACGGCGCGCGCCGACGACCTCGACGTCATTCGGGGTGGCATCGAGGGGGCCGTGCGCTACATGACCAAACCCTTTGCCATCGACGACTTGCGCGCCGTCGTCGCTAGTGCGGTCGGCGGCCAACCCGAGCCCGAGCGCCGCCAAGCCGCTCAGCGTGCTGCCTTAGTACAGCTAGCCCAGCTTGAACGGGGTGCCGGAGCGAGCGCAGTGGCCGGTGCCCAGCCCCGGATCAGCCGGCTCGAACCTGTTAGCCAAGGTGCTGGCGGCGGCTTTCGGGCCCGCGCCGACGACCTGGGCTGGCCCAGCTGGGTGGCGGCGGGAACCTTAACGCCCCGCGACCGCGAGATACTCGAGGCGGCCGTCTCGTGCGCCAACCTCGGCGAAGCCCGTGCCCGGCTCAACGTGAGCCGGAGCTATCTGTACGCACGGCTGCGCCGGCTAGGGGCCCGGTTGGGCTTTGCCAGTGGTACCGCCCTCGTCCAGGCCCTGCGGGCGGCGAATGCTCGGCGCGAGTGGGAGCCGCGGCCCCTACCCGGGACCGGGCGCGCTGTGGAGCGCCGAACCTCGGGTGACCGCGGGCCGGCCGTCGACGGCGCCGCCGGTCAGCGCGGCCCTGCCGGTGAGCGCTGCTCTGGTGCCCCACCGGACCGGCTCCAGCCCGGAGCGGCGGTGCCAACTGCTCGCTAGTCCTGGCCCGCTTCCCACCGGCTGGCCCGCGGCCGTACCCCGGCTGCTGCGCCGGTGCACCTTCCCGGCCAAGGGAGAGGAGGCACCGTGTGCAGTGTCGGGCGGCGCGGACTCCCTCGCCATGTTCGCACTGGCCGTCGCTGCTGGCTGCCGCGCTCACGCCGTTCACGTCGACCACGGCTTGCGCACGACTGGAGAAGCCGACGCCGGCGTCGTTGAGGCGGCGGCCCACCGGCTCGGGGCGACATTCGAAGTGGTCAAAGTGGAAGTTGCCGCCGGCCCAAACCTCGAGGCCAGGGCGCGCGCGGCGCGTTACGGAGCGCTGCCCGAGGGGGTGCTGGTGGCTCATACGGCCGACGACCTGGCCGAAACGCTGCTGCTCAACCTCCTGCGGGGGGCGGGCGCGGAGGGCTTAGGTGGCCTGCGAGCCGAGGGAGGTGGTCCGCGGCGTGCACGCCGGCCCATCCTCAAGCTGCGCCGGGCCGAGACCGCTGCCCTCGTCGCCGCCCTCGGCCTGACGGTAGCCACGGACGAGTCCAACTTCGACCCGTCCTTTCGCCGCAACCGTGTCCGCCACGAGGTCCTACCGCTGCTCGCGGATGTCTCCGGCCGAGATCCGGTCCCGGTGCTAGCCCGCACCGCGGCCTTGCTGGCCGCCGACGCCGCCCTGTTGTCCGAGCTCGCGGGGGAACTCGACCCGACCGACACGCGCAGCCTCCGGAGCGCGCCCAGGGCACTTGCCAGCCGGGCATTGCGTGCTTGGCTGCGTGCCGAAGAAGGGGTGGAGCTCCACCCACCGTCGTCAGACGACATCGAACGCGCTTGGGCTGTGGTCACCGGCCAAGCCAAGGCGTGCGAGATCGCCGGTGGCAAGCGGCTCAGCCGCCGTGCCGGCCGGCTGCGCCTGGAGGCGGGTAGGTTGGCAGGTCCATGACCACTTTGTCACACGAGCCCGACCAGGTCGGTCCGGCAACCACGAGTGCGGCGGGAGGCCGCCAGGCCTGGGCGCTGGACGACCCTTGCATCGGTGACGTGGTGGTAGCCGAGGATGACATCAGGCGCCGAGTTGAAGAGCTCGGCGCCCGCATCACGGCCGATTACCAGGGCCGTCCGCCATTGCTGGTGGGTGTGCTCAAGGGTGCGTTCGTCTTCATGAGCGACCTCGCTCGCGCCATCGCGCTCCCCGTGGAGTTCGATTTCATGGCTGTTGCGTCCTATGGGAGTAGCACGCGGACCAGCGGGGTGGTCCGCATCGTGAAGGATCTGGATACCGACCTGGCCGGCCGTCACGTGCTCGTCGTCGAAGACATAATCGACTCTGGGCTCACGCTGGCCTTCCTGCTGCGTAACCTGGCGGCCCGCCATCCAGCCAGCCTGGCAGTATGCGCTTTGCTGGCCAAGGAGGCGGCCCAGTCGGTACCTGAGCTCGCTTATGTTGGTTTCCGCATACCGTCCGACTTTGTAATCGGCTACGGCCTTGACATTGCCGAGCGCTATCGCAACCTCAATTGCATCCGCCGCTATAACGAACCGGTGCCGTGACCGCGGCGCGGAATTGGGGCGCACAGGCTCTGGGTGCCGAGCCTCTGGGTGCCGAGGCGAGGGTTGCCGAGGCGAGGGTTGCCGACGGGCTGGGTGCCGACGCGCGGGGTGCCGAGGCTCCCGGGGCGGAGCCTTCCGGCAACGATTACCCGGACGCCGGGCTCGCGGACCAACCGCCAGCCCTGCTCCGGAGGGGCTTCGACCACGACCGGGTGGTGGCTGCGGTGCGTGAGCTCCTCGCCGCAGTGGGCGAGGATCCTGACCGCGACGGCTTGCGTGACACCCCGGCCCGGGTCGCCCGCATGTACGCAGAGGTCCTTGCCGGCATGGAGCAAGATCCGGCCGAGCACCTGGCCCTCACTTTCGACGCCGGGCACGAGGAACTGGTGCTGGTGCGCGACATCCAGCTCTACAGCATGTGCGAGCACCACATGCTGCCGTGGACGGGCAAGGCTCACGTCGCCTATATCCCTGGGGACACTGGCCGGGTTACCGGGCTGTCCAAGTTGGCCCGCCTGGTCGAGGGCTATGCCCAGCGACTGCAGGTCCAGGAACGCCTGACGACGCAGGTCGCCGACGCCCTGGAGCGAGCTCTCGGGCCTCGCGGTGTCTTGGTCGTGGTCGAGGCAGAGCACCTGTGCATGTCCATGCGCGGCGTGCGCAAGCCAGGTGCCATGACAGTGACATCCGCAGTACGGGGGCACTTCCTCACCAGCGCGGCGGCGCGGGCCGAGGTGCTCGGGCTGGTGCAGCGGCCTACCGGGCGTTGAGCCCGGGGCGGAGGCGAGCAGTCCCGGGCGGAGGCGAGCAGTCCCGGGCGGAGGCGACAGCCCCGCGGGCCCCGTCATGGTCCGATCGGCACCCCTGGTCCGTACCCATAGGTGCCAAGGGCGCCGGCGTGCCGTTGGTGCCGGCCGCCGGCGCTTCTGGTACACGGTCTGGGGGTCGTCCGCGCACCGGCGACGCAGGAGCGTCAGCGTCCGGCGAAGTAAAGAAGCCCACCTGCCAGCACCAGCACGACCCCGACGCGCCAGCACCAGGCGGCGACGACCTCGTACAACTCAGGTTCCATCTGCTGCCCCGGCCCGAAGCAACGTTTGCGCCAGTGCGGCCCCACCGCCCACCAGAAGCATACGACCCCGTAGGCAACCACCATCTCGCCCGCGCTGGCCTTGATGCTGGCCATCGTCAGCCAGGTGGAGACGGCCGAGATCGACATCTTCACAACTGCCCAGGCCCGGGCGAACTTGAGCAACCTCTGGCGCCGCTCCCAGGCCGGGCGCGGTAAAGGCGACACCCTCGTACTGCGCGCAGCACCGGGCGGCGCCGCCGCCGATGCGCTGGCTGGCTGGCTGTGCCGCTGCTGGGCGGCGAGCCAGTCGTTCATGTGGAGGTCGCCATCCTCCGGCAACCCGGGAGATGACCCCCCGGCCGGAGCGGGCTGTGCTAAGGCCACCTTTGCATGGTTCGTCATCCCTCCCGCCTGCCTTGAGCCCCGGCGGCCGGCTCGCAGCTGAGCCAGCCCTATAAGCTGGCCCATTGCCATGACGCTTGTGATGGGCGTACTCAACGTGACGCCCGATTCCTTCTACGACGGCGGGCTTTGGGCGACCCCTGAGGCGGCCATCGAGCGCGGCCGCCAGATGGTCGACGACGGAGCTGACATCGTCGATGTAGGGGGTGAGTCAACCCGGCCCAATGCGACGGCGGTCGACGAAAGCGAGGAGCTACGGCGCGTAGTGCCCGTAGTCCGCGGCCTGGCCGGAGCGGTCGCCGGGCGGGCGCGCATCTCAGTTGACACGCGCAAACGGGGTGTGGCCGAGGCCGCTATCGAGGCCGGCGCCACGGTCATAAATGACGTGTCGGCCAGTCTCTGGCCTGTTGCCGCCGAGGCAGGAGCAGGTTGGGTGGCTATGCACATGAGGGGTCAGCCGGCTGACATGATGGACCTCGCCCGCTATCGCGATGTCGTGGGCGAGGTGCGCGATTACCTGGTGCAAAAGGCGCAACAGGCTTCTGCGGCGGGCGTGCGTGAGATCTGGGTCGACCCCGGCATCGGTTTCGCCAAGACGACGGCGCACAACCTGGCCATCCTGGCCCGATTGGACGACCTCGTGGCCACGGGATGGCCGGTCGTCGTCGGCCTGTCCCGTAAGCGTTTCACGGGCGTGCTGGCCACAGGCGAGGAGGGAAGGCCGGCGCCGTTGGAGGCCCGCCTCGAGACATCGCTTGCCGGCGCTGTGTGGTGTATGGCCCAAGGTGTGGCGATGGTGCGCGTGCATGATGTGAAAGCCACCGCAGATGCAGCCAAATTGGTCGGTGCCGCCGCCACCTGCCTCGCGGGTGAGAAAGCACGGTCATGAGGGGGAAGTGGGCGGCTGGCATAAAGCCCCGTTTTTTCACCTGGGTGATAAAAGACAAATTGGCCGTGTGCGAACGTCCCGGCGGGTACGCCCGCAACCATCGCAAGGTGCGCCGCCGTGAGGAGATCCTTTGGCTCAAGTGCCAGGGCTTCACCCGGGTTACGTCGCTGCTGGCTTCGCCGCACAACCTGCACGCCTACGACGAGGAAAAGGTCGCGTGGTCCCACATTCCCTTCGCCGCCAACGACGACCCGGTGACGGTGCTGCCCGAGCTCTACGAACAATTGCGGGCTTGGTTGCGCGACGGCGAGCGCGTCCTGCTGCACCAGGAAGAGGTGGGCGACCGTTTGCTCGGCGTGGTCGCCGGGTACCTCAATTGGAGCGGCCTCATACCTCAGGGTGCCCAGGCGGTGGCTATCGTCGAGCGCCTTTTCGGCCGCCAGATGGGGCCCGAGGGCCGTGAACTAGTGGCCATGGTGCCCGAGTTCCCCAAGCCTAGACAGGTCGTTCGCGCCGCCGGTGCCTGACCCAGGAGGCGCCGGCGACCGTATCGAGCTGCGCGGGCTGCGCTTCTTCGGTTGCCATGGCGCCCTGCCGGCCGAGGTCGAGCTGCCCCAGCCCTTCGAGGTGGACATTGACCTCTTCACCAGTACCCGAGCGGCAGGGTTGGCCGATGACCTTTCCCTGACGATCGATTACGCGCCCGTGTGCGAAGCCGTGCGCGCCGTGGTCGAGGGGCCACCCGCCAGGTTGCTGGAGCGGCTGGCCGAACGGCTCGCCGAGCGCGTCCTCGCTGCCGCCTCGCCAGGCGCGCAAGCCGTGACCGTAGCGGTGCGCAAGATGCGGCCACCGGTGCCTTACCACCTGGCTTCTGCGGGTGTCCGCGTGCACCGCAAGGCCTCGCTCAATGGCAAGGGCGGCGCGGTGGCAGGGCAATGACCTCACCGGCGGCCGGCGCCGCCGGGCGGTCGTCGGCGCTTGCGCCGCGGCGGGCCACGCGGCGGTCGTCGTCGCGGGCCACGTCACGGCCGATGCGGCGAGCGTTCCTCGGCCTCGGCTCCAATCTCGGCGACCGCTGGGCACATTTGCAAGCCGGAGTCGCCCAGTTGCCAGATGTGTACGCGCTGTCCTCGGTTTACGAGACCGAACCGGTCGGGGGGCCGCCTCAAGGCCGTTACCTCAACCTGGTGGCCGAGCTGCGGACGGAGGCTTCCCCGCACGAGCTGCTCACGGCGGCCCGCGAAGCCGAAAGGGCGGCGGGGCGGGTGCGCACCGAACGGTGGGGGCCGCGCTCGCTCGACGTCGATGTCCTGCTCGTCGGCGACCTGGTTGTGGACACTCCTGAGCTGAAGGTGCCTCACCCACGCCTGTGGGAGCGGGGTTTTGTGATGGTGCCCTTAGCTGAGCTTGCACCCGAACTGGTAGTCGGGCGCCTCGGCGCGGAAGCACGGTTGGGCGTGAGGCTGGCCGGCCCGCTCGTTGCCCAGGCCGCGCCGTGATCGTCACGGAGCGTCCCCACGAGCTGAGCGCCTACCTCGAAAAGGCGCGCCACGAGGGCAAGCGAACCGGCTTGCACCCGACCATGGGCGCGCTGCACGGCGGGCACCGCGCCAACATCCGCCAAATGGCGACCGAGTGCGACGTCGCCGCGGTCACGATATTCGTCAACCCGCTCCAGTTCGGGCCGGGTGAGGACTTCGCCGCCTACCCACGAGATTTGGAGCAGGACCTGGCCCAGGCCGAGGAGGCGGGGGCAGACATAGTGCTGGCCCCGGGGAGCGAATTTGCCGGCGAACCACTTACCTCGGTCCACGTGGCGCGGCTGACCGAGGTGCTGGAAGGAGCCCGCCGGCCGGGCCATTTCGACGGTGTCGCCACCATCGTGACCAAAATCCTCGCAGTTGCCGGGCCGTGTTACGCGTACTTCGGTGAAAAGGATTACCAGCAGCTTGTGGTCGTCCGCCGGCTCGTTTCTGACCTGTCCCTGCCTGTGGTGGTGGTCGCGTGCCCAACCGTACGCGAGCCGGACGGCTTGGCGCTGTCCAGCCGTAACGCCTACCTTTCGGGGCCAGAGCGGGCGGCCGCACCCAGCTTGTACTGGTCTCTCCTGGCCGGGAAACGGGCCATCGACGAGCGTGGTGAGCGCGACGCAGGTCGGGCCCGGGCCGAGATGCTCGCCGCCGCGGGACGTCAGCCACTGGTGCGGCTCGACTATGTGGAGGTCGTAGACCCAGAGACACTCGGCGCGGTCTCCGAAGTGGAGGCTGAGGTGCGGTTGGTGATCGCCGGGCAGGTCGGGCCGGCCCGGCTGATTGACAATATTGCCGCGAACGTGCAGGAAGGTTGACGCCGTGCTCATGGCGATAGACGTCGGCAATACCCAGATAGTCGTCGGGCTGTTCGGCGACGACGCCGCCGACGGGACAGGGCAGCTGCTCCACCACTGGCGGGTGGCCACGCACCCTATGTACACGGCCGACGAATTTGCGCTGCAGCTTTCTCAACTTTTGGCCCTGGATGGTCTTGACCTGGCTTCAGTTTCTGGAGCTGCCATCTCTTGCGTCGTCCCCCCTTTGCAGTTGGCGCTGCGCGAGATGACCAAGCGGCGCTTGGGAGTGCCTGCAGTCATCGTCGAGCCGGGTGTGCGCACGGGGATGCCGGTGCTGGTGGATAACCCCCGCGAGGTCGGAGCGGACCGTCTGGCGGACGCCGTTGCGGCGTACGCCCAATACGGCGGGCCCGTCATCGTGGTGGACTTCGGTACAGCCACTAATTTTGAGGTGGTTTCGGCTCGCGGCGAGTACGTTGGCGGGGTGCTCTTCCCCGGCCTGGAGATCTCTCTCAACGCGCTGGCCTCTCGGGCAGCGCTTCTGCCTCGTGTCGATATCGCGCCGCCCCGCAGCATCCTCGGCAAGAACACGGTCGAACAACTTCAGGCTGGGATCTTCTACGGGTTCGGCGCTCTGGTGGAGGGGGTTTGCGCGAAACTCAAGGCAGAAGTGGGCCCGGCCACGGTGGTCGCCACTGGCGGGCTCGCCTCGGTCGTGCTCGGGTCAACCGCCGCCATCGACCACTACGAGCCGTGGCTCACCCTGCACGGGCTGCACCTCATCTATGACCGCAACCGAGCCCATGATTGAGGATCTCCCGTACCGCGTAGCCGTAAGCGACAGTGCTCGCGTTCTCCAAGAGCGCTATGCGTCCCTGCCCGCCGGGTCAGGTTCGGGCGACTCCGTGACGGTCGCTGGCCGAGTCATGCGCCGGCGGGAAATGGGCAAGCTGACATTCATCGCCTTGGCCGACTGGACGGGCTCGGTCCAACTTTTTGCCGGGTCGGCTTGGACGCAACGCTTTGGCGAGCTCAACCGTCTTTCGCTCGGCGATTGGATCGCGGCGACAGGCGAGGTTGTTCGCACCCAGACCAGCGAGCTGTCGGTCAAGGTGGACGAATGGTGCCTGTTGGCCGAAGCCCGGCGCTCGTTCGGGGACAAATGGCGCGGCGTCAGCGACATCGACACCCGCTACCGGCAAAGGTACCTCGACATGTGGGCCAACCCCGGCTCGCGAGAAACCCTGCTGGCCCGCAGCCGGGTTCTCTCGCTCATCCGGCATTTCCTCGAGGACCGCGGTTTTGTGGAGGTGGAGACACCCGTCTTCCACACTGTGCCAGGAGGGGCTACGGCGCGGCCGTTCATCACGCACCATAACGCGCTCGACCTGGATCTGTACTTGCGGATCGCCATCGAGCTGCACCTGAAGCGCCTCGTAGTGGGAGGGTTGGAAAAGGTCTTCGAGATCGGGCGCGTCTTCCGTAACGAGGGGCTTTCTCCGCGGCACAACCCAGAGTTCACCATGCTCGAGGTGTACCAGGCCTATGCCGACTACCTCGACATGATGGAGCTGACCGAGAGCCTCGTCGCCCACTGCGCCGAACAGGTGGCGGGCAGCACCAAACTGGAGTACGCGGGACGGCCCTTGGACCTGACCCCGCCTTGGCGCCGCGCCACCCTGTTCGAGCTCGTCTCCGAGCACACAGGCGCCGATTTGAGCATCGATATGCCCGAAGAGGAGCTGCGCCGCCGGGCCGGCGAGCTCGGCGTCCCGTTCGAGGCGGAATGGGGCCCCGGCAAATTGGTCCTTGAGATCTATGAGAAGACGACGGAACCCAAATTGTGGGGCCCGGTCCACGTCATGGACTACCCGCAGGAGGTTTCGCCGTTGGCCCGACCGCACCGTCATGCTGCCGGCTTGGTCGAACGGTTCGAACCCGTTGTTGCCGGGCGCGAGCTTGGCAACGCCTTCTCGGAGCTGACCGACCCAGACGTGCAGCGGGCCAATTTCGAGGCCCAGGACCGGGCCAGAGCGGCCGGCGACGCCGAAGCCATGCCGATCGACGAGGACTACCTACGCGCGCTCGAGTTCGGTCTCCCTCCTACCGGGGGGCTCGGCATCGGTATCGACCGGTTGGTGATGCTACTCACAGGGTCCGAAGCCATCAGGGATGTGATCGCCTTTCCCACGATGAGGCCCGAGCAGGCCTGAGGCCCTGCGTCGAGCCGGGCATGCCGGCCCGGGGTTACCACTACGCCGTCGCCGTCGCCGTCGCCGTCCTCCGTCGCCTTCGACGGGGACGGGGATTTTGCCCGGGGCAGGCTTCTTTAGCGGGCCAGGCTTCTTTAGCGGGACAGGCCCTTTGACCGGGATAGGCCTCTGACCAGGGCATGCTTGTGGCAGGGACATGCGTGGCGCTGGCACCGCTCGGGCGGGCGTCCTTGGCATCGGTCATTCTGGTCGCGCTACGTCGTTCTGGTCGCGCCAGCGT
>DATJST010000155.1:0-3895 GCA_035503975.1 Acidimicrobiales bacterium | reverse complement strand
TGTACCGACAGGGTGAGGCCGCGCGTGGAGGCTTCGTTGAGGGCGGCGGCGATCAGCCTTGCAAAATGTGGGTCTTCTCGGACGACGCGTCCTGGGGCGAGGACCACGAGCCCGATGCAGTCCGCATGTGGGCGAGAACTGTCTCCCACATCGGCGCGAAACCGGTATGGGCGCCTTCCCCCTGCGGCGTGGCGCGAAAGCGTTTCGGTCAAGGCGTAGTCGTACTCCTCGCACCAGTCCTCGCCGTCGAGGAAGCCGCTGCTCACCGAGCGGACTACCGTACTGCCGCGCTCCTGAACCCCTACCAGGACCTCGCGAGCAACCACCGACGCCTCGCCGCCAAGAGCTATGGCGTCCCAAAGCTGAGCGGGCGTGGCCCCTGCATCGGCGTGGGGCTGAGCAGCTTCGTTGTGACGCACCTCAGTGCGGTCCCTTCACCGTGCCGGCTCGGACGCTCGGGTGGACGGCCACAACCATTTTGTGGGACCTGCCCCCGGGCGAACCGCCATCGTGGTACTTGGCGACCAACTGGTTCACCGCCTGGGACAGCTCGTCGGCGAAAGCCGCCCGGTCATCGGGTGAGGAGAAGCGGATCTCCGTGTCCATAGTGAAGGTGGCGACGCGCCGCTCCTCGTTTCGAACTCCATTCATTAGTACCCCGACGTCGCGCACGAGCTGGGCGGCAATGGCCAGAAGCCACGAGGCGGACAACCGGTCGCCCGACAGTTGGGCAGGCTGAGGGGCAAGCGCTGCGAGCACAGCAGGTGAGATCACATACGAACGGGCGCTCGAGCGGACAAGGCGCTCGGTCATGTTCCCCTTGCGCCGCTCTTCCACAAGTCGCACCAAACCGCGCCGTTCCAGCTCTCGCAGGTGGTAATTGAGGCGCTGGCGCGGCAGCCCGCACTCGGCAGCGACGGTAGATGCTGACTTTGGCTCGCCAAGCCGAGCGAGCAGGTCGGCCCTGGAGGGCTCCAGCACGGCCGCCGCCGTCTGGGCATCCTCGATCACTTCGATGTCTGCCACAGGCCTCTCTCTACGCATTCGCCATCCCTATGTGTTCGTCCACCACCGGACAAGTATTATTGTCAAGGCAGTTCTAATTGTCAAATGAGCCAACCAGACGAGGAGGTGCCGACATGGCACAAGAACTGGTCAGCGACCAGCCTGAGACGGCGGGCCGAGACGGGGTCGGGCGCCGGTTCGGCTGGCAGGACAGGTTCGTCGACCCCGGTGCCGACCCGCGCGGGGTAGGCGGCATGTTCGTCCACCATGGCGACGAGCGCACCGTGCTCGCGGGGTACCTTCACGACTACCGGCTCACGCTCGAGCTCAAGTGCGCCGGCCTCGACGCCAAGGCCATGGCCTTCCGTTCGGTCGAGCCCTCCGACCTCTCGTTGCTCGGCCTCGTGCGCCACCTATCCGACGCCGAACGCTACTGGTTCCGCCAGCTGATGGCCGGCGAGGACGCCCCTTCCCGCTACCGGGCAAGCGCCGGCGACGACCACGACCTGGCTTTCGCGGAAGCCTCCGGCGACGAAGCTGCTGTCGCGATGGCTTGGGAGGACTGGCGGGACGAAGTCGCATTCGCTGAGCGTTTCGTCGACCAGGCCAACGACCTCGGCCTCACGAAGCCCTACGTCGGCCACGGCGGCCACCAGGGCCTGGTGTCACTGCGCGACGTGCTCGTGCACGTGATCGAGGAGTACGCCCGTCACATGGGCCACGCCGACTTGTTGCGAGAGCGCATCGACGGGAAGGTAGGGCTGTGAACCACGAGCCGACCAGGGAAGGGGCACCGTATGGGACGGACCGGGTGAGGACCGGTGCCACTCGCGTTAGCTCACGAGAGTCCCGGGTGTAGAGCGGGTTGATGAAGCCTTCGGCCGCCGATCGGAGCCGGATCCACCATGGGATGGTGTATGGGAATACGGTCGAGGTTGGCTGGTTCTCGGCCTGACTCGAGAATCGCTGACGGTCAGCCTGTCCTAAGAACGACCCGTCGGCCGCGGCCAGTCAGTATGGCACGCGCCGGCTTTTGGTCCGGCGGACCGCCCTGTTTGCGCCAGGGCGACCACACTGTCGCCGCACCTAACGGGGCAGCGAGTGCCATCCCTTGACTAATGTGCGAAAGGAAGGGATGACATGGCCATCGTAGTGGCCGCCCGTTCAACTGCCGTGACTGGCGGCGTGGACACGCACCTGAACCTAAACGTCGCCGCGCCCTCGACCCGATAGGTGGGCTGTTGGGTGTGGACGAGTTCGGAACTAGCGCCGAGGGCACGACAAATTGCCTTTGCTGGTTGGCGGGTTCGGTGAAGTCGTACGCGTGGCGATGGAAGGCACCGGTTCGTACGCGAGCCGGCCTGGCCCGCTACTTGAGGGCAGCTGGCGTCGAAGTAGTCGAGGTCGAGCGTGCAAACCGCCAGGTCCGGCCGGCAGGGCAAGACCGACACCTCGACGCCATAGAGGCGGCCAGAGCTGCTCAAGGCGGCCGGGTCCTGGGGGCGGCCAAAACACGCGACGGCAACGTCGTAGCCATCAGAGCCCTGGTCGTGGCCAGACGCTCGGCGCATGACACCAAGCTCAAAAGACGATGAACCAGACCCGCCACCTCGGCTTCACCGCCCCTGACCAGCTGCGCCAGCGGCTTTCTGGGGTCTCGCGCCAGTCCCTGGCCAAGCGGGCCGCGTCGCTACGGCCTCAGTCGGGCCAAGGGCCGGTCGTCTTCGCAACCACCACAGCCCTGCGAGCCCTGGGCCGGCGCGTGCTCGCCCTTGACCACGAGGCCGAGGAGCTCGACACGCTCCTGGACGAGCTCGTGGCCAAGACGGCGCCCGAGCTGCTCGCCGTCTACGGAGTTGGGCCCGGCACTGCTGCTTCTCTGCGTGTGGCCGCGGGCGACAACCTTGACCGCTTGCGCTCTGAAGCGGCCTGGGCGCACCCGTGCGGGGTCGCCCCCATAGAGATGTCGTCTGAGAAGACCAAACACTACCGGCTGAACCGCAGTGGCGACCGCCAGGCCGATGCCGCCTTGTGGCGCATAGTGATCACTCGTATGTACTCTGAGCCCCGCATCCGGGCCTACGTAGCCAGGCGTAGCGAAGAAGGCCTCACCAAAAGTGAGATCATCCGGGTGCTCAAAGCGTTACGTCGCTCGGGAGGTCTACAACTACCTGCGGCGGCCATAGCTTTCGAACAGATCTGGCGGTGGCCTGGACCGATAATTGGCTGACGTCCTAAAGGCCTGTCCTGAGAACGATTTGCCGGCCTACCGCCAAAACAATTTCGCCGTTTCGGCAAAGGACTTGTTGGCCAGTATGAGCTTGCCGTCTAACCGACTGGCCCATCCCTGTCTTGCCACAGCCACGCGCCGGCCCGGACCTATGAAAGCAGGACCAAAATTACCCCTTGACATCCGTAGGAGCATCGCTATCCGCCCTCGATTGACGGCGAGCCGTTCTGTGCGCGCGAGTGACCGGACTTTGCTGCGCCCCAGTCGGCCGATGAGCTTGACTCTCCCCCTTGGGGAGGTCGCACACTCTATGTGTCGGGCTGTCCGGCTCGGCAACGAAGGAGTACGAGACGTGGCTGAAGTCGGCATTGGCAGTGAGGGATGACGGCGGTCGTCATAGCCGACTCGTTGACCAAGTGCTTCGGTGAGGTCGCAGCCGTCACGGACCTGTCATTTGCGTTGGAGGCTGGCACGATCACGGGTTTTCTCGGCCCCAACGGCGCCGGCAAGACGACGACGCTGCGAATGGTCCTGGGGCTGGTGGCGCCGACGAGCGGACGGGCACTGGTCTTCGGTCACCCATACGCGAAGTTGCCGCGTGCGGCACTGCGGGTCGGCGCCGTGCTCGAGGCGACCGATTTCCATCCCGGCCGGACGGGG
>DATJST010000154.1:0-2289 GCA_035503975.1 Acidimicrobiales bacterium | reverse complement strand
CGAGCTCGTCACGGATACGACGGCGGGCTGGCGCTTTGCCGCGGAAGGGACTAGCTACCCGGCGGGGAGCCCGCCCGTAAACCCTGGCTGCGACGCGTTCGATAATGGCGCGGTCATAGCGGTGCCCGTCGGCTACGACATCCGAGCAGGAGACACGCTCTCGGTCGTGCTCGTCAACGTGACCAACCCGCCGGCAGGGACCGTAAGCGACTTCTCGGTGTCCACTAGCACGGACACGGTGGGCGCCCGGGGTGCTCCATACACCCTTGAGGCTGGGACCACCGCGGGTGTACTTGTGAGCGTCAGCCCTTCGACCACAGGTGCCCTCGCCACTTATACGATCTCGGACCTTGTGGCGAGCGCCCCAATGGTCGCCGGGTCGACGACCATAACGATCGAAGGCCCAGCCGGCACGGTGTTCCCTAACGACGCCGCCTACTACAGCATCGAGGACCTAACCGACCCGTCCAAGTCGGCAACAGTGGCCGCACCGGTGTCCGGCGGCGGCACAAGCACCGTTGCGTTGGTCGTACCGGCCGACATCGGTGCTGCTGACCGTCTCGTGATCAGTGTCCAGGATGCCGTCAACCCGGCGAGCGCCGGCGGCGACTACTCGGTCAGCCTGCTTGGCCCTCTCATCGGCAAGCCGGGCGTTTCGCCGTTCCCTCACGCCAACCTGACCTACCCCAACGGTGCGATCGTGGACTTCTCTGGTACTGACTACGTGTTCGCCGGCGGTCATGCCTTCGGGATCCCGAGCCCGACCGACCTGGAGGCCGTAGAGAAGGTCGACCACGCGGAGCCCCAGTCCGCCGCCGGCGGCACTGAGCCGCCCGAGGGCCCACCGAGGCCCGGCACGCTTGTTTTCACGAGGCCCGTGAGCGGCAACCCCACGGTTTACGTAGCTGGCACTGACGGAGACCTCCACGGCTTCGCCACGCCTTCCCAGTTGCGCTCGGACGGTTACGACCCAGCGCTCGTCGTGACGGTCGCGAGCCTCGGGGGCGTGGGGGTCGGCCTGCCCGCAGGACAGCTTGGCGTCTCCGGCAACGCTCTGGCCACGGCCTCCGATGGCGCGTTGATCACCTCAGCTGGCAGCTGGTACGTGCTGGCGGGCGGTCGAGCGCTGCCGGTCCCAGCCTCTTCGCTCGGGGCGCTGCGCCGCCAAGACAAGGCCATGGCCCTTTCTGGCGACGTCACGCCGGCCGAAGCAGCGAACGTGGTCGAGGGCGTCGTCGTCAGCGCCGGAGGGCGCGTCTACGTGAGCTACCAAGGCGAGCTCTGGCCGTTCAAGTCCCTCTCGCAATTGGCGTCGGACGGTTACGGAGGGACGGCGGCCGTTCCGGTCGCCGGTCACGGGGATGTCCCCGTCGTCGCCGCGTACGGCGGGTCGTGACATAGAGAGAGCACAAATCGAAGAAGCTGGTGCGCTCCTCGAGCGGCGGGCCGGTACCTGGAAGAACGACGCCGCCGCAATCGTCGGGCTCCTCGTGCTCGGGGTGGTCCTGCCCGCTGTGGTCGGGCTTTGGGCTCACAGCCTCAGCATCCCCCGTAACGATGACTGGGCCTACCGCAGGGTGCTCTTCGACTTCGTGCGTACGGGCCACTATTCGCTCGTCGGGTGGGGCTCCATGACCCTGGTGGGCCAGATCCTCTGGTCGGCGCCTTTCGTCTTGGTGCTGGGGCCAAGGCCCTGGGTGCCTTCTCTGGCGGTGGCGTTGCTTGCGGCAGCGGGGGTGGCTGCCGCCTACCTCCTTTCGCGCGCCCAGTTGGGCAGGGCCAAGGCTTTTGGTGCCGTCCTCCTGCTCATCGCATTGCCCGGGTTCGCGCTGAGCACCGTCGACTTCATGACCGACGTACCCGCGCTGTCGGCGGAAATGGTGTGCCTCCTCTTGGGTGCGTTTGCGCTTCGCAGCATTGGGCCCCGGCAGTCGCTGTGGCTCGCCTTGTCCATGGGAGCCGGGGTCTTCGGTTTTTCGGTCCGCGAGTTTGACTTCGCTGCACCAGGGGCTGTCCTCGTAACAATTGCCTGGTCGGACAGGCGCAAGCTGAAGGTGTGCGCCATCTGGGCGGCAGCGCTCGTTGTTGCGTGCGGGGCAATTTACTTATGGACGGCCGGGCTGCCCGAAGTGCAGCCGAAGGCCTTCAGCTTGCCGGGTGCCGTGTCTTGGGTGACCCTTGGGGGGGCGTACTTCACCTTGAGCTTCTTCCTCTCCCCCGTGCTCCCTGGGGCGCTGCGGCGTTGGGGATTGTTCCGGCGCCCTCTCCCATGCGTCCCGCCCGCCGTCG
>DATJST010000153.1:0-3386 GCA_035503975.1 Acidimicrobiales bacterium | reverse complement strand
GCGTAATAGCCACGATCAGCACGGTGTCCTTTTGGTCCGGGTCGTAGCACCAGAAGATGCGGTAGGCCGCCGGGGTGTTGTTCTCGGCGTAAGCCTCAAAGAGCTTTCCTCCGTGCGGACATGGGACCGAGTGGAACTCGTGGGTGTTGAGGCTCGGGTGCCTGAGGTTGACCTCGAGCTTTGCAAGCGCGCGGCGCACGGCTTTGCCCCGCTTCGCGAGGCCCTTGTCGTTGTCGAGGGCTGCCAATTGCGCAGCGGCCTTGGGGCTGAATCTCAGATGCGGCACGGCTGGACCTCAGTCATCCTCATCGGTGTCGTACTTGGCGAAGCTGCCCAGGTCGACGAGCGGCCCCTTCCGCGCGGACTCAACGCCCTCGCGCAAGGCGACGAGCGCCTCCGGATTCTCGAAGATCCACCTTTCCCGCGCGGGGATCTCTGCCAAGGGATCAAGGACGATCTGCCCGACCTGGTTCACGAAGGCGGCGAAGCGGTGGGGCTTGTGGAGCATCCCCTTCAGCGCCTTACCGAGAACGACCCGACCGCGGTCGTCTACGTCTACGGAAGTCGTGCGGTGAAAGCCTAGTTTCTCTGGGTCGATGACCGGGCCTTGGTTTGCCATGTTGCCAATATAACCCCAAGCCCATTTGCCCGCAACGGGCTTGCGGGCTCGTTGGATCTGGGGTATCATGAGCATTGAGACGCACCCCTTCGGCGGGGCGCCCAATCCCAAACAGGAGGCTCTATGAGGACGATCTTGGCGGTGCTGGCGTTCGTGTGCGCGGGGTGCGGGGCTACCGCGACTCCCGATGGCCTCGAACGGCTGCCTGACGGAGGCGAGATCGCCATGCCTGCAGGCACCGTGCTTGGCATCAATCAGGATGCGGGGACGGTGATTGTGGCGACCGGCGACGGCGGGATTATTGAGGCTGCCCCGTGCGACGGCCAACCGCTCCCAGACGGCGGGAGTTGCGGCGCTCAAAACTGCATCGGACTGCACGAGCAGGTGACCGACGGCGGCCTGGACTGCTGCCCCGGCACGGGCCCGGTCACCGTGCAAGGGGGACCAAACTACTTTTATCCTATGTGCTTCCCGGGTGGCGCATGTATCGCTGCAGGCGCAACAGCGACGTTCGCCGACGAGCAGTGTTGCGGCCCAGGCCTACTACACTGCGCTGGCTCGAACACTTGCATCGCAGCAGCGACATGTGTCGAAGACGCTGGCTAGTTTTCAGGCGATACCGGTAATCGAGAGCGCGGCATTGTAATCCGATGACACTGTAGCAACCTCGATTGTGAGGTTGTTGCCGCTTTTGGCCCAGACCACGATCGAATAAACGAACGTGTCCCTGCTTGAGTGACTGGTGCCTGTGTTGACCTGGGTCATATTGACCGTGCCGGTTGAGTTACTTTGGCTGTCCGCCGAGACCCAAGCTGCGTGAGCCACCGGCGTGTCAGAGCCGGTAGTGATCTCGACGTAGGCTTCCAGTCGGTAGAAACCGGTAACCGGTGCGCTAATAGTGAGCGTTGTCGTTGTTCCGCCAGATACGCTACTCGCAGTTGTATATCCAAGCGTCGCATTGACCCCATAGGCGCCCGGAGCAGTTGTTGCCCCGCCGATCTCGGCAATGACGCCGCTGAGCGAGACGTCGTCTCCCACGTAGAGCGTGTTGTCCAATGCGGCACTGCCAGTCACGACCAGCGCGCCGAGGTTGGCGGTGCTGGACACCCCCAGGGTGCTCGCCATCGTGACCGCACCGGTCACGGCCAGGGTGCTCGCCAGGGTCGCCGCGCCCGTCACGGCCAAGGTGCTCTCGAGCGTGGCCGCCCCCGTCGCCTCGAAGGTGCTGTCGATGACCGTCGGAACTGCGAGGGCAAACTCCCGGCTGCCGGAGTCGGTCTGCAGGTAAAGGAGCGGCGAGCCCCAGATGCTGTCGTTGAAGTTGCCGCTCTCTTTTGCCTCGAAGACGCTGAAGGTCGACCCGCCGAAGACGAACCGGATGGAGTCATAGTTGAGCAGGTCGGGGGCCCACTGCGTGCCGTTCCACGCGGCGTTCACCGTCAGGCTCAACCCGACGCCGAGCTCGTCGCTCAAATCCGAGGCGATGGAATGGTCGCCGTACAGGCGGCTGATGATCTCGTGACCCGAGACGAATCCCAGGAGGATCTCCATCTCCAATTTCCGCGTTGACGGGACGGCCCCGTAGACGGTCGCCGGGTTGGTGTCCCCGCTGGCGCCAGTGAAGGCGACCTCGTTTTCAAAAAGGTTGGTTCCGGTCCAAGTGTTGTCTGTGCTCAGTAGCGCCGCATTCGCCGTGATCCACGCCAGCTGATCCAGGACCGTCTGCCCCGTGATGATCTGCGGGTAAGCGAGCGGCGGGTCCGTGTCGACGGGGAACTGGGCGATGGTCGGGAACGGCCCCGGCTGCGTCCCGTAGCAGGTGAAGCCGACGCCGCCGCCGTCGGTGAAGGTCGTGCCGAGGGTCGGATAGGGCGGCGTGTTCCACGAGGGCTCAGACGCCGCGGTCGTACCGGCCGTCGTGACGATCCACACCTGCCCGTTCGGCGTGCTCGGCGTGACGAGGTCCCCGAGCGACTTCACCTGGCTCGCCGCCCACGCGACCGCCGTCGAGTACCGAGTCGCATCACCGATCGAAGTTGCTGGCATCTATCGCTCCCCTAGTCGTTTTGGCTCTGCTGGAACTGAAACACCGTCGCGGCCGGCGTGATCCCGTAGGTGAAGGCGTTGGTCGGCCCTTCGCAGGTCCATGTGACCGAACCATCCGTCACTGTCCCGGTCGGCGTCGGCCAACTGGGCTCGGCGTAGTCCGAGGTGCCGCCGCTCGTCGCCTTGTAGAAGTAGCCGTTGGGCGTCGTCGGGGTGACCAACGACCCGGTCGGGAAGCTCGCGTGCGGGATCCACAGCTGGCACCACGGCGAGACCCCGGAGCCGCTCGGCGCCGTCGTCCCGGCGTCACCGTAGAACGTCCGCCCGTTTGGCCAGCCGAAGCTCGCGCGCGCTCCCGAGCCCGGGACGAAGAACCCGCAACAGGTCGCGTAGGCGGCATTGAAGCTCGAGACGAGCGAGGCGATGGCGTTGATCTCGTAGACCGCAGGGTCGCTCGTGTACGTCGGCGGGTTCGCGATGTCCGTCCAGGTCGACGGCGTCGGCGAGAAGATCAGGATGTACGCCGACCAGAAGCTCGTCGAGCAGTAGCCTTGAAATTGCCCCACCGGCGCGAGGTCGGCGGGCTCCTGACACGTCCAGGTGATCCCCCCGTCGCTCACCGTGTCGCCGATGACTCCGGGCCAGTCCGGCGCGGACGAGCCGCTCGTGTCCGTCCCGGTCATCGTGTACAGGAGCCCGTTCGGAGGGTTCGGGCTGATCG
>DATJST010000152.1:0-14661 GCA_035503975.1 Acidimicrobiales bacterium | reverse complement strand
TGCAGGCGCAGGCTGTGATGGTCGAGGCGGGCCTCGCTGGCCCCCCGTACCCCGTCGACCTCGTCGAATATCTGTTGCAGGCGCAGGCTGTGATGGTCGAGGCGGGCCTCGGTGGCACCGCGCGCCCCGCCTATCTCGTCGACGATCTGTTGCAGGCGCAGGCTGTGATGGTCGAGGCGGGCCTCGCTGGCCCCCCGTACCCCGTCGACCTCGTCGAATATCTGCTGCAGGCGCAGGCTGTGATGGTCGAAGCGGGTATCGGCTGACTCCCGCAACCCGCGTACCTCGTCGGTGACGGCGAGCAGTACGTTCCTGGTGGTTTCGATGTCGCGTCGGAGCGCATCGATGTCCCTCTTCATGCCGTCGATGTCGTCTTCCAGAGGCGTGAAGTACGGTTTGAGAGCCCGGTCCGCGCCACCCCGGACCGTTGCCTTCCAGGCAGTCATGGGCCGTGAGCCTACTGGGCCCTTGTCTGCTGATAAGTTGCACGGGCGTGGCGGTCTGCGACGTGGTTGTCATAGGGAGTTACCCGCCAATGCCAGGTCCAGCGACCGCTGCCACCTTGGCCGCGGTGCGCCGGGCGTGGGACGAGGGCGCCGAGGTACGGGTGGTGTCCTACCGCACGGGAGCGGCTGATATCGCTGTCCCGGTGGCGGGGCCACTGGCTGGCTGGCGCGTCGAGCAGGTACGTCGCCACTACCAAGGACCGGCCAAGGCCGTACTGGTGGTGCAGGAGGGGGTGCCCTTCTCCGACCTACGCCCCGCGGCGCAGATGGCAACGGCGGTTGGTCTAGCCGCCGCCCTGCGCCGCTTCTCGCGCTCGGTCCTGGTTGTCGGCGAGGACCCCGCGGTCTTGCCCGCCTGTTTCCGCCTGTTGGCCCGCGGCGCCCGTGAGGTGGTCGCCGGCAGCGAGCGCGAAGCTGCGCTCCTGCGTGATCGCTATGGGTGGGGCACCGTGGCGGTCGAGGAGGTCGACGCCTATCCCCTGCTGGCGTCGGGAGTGGAGCTCAGCGCCGGGGGCCTTTACCGTCCGAGGTCGTCGCGTGGCCTGACCATTGTCGAGATGCCGACCACCACCCTGTCCGACCGGGCGCGAGCCCGGGCCCGGTCATCCCGGTCGGCTCTCGAGCGGCGCCTCAGGGGCCGCTAAACGTTACCGGTGCCGGGCGTTCCCCTTGGGGCCTAGACGACGCAAGGTCCCCAAGCGCGCCCCGATCCTGCCGACGCCCCAGAGCCCCGTCGGTTCACTGCTGGCGGGGCGTAACCGGTCCGGGGGCCGCGCCCGGCGAGGCCGGCGGTCCGCGCCCCTGACCGGCCCGGCGTTGCTCGTCTTGTTAGCTGCTTGGGCGGCGCCAGACCTGGCCGCACCGCCGGCCGCGAACGCCCTCCCTCAGCGCTCGGCCGAGGCCGTTCCCGGGCAGGTCGTGCCGGACAACCCGTGTTACGACGCCTCCTGCGGCCCGTCCGAGCCGATCGTCGTCGAGTACCCCACCCAGGGAGCCGGCGTGACCCAGGTACATCCCGACGGCCAGACCAACCTGTGGGCGGTCAAGGCAGCTCAGGCCTGGGCCATTACCAAGGGCAGCAGCAGCATCGTCGTCGCTGTCTTGGACACGGGGGTAAGCCTGCGCAACCGCCAAGTAGGGGCAAAGGTGCTCGTCGGCCCCAACGAGTGTTACCAGGACCGGCCTTTGTGCGCCGGGCCTTACGACCAGAACGGGCACGGCACGTTCGTGACCGGAATTATCGCCGCGGACACCAACGACGGCATCGGGATCGCCGGGTTGGGTTGGAACACAATGGTCGTCGACATCAAGGTTCTGGACAGCAACGGGCAGGGCAGCATAACCGACGAGGTGCAGGGGCTGCGCTACGCGCTCGAAACGCCGGACGTCCGCGTCATCAACCTGTCTTTTGTCAACGAGCAGTGCCCTGAGAGCTCGAAGTGCCTTCCTGTGGCCGCAGAACAACAGGCCATCGAGTCGGCGTTCGCGCACGATGTAGTCGTAGTGGCGGCCGCCGGCGACAACCCGTCTGGGGTTTACAACCCGGCCGGGCTGCTGTCGCCCTGGACCGTCTACCCGGCTGGCTACCCCGGCGTGCTATCGGTGGCTGCCGCCACCGACCAGGGTGTGGTAGACCCCGTGAACGGCAGCCCGGCCGACGACTTTTCCAACTATGGCGAGTCGGCAGAGATTGCCGCACCAGGCATTGCCGTTCTGTCAACTTGGTACGACGGCAATTACGCAGTGCTCAGCGGCACTTCGTTCGCCGCTCCACTCGTATCGGCTGCTGCCGCTCTTATGCTCGCCTCCGACCCGCATTTGACCGCGCCCGAGGTCGACACCTTGCTCGTGGAGACCTCTTCGCCACTGCAGCCCGGTGGCGTGAATGTGAACAGCGGTCAGAACGGAGGCTTTTTGGACGTGGCCGCCGCGGTGCAGGCCGCGGCTGCCCACCAAGTGCCGCAAACCCTTGATGGTTACCAGCTGATCGAGTCGGGCGGCAAGGCGGACAACGCTGGTTTCGTCGCCGAGCAGGAGCCCGGCCCGGGGACGCGCATCAGCGGCCGGGTAGTCGACGGGGTTGAAGCACCGGGCGGCTTGGGTTATTGGATGGTGACCTCGAGCGGTGAAGTGGTTGCGGTGGGAGGCGCTCACGATTTCGGCCCGGACCTGCCCGCTCGCCTCGGCCAGGCGGTAGTCGGCCTGGCGCCCACGCCCGACGGTGGCGGTTACTGGCTGGCGGGCAAGCGCGGTGGCATATTCGCTTTCGGCGATGCCAAGAGCTTTGGCTCGCTTGTGTTGAGCGCCTCAGACCGGCCAATAGTTGCCATAACGGCGACGCCCGACGGCAAGGGGTACTGGCTGGTTTCCTCGTCGGGCACCGTTTACACCTTCGGTGACGCCAAGGATTACGGCTCTACCGCCGGGATCCATCTGCGTAAGCCAATCGTGGCCATGGCTGCTACACCCGACGGTCAGGGGTACTGGCTGGTGGCCGCGGACGGCGGCGTATTCAAGTTTGGGGACGCCGGCTATTACGGCTCGGCCGCGGCCAAGCACCTGGGGCAGCCCGTGGTGGGGATTGCCGTGAGCCCGGACGGCCACGGCTACTGGCTGGCCGGCAAGGATGGCCGGGTATGGAATTTCGGCTCTGCGGCCTACGAGGTGCCAGAGCCCGCTGCGCAGCTTTCCAATGTTGTAGCCATATCTTCTTAGAGCTTCGCAGCGGGCGCGCTGCTGGCCGTCGCATGATCGGTGATAAGCGAGTGCTGCTGCGGCGTCGCATCCCCGGCGCCGGCGGGCGCATATAATAATGTGCGGGCTGGGGCGGGGGACAGCTATCCAGGAGGCTATTTGCCAACGGGCAAATCTAGTGCCAGCCGCCGGGGCCGATCGTGGCGCCGCATCATAGGCGTGGTCGGCGGGTCTACTGCCGTGCTCGCGCTCCCGTTCGCCGGGTGCACGGGCCCGCTGGCGGCCGCCGCTCCGAAGACCTCCAGCCCGGCGGCTACACCCAGCCCGGCGCCGCCGGCGAGGCCGTCGGCGAGCATGAGGCCGTCGGCGACCGCGAGGCCGTCGGCGAGCACGAGCCCGGCGACCACGGCGGCGGCGGCGACCACGACGGCGGCGGCGACCACGACGGCGGCGGCGAGCACTGTGGTGGTATCGGGCTTCGGCTTCGGCCACGGACAAGGCATGGGCCAATGGGGCGCCTATGGCTATGCCAGCGAGTTCGGCTGGTCCTACAAGCGGATCCTGGCGCACTACTACGGAGGGACCACCTTGGCCACACTGCCGGCGCCCGAGCCCGTCGTGACCGTGGACCTGACCGAACTGCACGGGCGCAACACCATCGCCGCGGCTCTTCCCGGGCGCGAGCTGGCTGCCTCCTGGGAGCCTGGCGCCACCCCAGCAACAGCCGGGAGAGCCGAGGCGGGGACAGTGGAAGCGGGTGCCGTTGAGGTGGGCCGCCGCGGAGGGCTCCAGTACGTGTACACGGCCGCCAAGGGGTGTGCCGGGCCATGGCACCTCGTAGGCACCTCTTCAGGCCCGGTGACCATCGCCTCTGCGGCACCTCGCACTGCGGGCGCCTCCGGCGTGGGCAAAGCGGCGAGCTTGGCCTCGGTGGCCGGCTCCGTACTCGACGCCTGCATAGCCGGCGTGGGGGCACGCGCCTACCAAGGGTGGCTGGTGGCCGAGCCGGCAGGCCGTACCTACAACGACGTAAACCTGGAGGACTACGTCGACGGTGTGGTGCCTGCGGAGTCGCCCGCAACGTGGGCGTCCAGGGGCGGTGAGGCGGCACTCGAGGCACAGGCTGTGGCGGCTCGCAGCTTCGCCCTGGCGGTTATGGCCGCTCAGGGTTTGATCTGCGATGATACCGACTGCCAGATGTACCTCGGCCTGCCCGGCCAGTATGGCCGCACGGCTGACACGGCTGTCGCGGCCACGCGTGGGCAGGTCCTTTATTGCGGTCCCGCCAGTACCTGCGGGCCTGCGGGCACGGTCGCCCTGGCAGAGTACTCGGCCTCCACCGGCGGTTACACGGCCGGCGGCGCTTTCCCGGCTGTGGCCGACATCGGCGACGCCGTGCCCGCCAACCCGCTCCACGCGTGGTCGGTCGGGCTCACGCTCAGCGAGCTGGACAACGCCTTTCCTTCGATCGGTACCTACGAGTCGGCGGAGGTGATGGCGCGCAACGGCTTGGGACGGATCGGCGGGCGCGTCGAGGAGATCGTGGTGGACGGGACTCTCGGCTCGGTCACCTTGAGCGGCGCCGAGTTCGCCGCGGACCTTGGGCTTCCCAGCGACTGGTTCGACGTGGGACCGTTGCGGGCAGGGGCGACGCCTACTACAGCGCCTGGCGTGCCGACCACGACGTCGGCCCCTCCCACCACCTTCACCACGGCTGGTACCACCACGACGACAGCCCCTCCCACCACACCGCCAGTACCTGCGGCCACGACGACCACCGAGCCGGCACAGGCAGAAGCACCTCCAGGAGGCGCGTCCGGCCGCGCTGGCGGTTACTGGGTGGCCACGGGCAATGGCAGCGTCGAGGCCTTCGCCGGCACCAGGTACTACGGCGGGGCGGCAGGGACGTCCCTGGCGGGGCGGGTGGTGGCAATGGCCGCTCTTCCCGGAGGGGACGGTTATTGGTTGGCGGGAAGCAACGGCGGCATCCTCGCCTTCGGCGAGGCCCACTGGTACGGGTCAGCCAGCCATCTTCACCTGCACCACCCCGTGGTGGCCATGGCGGGTACGCCCGACGGGCGCGGCTACTGGTTGGCGGCGCGGGACGGAAGCGTGTTCGCTTACGGCGACGCCCGCAACTACGGGGGCCTGGCGGCTTTGCACCTGCGGCTCCGCACCGCAGGCATGGCGGCCACCCCGGACGGCCGCGGCTACTGGCTCGTGTCCACCACAGGTGCTGTATTTGCCTTCGGGGACGCCGGTTTTTATGGTTCGGTCGGAGCCGACCAGCTCGCGCAACCGGTCACGGCCATGGTGGCCACGCCCGACGGCAAGGGCTATTTCCTGGTCGCGCGCGACGGCGGGGTGTTCGCCTTCGGGGACGCCCTCTTCGAGGGATCCCTGCCCAGCGAGCGCATCCATGCCCGGGCCGTCGCCGTCGCAACGAGCGGGCGCGGCGCCGGCTACTACATCTTGTCCGTCTCCGGCCGCGTTTACGCCTTCGGCGATCCCGGGTCTGCCCGCCGTCCGGGCGCCGACGCCCAGCCCGCCGTCAGCGGCCCTCTTCGCGCCGGCGGGGCCGTCGCCATCGTAAGTTACCGCCGGCGGTCCTAGCTTGTTGCCGCTCGGCCACGAGGCGGGATTGGTGCGCGCTGTCCCGCGAAGTTGATGTCAGAAAGTCGGCATAGTCGCAGCAACCCGGTGGCCGGCCCTTCCGCTTTGCCGACTTTATGTCGAAAAACGGCATAAATTCGGCAAAGCGGGGAGGCCGATGTCAGAAAGTCGGCATTGCTGCAGGACACTGCGGTCCGGTCATGGCCGCGGATGTCAGAAACTCGGCAAGGCGCAACAAGAAAGCCGGCCCAGGTGGCCAGATTGGCCCCTGACCACTCGCAGCGTCAGTTTTCCAAGCTTTTCAAGTCGGCGTCGACCATCATGCAGACCAGGTCTTCGAAGCTCACTTGAGGCTGCCAGCCGAGCACCTCGTGCGCCCTGGTCGGGTCGCCGATGAGCAGGTCAACCTCAGCTGGGCGCATGTGGCGCTCGTCCACCTTCACGTGGTTCTCCCAGTCGAGGCCCACGTGGCCGAAGGCGATCTCGCAGAACTGTTTCACCGAGTGGGTCTCGCCCGTGGCGACGACGAAATCACCAGGCTGGTCCTGTTGCAACATGAGCCACATCGCTCGCACGTAGTCCTTGGCGTAGCCCCAGTCGCGCCGGGACTCCAGGTTGCCGAGGGCGACGTGGTCGGCCAGGCCGCGCTTTATCCGGGCGACGGCGTTGGTCACTTTGCGGGTGACGAACTCGAGGCCCCGGCGTGGGCTCTCGTGGTTGAACAGGATGCCCGAGCTGGCGTGGAGGTTGTAGCTTTCCCGGTAGTTGACTGTGGCCCAATGGGCGTAGACCTTGGCCACGCCGTAAGGGCTGCGCGGGTAAAACGGGGTGCGCTCGCTTTGCGGGACCTCTACCACCTTGCCGAACATTTCCGACGAGCTCGCCTGGTAGAAGCGGATCTTGGGGTCGACCGTGAGGATCGCGTCCAGCAGGCGCGTCACCCCGAGAGCGGTGACCTCTCCGGTGAGGACGGGCTGCGCCCACGATGTCATGACGAAGGACTGAGCCGCCAGATTGTAGACCTCGTCGGGTCGGTGGTCGCGCAGGGCCCGTATGAGCGAGGACTCGTCGAGCAGGTCGGCCGAGACCATCGTGATGTTGCCCATCAGGTGGGCGATGCGCTCGAAGGTGACGGTGCTGCTCCGCCTGTGCGCCCCGACCACCTCGTACCCCTTCTCGATAAGGAGCTCCGCCAGATAAGAGCCGTCCTGTCCAGTGATCCCGGTGATGAGCGCTTTGGGCATCCAACCAGCATGGCCGCGCGCGTGGGCTGTGAGCAAGCTTCCTCGGGCGATCGCGGTTGCCATGTCGGGCCGGCGCACCCCAGCCCGGCCGGCCTTGCCCTCGGGCCTGGTTTGGCCGGGCGGGGGCCCCCCGGTAGTCTTGAGCGGTCCGCCGCCTGGAGGAGGAGCCCGTGGACCTGTTCGAGTACCAGGGAAAGCAGTACTTCGCCCGCTTCGGCATCCCCGTCTCTCCCGGCGGGGTGGCTTCCACCGTGGACGAGGCCGTTGCGCTCTCGGAGCGGCTCGGCTACCCGGTCGTTATCAAGGCGCAGGTCCAAGTGGGCGGCCGGGGCAAGGCGGGCGGCATCAAGCTGGCCGCTGACGCCGGCGAGGCCCGGGAGCACGCCTCCGCGATATTGGGGATGGACATCAAGGGCCACGTGGTGCGGGCGGTTTGGGTGGAACGGGCCTCAGACATCGCCAAGGAGTACTACGCCAGCTTCACCCTCGACCGAGGGGCCAAGGCACATCTGGCGATGGTGTCGGCGCGCGGTGGCGTAGACATCGAGCAGGTAGCTGCCGAGGACCCTGCCGCGATCGCCCGGCTCCATGTCGACCCATTCCTCGGCTTCAGCCCTGAGCAGGCGCACGAGCTGGTCGCCCGGGCGGGCCTTGACGACGAGGCCGCCGAGGGCGCGGCGGACGTGCTCGTCAAGCTCTACCGCTGCTTCGTGGAGGGCGATGCCGACCTGGTCGAGGTGAACCCCTTGGTCCTCACGCCGGACGGGCGGGTGCACGCCCTCGACGCCAAAGTCACCCTCGATGACAATGCCGCGTTCCGCCACCCCGAGTGGGAGGAGTTCGCCGGGACCGTAGAGCTCGACGAGCGCGAGCGCATGGCGCGCAAAATGGGCCTGCAGTACGTGGGCCTCGACGGCTTCGTGGGCATCATCGCCAACGGCGCCGGGCTGGCGATGAGCACCTGTGACGTCGTGAACCAGGTGGGCGGGATGCCCGCCAACTTCTTGGACATCGGCGGCGGTGCGAGCGCCGAGGTGATGGCCAACGCTCTCGAGGTCATCAGTTCGGACACGAACGTCCGTAGCATTTTCGTCAACATTTTCGGGGGCATAACCCGCGGCGAAGAGGTTGCCAACGGCATCGTGACCGCGCTTGGGAGGGTCGATATAACGGTACCGATGGTCATCCGCCTCGATGGCACCAACGCCGCCCAAGGCCGCGAGATCCTGCGCAGCGTCGAGTCGGGAAAGGTCATCAGTTCGCCCAACATGATGGATGCCGCCCGCCGGGCGGTAGCACTGGCCGGGGGGGTGCAAAAGTGAGCATCTTCGTCGACGAGCGCACCAAGGTGGTCGTCCACGGGTTGACCGGCGGCCAGGCCCGGTTCCACGGGTTGCGCAACCGGGACTACGGCACCAAGGTGGTCGCGGGCGTGAACCCGGCCAAAGGTGGGCAAGACGTCGAGGGCATCCCGATCTTCGCAAACGCGGCCGAGGCCAGGGAAGCCACCGGCGCGAACGCCAGCTTCATTTCGGTACCGCCCAAGGCGGCTCCGGGCTCGGTACTGGAGGCGGCCGCCGCCGGCATGGAGATAATCGTCTGCATCACCGAAGGCATCCCCGCCCAGGACGAGGCCCGTGTTTACAGCGAGCTGCGCCACAACTACCCGGCCGCGCGCCTGATCGGCCCCAATTGCCCGGGCGTGATTTCTCCCGGGAAATGCAATATCGGGATCACTGCCGGCGAGATCGCTCTCGCGGGGGGCCCGGTGGGTATCGTGAGCCGCAGCGGCACGTTGACCTACCAGGCACTGTACGAGCTCAAGCAGATGGGGATCGGGGTCACCACCTGCGTCGGCATCGGCGGCGACCCGGTACCCGGTACCACGTTCGTGGACTGCTTAGCTGCTTTCGAGGCCGACCCCGACACGAAGGCGGTGATGATGATCGGTGAGATCGGCGGCACCGAGGAGGAGAAGGCCGCTGCTTTCATTGCCGAGCGCGTCTCCAAGCCCGTCGTGTGCTACATCGCCGGCGTCACCGCGCCACCCGGAAGGCGTATGGGCCATGCCGGCGCCATTATCTCGGGCAACAAGGGTACCGCCAAGGCCAAGATGGACGATCTTGCTGCTGCCGGAGCGCGCGTCGCCAGCAACCCGACCGAGGCCGGCGAGATCATGGCCGAAGTGGTCAAAGCCCTTTAGGGCAGCGGGCCGCGACGGGTTGGCCTGGGCCCATAAACGAGCCCGGGTACGCTTCTCGCCATGCCCCGCAGGCCAACCCGGCTGAGCGACACTGAGCGCGCTGCTCTCGGCCGCGCGCTCGCAGAGGCCTTGGCGGGTGAGGTGAGCTTCGACGACACCACCCGCGCCGCCTACGCCAGCGACTCGTCCAACTACCGCCAAGTGCCGCTCGGCGTCGTCTACCCCCGCGACCATGAAGACGTGGAGGTTTGCGCCCGGCTGGTAGCCGAGGCGGCGGCGCCCCTGCTCGCTCGTGGCGCGGGCACCAGCCTGGCCGGCCAGGCCTGCAACGAGGCGGTCGTGGTGGACATGTCGCGCCACATGCGCCGGATCGAGCTAATAGACCCCGAACGGCGCGTGGCTCGCGCCCAAGCGGGCGTCGTGCTCGACGACCTGCGCCGGGCGGCCGAACGCCATGGGCTTACGTTCGGGCCCGACCCGGCGACCCACGCCTGGTGCACTCTTGGCGGCATGATCGGCAACAACTCGTGTGGCACCCACGGCCTATATGCCGGCAAGACCTCCGACAACGTCGAAGAACTGCAGGTGGTGCTGGCCGGCGGGACCTCCTTCGCCGTCGGCGCGTACCCCGGCGACCGAGCCCGTGCTGCCATCGGAGCCGGCGGCCGGCTGGGTGCCGTGCTGGCTGGCCTGCGCGATCTCGACCAGCAGTACGGTGCGCTCGTCGCCGAGCGTTTCCCCGACATCGCGCGTCGCGTCAGCGGCATCAACCTGGACGAGCTCAGCCCCGCCCGGGGCTTCAACGTGGCGCGCGCGCTCGTGGGTACCGAATCGACGTGCGCGTTCGTCACCGAGGCAAGCTTGCGCCTGGTGAGCAGCCCCCCGGTCCGCAGCCTGGTGGCTATCGCCTACCCCGACGTCTACGCCGCGGCGGAGGCTGTCCCCGAACTGCTCGCCCACCCCTTGCTGGCCCTGGAGGGCTTCGACCGCACTCTGGTTGACCAAACGATCGCTCATGGGCTCAACCTGGAGGGCGTGGCCTTGTTGCCCGAAGGCAACGGTTGGCTTTTGGCCGAGCTGGGCGGCACCAGCGCGGAAGAGGCACGTGACAGGGCCACCGACCTGATCAGCGGCCTGCCTGGTGGGGTGGTAGCCCTGCGGGTTGACGACCCGGCCGACCAAAAGCGTCTCTGGGCGGTCCGGGAGTCAGGTCTCGGGGCGACAGCTATCCGCCTCGACGGGCATCACAACTACGAGGGCTGGGAGGACGGTGCGGTCCCGCCGGGCCGGCTGGCGACCTACTTGCGGGGGATTGTCGCGTTGTGGGCCGAGCACGGCTATTCGGGCGCATGGTACGGGCACTTCGGGCAGGGCTGCGTCCACACTCGCAACAATTTCGACCTGTCCTCGTCCGAGGGTTTGCGCAAGTACCGCCATTACGTCACCGCCGCAGCCGAGCTGGTGGTGTCGCTCGGTGGATCGCTCTCGGGCGAGCACGGGGATGGCCAGAGCCGGGGGGAGCTCCTGGTGGCCATGTTCGGTCCCGACCTGGTCAGCGCCTTCGGCGAGTTCAAGAGGGTTTGGGATCCTGACGGCTTGATGAACCCGGGCAAACTGGTCGACCCGTACCCGCTCGATGCCAACATCCGCTACATGGCCTTGCGGGACAGCCCCGCGCTGCGGCCCACTGGCTTCGCTTTCAGCCGGGACGAGGGCTCCCTGTTACACGCGGCGATGCGCTGCGTAGGCGTCGGCCGCTGCCGGCGCGATGACGCCGCAACCATGTGCCCGTCCTACAGGGCCACGCGCGACGAGGTCCACTCGACGCGGGGCCGGGCCAGGATCCTCGCCGAAATGTTCGACCAGGACAGGGGTGCCCCGGACTGGGGTGACGAACGTGCGCGCGAGGCGCTCGAGCTGTGCCTGTCGTGCAAGGCCTGCGCCTCGGACTGCCCGACCCATGTAGACATGGCGACCTACAAGTCTGAGTTCTACTCGCACTACTACCGACGCCGGCTGCGGCCGGCGGCAATGTACGCCATGGGCCTCCAGCCCTGGATGGCGCGCCTGGCCGGGGCCGCACCGGGCTTCGCCCGGGGTGCCAACGCCGCCCTGACCTCGCCCGGGCTGTCACATGTCCTAAAGAAGGCAGCCGGTATCGCAACCAACCGGCCCGCGCCGATGTTCGCCGTGCAAGGGGGCCTGCGCCGTTCGCTGCGGTCGGCCCGTAGCGTTGTCTGGGACAGGCTGCCGGCGGCAACCACGGTCGTGGTCTGGCCGGACACCTTCACGGAGGCATTCTGGCCGACCGGCGGCCAGGAGCTGGTCTCGGCCCTCTCGGCGCTCGGCGAACGTGTAGCCGTCCCGCGCCGCTGGGCCTGCTGCGGGCGCACCCTTTACGACTTCGGCATGTTGAGCCTGGCCAAACGCACTTTGCGCGCTCTGGTCGAAGTGCTCCGCCCCTGGGTGATCGCGGGCGTGCCTGTAGTCGTGCCCGAGCCGAGCTGCTTGGCCGCGTTCCGCGATGAGCTGCCGGAGCTGCTCCATGACGACCCGGTGGCGGCCCAGCTGAGTGCATTGGCGCGCACGCCGGCCGAGCACTTGGTGGCTGCTGGGCACCTGGCTCATCTGGCGGCAATCGAGCCTGCCGCGGACCGCGGCAGGGCAGTGTTGCACCCGCATTGCCATCAGCGCTCAGTGGTGGGCACAGGTGCCGACGTCGCTGTTCTCGCCGCGCTCGGTTACCGTCCCGAGGTCGCCGACGCAGGCTGCTGCGGGCTCGCCGGTTCGTTCGGCTTCAACGCCCGCCACGAGCCCGTGTCGCGCACGATCGGCGCCGACATATGGCTGCCCCAGCTGCGCGAGGCGTGCGCCGGCCGAGCGGGCGAGCCAGCGGCCCAACTGGTAGTGGACGGGTTCAGTTGCCGTGCCCAGCTCGAACACCTAGGGCCAGATCTCGCGGCGGCTGCCGCGACCACCGTCTCGCTCGTACGCCGGCACCTGGTGACGGGCCGTTGAGCGACGTCTCGGTGCGTCCGTGCTCGCCGGGCGATGTCTGGGGGCTGCGCCACTCGGTCCTGCGGCCCCACCAGCGAGCCGATGAGGTGCATTGGGACAGCGACGACGCCCCAGGGAGCGCGCACTTTTGCGCCGAGGGCCCGGCGGGCGAGGTGGTGAGCGTGGGCTCGGTGCACCCGGAGGATGCACCCTGGCCTAGTGGAGCGGCAGCACAGTGGCGCCTGCGCGGGATGGCCACGCTCCCCGAATTCAGGGGTCGCGGCGCTGGGGGCGCGGTACTGGAGGCGGTTGTGGCCCACGTCGCCCGCCAGGGTGGTGGGTTGTTGTGGTGCAATGCTCGGTTGCCGGCGGTACCGTTTTATCGTCGCGCCGGTTTCGCGGAACGCGGCGAGCCCTGGGAGGAGCCGGCGATCGGGCCTCACGTGGTGATGTGGACGTGGGTCGAGGCAACGCCGCCGCCGGGTGACACCGGCAGCCCGGCGGGGTAGAACGCCGGTACGATGACTCCTCCAGCTCGGCCTTGGCCTGCCAGCGAGCAGTTCAGTTTTGTGGTTGTGTCGAACCGCCTTCCTGTTGAGCCCAAACCCGACGGTTCTGGCATGGTCTGGACGAGCAGCCCAGGAGGGCTTGTTTCGGCTTTACAACCAGTCATCGCCAAAAGTGGTGGTGCGTGGGCGGGTTGGACAGGTGAAGTGGATGGAGCGGAAAAAGGTACCTACCTTGGGACCGGCCCGGGGCGTTGGAGCACGAGCGCGGCCGGCAGTACCTGGGATGACTCAGGCGAAGTCCAGGTTGTCCAGGCCGCGAATGGCGGCGCCGACGGGGCCGCAGCCCTCAGCCGTGGGGAAGGCGACGCACTCGTCCACGCCTTGCCGGTGGGCCTCTCCGCAGACGAAATAGACCTTTACTACGAAGGATTTTGCAATGCGACGCTGTGGCCCTTGTACCACGACGTCATAGCCCCACCCGTCTATTCCCGGCGCTGGTGGCATGCTTACGTGGAAGTCAACCAGCGCTTCGCCTCGGCCGTAGCCGCCCATTGCCTGCCGGGCGCGACCGTCTGGGTGCACGACTACCACCTCCAGTTGTTCCCCGCCATCCTGCGAAGCTTGCGCTACGACCTGAGAATCGGCTTTTTCAACCACATCCCGTTCCCGCCCTTCGAACTGTTCGCCCAATTGCCCTGGAGGCGCGAGGTGATCGAGAGCCTCCTCGGTGCGGACCTGATCGGGTTCCAAACGGCTGACGGGGCGGCCAATTTCCTGCGCGCCTGCCGCCGCCTGACCAATCACCGCGCCCAGGGTTCGCAGGTCATCGTGTCCGGGCCGCCCGGGCGCGCACCAAGGGCCGTGCGAGTGGGGACCTTCCCGATATCGGTGGACACGGCGGAGCTTTCCGCGCTGGCAGAGCACCCGGAGACGATAAAGCGCGCCCAGCAAATCCGCCAGGAACTGGGTGGCCCCAAGGTGGTCCTGCTCGGCGTCGACCGCCTCGATTACACCAAGGGCCTCCTGCACCGGTTGCGTGCCTATGGTGAGCTGCTAAAGGAGGGCCGGCTCAGGCCGCCGGACGCCGTGCTCGTCCAGGTGGCCAGCCCGAGCCGCGGCGAAGTGGAACAGTACCGCCGCCTGCGCGAGGAGCTCGAGCGGGTGGTGGGCAGCATAAACGGTGATTTCAGTCCTGTCGGGCACCCCGCAGTCCACTACTTGCACCAGAGCTTTCCCAAGCAGGAGATGGCGGCCATGTACCTGGCTGCCGACGTTGCGCTGGTAACGCCGCTCCGCGATGGGATGAACCTGGTGGCTAAAGAGTACGTGGCGTGCCGCTTTGACAACGGGGGGCGCCTGGTCCTCTCTGAGTTCACGGGCGCCGCCAAGGAGCTCGGCCGCGCCTTCCTGGTCAACCCCCACGACATCGATGCCGTGAAAACCCAGATCATGGCCGCCGTCGATGCTCCCGAAATGCAGTCGGCCAACCGCATGCGCAGGATGAGGGCGCGCCTGGCCGAGCATGACGTACACCGCTGGGCCGCCGAGTTCCTGGGCGCCCTGGACTGCAGTTATGCCGAACGCATGGAAATGGGCACGCTCCCGGGCTGAGCTAGTTTGTCGCCATGGTGGGCGCAGGGCCGGTCGGGGAGGACGGTCGCGAAGCTGGAGCGCAAGCCCGCTTCCTCACGCCCATGGCCGCGATGGTCGCCGATGAGGTCCCTGGCGCCAACCTGATGGCCCGGCCGCACGACTGGTGGGTCGAGCCCAAGCTGGACGGCGTGCGCTGCCTTGCCGTGCGTAACGACCGCATGCTGACGCTGTTTTCTCGTAACGAGCTGCCGCTCAACGCTCGTTTTCCTTCCCTGGCGGCCGCCGCCGGCCGCCTGCCGGCA
>DATJST010000151.1:0-2886 GCA_035503975.1 Acidimicrobiales bacterium | reverse complement strand
TCCCCGCTCCCGCCCGAGCAGCGGCAATCCGGCGCGCCCCGGGCACGGCGGCCAGCAACGCGGCCGCCTTATTGCGGCACTCCAGGTCCTCGGTTTCGGCGATGCTGTCGGCCACGATGCCGGCGCCGGCCTCAACGCTGGCCCGCCCGTCCGGCCCCACCAGCATTGTCCGGATGGCGATGGCCGTGTCGACGTTGCCGGAGAAGTCGATGTAGCCCACGACGCCCGCGTACGGCCCCCTCCGGGCCGGCTCGAGCTCGTCGATTATCTCCATGGCCCGTACCTTGGGCGCCCCTGAGACCGTCCCCGCCGGCAACGTGGCCCGCAACACGTCCACCGGGCCCAGCCCTTGCCGGAGCTGACCGGAGACCTGTGAAGTCAAGTGCATGACGTGGCTGTAACGTTCGAGGCTCATCAGCTCGTCGACCGTCTCCGAGCCGAAGTCGACGACCTTACCGACGTCGTTGCGGGCCAGGTCCACCAGCATGACGTGCTCGGCCCTTTCCTTGGGGTGCTCGGACAGCTCGGCCGCGAGGCGCCGATCGTCGGCGTCGGTCCGGCCGCGCCGCCGGGTCCCCGCGATCGGGCGCGAGATGACCCGACCTTCGCGCACCCGTACCATCGGTTCAGGAGAGGAACCCACCACTGCCAGCTCCGGGTACTGGAGCAGGTACATGTAAGGGCTCGGGTTGACCTGGCGCAACGAGCGGTACAGGTCGAGAGGTTCGGCCTCGAGGTCGAGCTCGAACCGCTGGGCCAGCACGACCTGAAAGATGTCGCCCGCGTATATGTACTCCCGGGCGGCTTCGACGGCGGCGCTGTACAGCTCGGGCGACGTCCGCCGAACAGCCGGCGGGAGTTCGTCGTCGCGCTCCGGCGGCTCGATAACGGGCTCGTCTATGGGCCTGGCGCCTTCGGCCGCGAACTCCTCGAGCCGGGCCACCGCCAAGTCGTAGAGGTCGTGGATGTCGTCGGTGGACGCTCTGGCCGGGACCGGGACGGCGTCCACCAAAGTGACGCGTTGGCGCCACGCGTCATAGGCGGCCACCTGGCCCACCACCGCCATGATGGCGTCAGGGTAACCGAGCTCGTCGGGAGGTGCGCTCGGCAGGCGTTCGACCTCGCGGACGACGTCATAACCGAGGTACCCGACGATGCCTCCATGAAGCGGCGGCAACCCGGGCAACGTCGGGGCCCGGTAATGAGCCAGGACGGCGTCTATAGCGGCCAGGATGCCGCGGTCTGGCGGGACATCAATGGGGACCGAGCCCTGCACGGATACCTTGCCCTGCCGCAGGCTGAGGGTGGCAGACGGCCGGCGGCCGATAAAGGACCAACGCCCCCACGTGCCCGCATGCTCGACGGACTCGAGGACAAACCCCGGTTCGCCCCTCACCAGGCGGGCGTAAGCAGCCACCGGGGTGGTCAGGTCGGCCAGCAGTTCGCACCAGACCGGGACGATGGTCCAGTCGCGAGCCAGCGCGACGAACTCGTCCCGGCTCGGGTGTACCTCCCTCGCTCTCATGGCGCCCGCTTCACGGCTGTGGGGCTCACGCCTCTTCGGTCACCCCGGAGCCTCCGGCCCGAAGCGGCGGAAGAAGCAGCTCCGCTCACCGGTGTGACAGGCCCCGGCGCCCTCTTGCTCGACGCGGAACAACAAGGTGTCGCCGTCGCAGTCGTAGTACGCGGCGCGGACCCATTGGCGGTCCCCGGAGGTGTCCCCTTTGCGCCATCGGGCCTGCCGGCTCCGCGACCAGAAGACGGTGCGCCCGGTCTCGAGGGTCTCCCGGAGCGCGTCTTCGTTCATCCACGCCATCATCAGCACCTCGCCCGTCCCCTCTTCCTGCACAATGGCCGGGACGAGGCCTTCGGAGTTGTAAGTAACGTTGGCCAGCTGTTCAGCGGTGGCGTTGATGGGGATGGCGACCGTCATGGGCCACCATGCTAAGCGCCCGAGGTGGCGCTACCCGCCGGCCATAGCACCGACAATGAAGAACGGCTCCGCCCCCCGCCCCACCGCATCGGGCAGGTTGTCGTCGGGGGGAGCGTTGGAATAGTCCTCCTCGCAGGCGTAAAACCTGATGAATGGGCGACGTTGCGCCGTGGCCCGGTCGCGGATCGTCCCTTTCAGGACCGGGTAACGGTCCTCGAGCGAGTCGAGCACCGAGCGCTGCGTTACCCGCCCTCTCACTTCCACGAGCACTTCTGCCGGCAGTCCGGCCAGCTCGCGGAGCTGAGCGGGCAGGCGCACCCGCACGGGAGGGCCCCCTGTGGCCGCGGGGCCCGCGGACCCGGGCCTCGGTCCGCCTGCGCCGCTCGGTCCGCCTGCGCCGCTCGCTTCCCCTGCGCCGCTCGCTTCCCGTGCGCCGCTCGGTCGCCCTGCGCCGCTCGGTTCCCCGCCCGGCACGGCCGTCCCGCCACTACCCGCCGGCCCGCTCACGGCCATGACGCGTCGCTCATGGCAGTGTCTGCGCCTCGACTGAAAGGACCGCCGGCAGGTCGCGCACGGCCGTGTCCCAGGTCTCGCCGCCGTCGGGCGACGCATAGACCTGGCCCCCGGTCGTGCCGAAATAGACGCCACAGGGCTCGAGCGAGTCGACGGACATGGCGTCGCGGTACACGTTCACGTAACAGTTCTCCTGGGGCAGGCCCTTGGTCATGGGCTCCCACTCGTGGCCGCCCGTGCGGCTCCTGTACACCCGCAGTCGGCCGTCCGGCGGGTAGTGCTCCGAATCGCTCTTGATGGGCACCACGAAGATGGTGTCAGGTTCGTGGGCGTGGACATCGATGCAAAAGCCGAAATCGCTCGGCAGGCTCTCTCCAACGTCCTGCCAGGAAAGGCCGGCGTCGTCGCTACGCATAACGTCCCAGTGCTTTTGCATAAAC
>DATJST010000150.1:0-3151 GCA_035503975.1 Acidimicrobiales bacterium | reverse complement strand
GACGCGGCAGCCCGGCAGAGCTCAGTGAGCTGGGACGCCGCCTTTTGGGCCTGGAGCCTTGGGACTGAGGCGGCCCTTCAGAGTTCTCGGTTCGTGCGGCAAGAGAAGGCTCTCTTGCCGACGAGCCAGGATGTACCCTCGCCGGGAAGCCTGTGACCGGGCCGTCTGACCTGCTCGTACGGTCTGAGCACGTTATCCAACAAAAGGAACTGGATATGTCTGCCCGCGTGCTGCTAAACCCGGTGTGACATAGCACAGACAGGTCACGAACTTTGATACGTCAGGGCCCGCTCGCCGGGCGGTACCCGGCAGTGGCGGCGATGGTCATGTGCGCTCTGATCCCGTACCTGGCGCTGTCTGCCGCCCTCAACCCACTGACGCCGATCATCGCAAAGCAGCTCCACGCCAGCCTTCAGACCATGAGCCTTGCCGCCGGCCTGGCCAACGCCGCCTACGCCGTGGGCACCGTGCTGGCGGTCCAGCTTGCCCAACATCTACCGCAGCGCAGGATGATGTTGGCCTACGCCGTACTGCTGGTCGTCGGATCGGTGCTCACGGCAGCCGCCCAGAACGCGGGCATGTTCATTATGGGTCGCGTGGTCCAGGGCCTTTGCACCAGCTTGCTGCTGATTGCCGCGGTTCCCCCTCTGGCCCTGGGGTACCCACGAGACAAGCTCCGCGACACCGCCGTGATTATGAACTTGTGCATCTTCGGCGCCGTGGCCCTCGGCCCTTTCATCGGGGGCCTGCAAGCCGAAGCGAACGCCTGGCGGCCCCTGTTCTGGATCGTCGCCGGGATATCGGCCGCGGCACTGTTACTGGCCGTGCTGACCTTCGATGACGCGCCGCCCGCCAACCTTGGCTCGCCTCGAGACGTGCGGGCGATCGCGCTGGCCACGGTCGGCTGCGTGGCCGCCTTCTTTGGTGCCGCACAGCTGACGACCCACCGCTTCTTGGACCCTGTGGTGATAGTGCCGATGGTGGGCGGCCTGGCGACGATTGTCCTTCTAGTGGTTTACCAATTCCGCGCCAAGCGGCCGCTGCTTACCATCCGACCGATGATGACCAGTTCCATTCCCGTCGCCGGCGTCACCTTGGCACTGTTTGCCGCGGCCGCGTCGGTGTCCGCCACAGCACTCACCGTCGAAGTTCTTACGGGGCACTACACCCCGCTTCGCATAGGTGTGCTCTTCCTCCCCGAGGTCGGAGGAGCGGTGGTCACGGCGATCGTGCTCGGCCTGGTCATCCAAAGGCGGGCCATCCACTATCTCCCGTTGGCCGGCATTTTCGTGCTCGCTGCCGGCATAGCCGTCTTCCGTATCGAGGTGCCTCCGAGCCAGGCGCTGACGCTAGTGGGCTCGAGCCTGACGGGGATCGGGCTGGGCGCTACCGTCGCACCGGCACTCTTCGTCGCCGGCTTTTCCCTGGCGTCCGCCAATCTCCAGCGGGTGTTCGCAATTGTCGAACTCCTGCGAGCGGTCGCCGCCTTCATGCTGGCGCCGATCTTCATCTATTTCGCCTCGACGATCTCCGGCAGTCTCGACGAAGGTACCGGCATCATGCTTTTGGTCGGTATCGGGCTCGCAATCGCCGGGGCCGCCTCCGGGGCCGCCGTCTACGCGCTTAGTGGTGCGCGACCGCAGGCGCCCGACCTTGACCGTTTCCTTTCGGGCACCGCGCCGGCATGGGCCTCCCCACCCCTCCTGGCCCGGCTCGGCTGGCACCCGTCCGACCCGGTCCTTGAGCCCGAAAGCGCCAACTGAAGTGGCGTCGGCTCAATCTGACTGCGTGGAGCCGATCGGTCCGGTCCTGTTCGCCTACGACGGCTCCGACCTGGCGGGATTCGCTATCAGGGAGGCGGGGAGGCAGCTGGCCACTGGCCGAGATGCGTTGGTGCTGTGTGTGTGGCAGCCGGTAGATGTCGGGTTCGTGCCCGTCAGTGAACGCCATTTCGACGCGGACCAGGCCGCCGAAGTACGAAAGGCCGCAGACGAAACCGCCGAGCACGGAGCGTCGCTGGCCTGCCGGGCCGGGTTCCGGGCGCAGGGAACGGCCGTCCAGGCGGCGCCGACTTGGAAGGGGATCGTCGAGGTCGCCGAGGAGCACCGGGCCAGCCTGATAGTGCTTGGCTCCCACCGACATGGCGGTCTCGTGGGGCACTTTCACGGCAACGTTGCCGCCGCCGTCATCGCCCACGGGAGCTTCTCCGTATTGGTGGTGCATCCCCGGCCCTGAACCGGGTCCGCCACCATCGACCTGCAAGGGGAACTCCACTGCCTGACGACCTGGTCGAAGGGGGCGGATGACGCTCGGCCCGCTCAGGCCAAGGGCAGCCAAGTCGAAGTGGGATGGCCCCCTACGCAGCCGGGTCGGTCAAGTTCTACGACGACATCAGGCCGGGGCCGGCCGCCGCGACGCCAGCAGGAACCGGCGCAGCTCCTTGCGCCCTTTCAGCCCGAGCTTGGCGTAGAGGTTGCCCAGGTGGTACTCGACGGCTTTCGGCGTGATGAACAGCTCGGCACCGATCTCTGCATTGGTCAGGTCCTGCTCGACCAGGTGGGCTACCTCGGCCTCCCGAGTGGTCATGTCCAGCACAGAGCGTTGCCTCGCCTGTGGCTGGCGCAAACCGCAGGCTGTCAGCTCTGCTTCGGTCCGGGCGATGAACGGGGCGGCACGCAGGTCCCTGTACAGTTCGTGGGCGCGGCGCAAGCACTCCAGGGCGGGGCGCCGCTGCCCGACACGGCGTAGGAGCCGGCCTCGAGCCAGCAGCAGCCGAGCCGAGTACACGGGACTGTCGGGCGTGCCCGTGCCCGCTCCCAGCTCGTAGATCGCCAGGGCGGCTTCAGGCGTCCCTCGCTGCTCGGCCAGCCACCCGTCCAGCCAAGCCAGCGCCGGCCGGAGGTAGGCCATCCCAGCCGCATCTGCCCGGAAACGATCGAGGGCGTCCGCGGCGAGGCCCAGTTGGCCGGAACCAACCAGGCCTTCCACCAGTAATGGTCTCCACAGCACGGCGTAGAGACGGCTGCGGGCATCAATGGCGGATTCTTCTTGCCAGGGGCCGAGGGCGTCAGCCATGCCCAGATAGTCGCCCACCGCCTGACAGCAAAGGGCTCGGGCCATGGCTGCGTACACCATTTCCTGCCCGTACTTA
>DATJST010000149.1:0-25741 GCA_035503975.1 Acidimicrobiales bacterium | reverse complement strand
CCGTTGTAGGTGAGCGAGGAACCCCACAAGACTTGCTCGGCGGGAGTCAGGCCCTGACGCGTCTCATTGCCGATGAGCAGGATGTTTTCTGCCTTCAACCCGTCCGCCTCGGGCACGGACCTAGTTGGGCCGCCGCCCGCGGACTGCCCCGGAGCCACGACGTGGCCGCTCGGGAGGGTGGGGATCTGGTTGATCTCGTGCTGCACGTAGGCGTAAGCCGAGGCGGTCACGGCAATGCAGGCGAGGACCAGCCCGTTGGCGGCGATCAAGGTGCGCCGGGGCCAGCGCCGCTTGAGCCGGGCGCGCGCCTTGCGGGCCGCCTTGGGGAGCGCGCTTGGCGAAGGGGCGCGGTGCTTCGGGGCCGGGTTGTTCACGGGTATTAAGACACTTTAGAGGGGCTTGCGGTTGTCACTGACGCGATGCGGCCTGGCCTTGCAGCCAGGCCCCATCGCTATCTTCGCATCTTGGCGACGACGGCCGCTACATCATCCCCATGCCGCCGCGGCCGGCGCCGGCGCCTCCCGCAGCAGGTTTCTTTTCCTCCGGCTTGTCAGCCACAGTCGCCTCGGTAGTGAGCAACAGAGCCGCCACGGAGGCAGCATTCTGGAGGGCCGACCGGGTGACCTTGGCGGGGTCGATCACGCCTGCTTTGAAGAGGTCCTCAAACTCGCCGGTGAGGGCGTTGAGGCCGACGGCGCCGGTCTCGCGCTCCGCCTGTTCGATCACAACCGGGCCTTCGAGGCCGGCATTGGTGGCGATCCAGCGCAGCGGCTCCTCGAGGGCCTTGGCGACCAGGGCAGCGCCCGTGGACTCGTCTCCCTCGAGGGTCTTGGCCATCTTGTTCACCTCGGCCCGGCTGCGGAGCAGCGCCAGCCCGCCACCGGGGACGATACCCTCCTCGATGGCGGCCTTGGTCGCCGAGACGGCATCTTCGATCCGGTGCTTCTTTTCTTTGAGCTCCACCTCGGTGGCCGCGCCCACCCTGATGACGGCGACGCCGCCAGCCAGTTTGGCCAAGCGCTCCTGGAGCTTCTCGCGGTCCCAGTCCGAGTCGGTGTCGTCGATCTCACGCTTGATCTGAGCCACCCGGGCCTTCACCTCGGCCTCCGAGCCCGCTCCCTCGACAATGGTGGTGTCGTCTTTGGTCACGACCACCTTGCGCGCCCTGCCGAGCAGGGAGACGTCGACGTTGTCCAGCTTCAAGCCGACTTCTTCGGCGATCACCTGGCCGCCTGTGAGGATGGCGATGTCAGCGAGCATGGCTTTGCGGCGGTCACCGAAGCCCGGCGCTTTCACCGCGGCACTGGCGAACGTGCCCCGAAGCTTGTTGACGATAAGGGTGGCCAAAGCCTCGCCATCAAGGTCTTCGGCGATCACCAGCAGAGGGCGGCCTGCGCTCATCACCCGCTCGAGGACAGGGATGAGGTCGTGCGCCGAGCTGATCTTCTGGTTGGCGATGAGCACGTAGGGATCCTCGAGGACCGCTTCCTGGCGGTCCGGGTCCGTCACGAAGTAGGGGGAAATGTAGCCCTTGTCGAACTGCATGCCCTCGGTGAACTCGAGTTCTACGCCGAAGGTGTTCGACTCCTCCACCGTGACCACGCCGTCCTTGCCGACCTTGTCGATCGCGTCCGAGATCACCTCGCCGATCGAGGCGTCCGCGGCGGAGATCGAGGCCACCTGGGCGATCTCGGCCTTGTCGTCGACGTCCTTGGAGAGGCCCTTGATGGAGGCGACGGCTGCGCTAACCCCCTTTTCGATGCCGCGCTTGAGGGCGATGGGGTTGGCGCCCGCGGCGACGTTGCGGAGGCCCTCGCGCACCAGCGCCTGAGCCAGCACTGTCGCCGTGGTCGTCCCGTCCCCCGCGACGTCATTGGTCTTGGTGGCCACTTCCTTGACGAGCTGCGCGCCCATGTTCTCGAAGTGGTCCTCTAGCTCGATCTCCTTGGCAATGGTCACTCCGTCGTTGGTGATCGTGGGGGCCCCCCACTTCTTGGAAATGACGACATTGCGGCCCTTGGGCCCGAGCGTGACCTTGACGGTGTCGGCCAGCTTGTTGACGCCTCTTTCCAAGCCGCGCCGGGCGAGCTCGTCGAACTGGAGCTGTTTGGCCACTACTTCTTCACCTTGGCCAAGACGTCGCGGCTGGCCAGGACGAGCAGGTCCTCGCCATCCACGGTCACTTCGGTACCGCCGTACTTGGAGTACAGGACGGTGTCGCCGACCTTTATGTCGAGCGGGATCAGCTCGCCGCTGTTGTCAGCCCGCCGCCCTGGTCCCACCGCCAGGACCTCGCCCTGCTGGGGCTTCTCTTTGGCAGTGTCGGGGATAACGAGCCCCGAGGCTGTCCTCTCCTCAGCCTCGTTGGGCCGGACAACGATGCGATCGTCGAGTGGCTGCAGGTTCATGGTTATGTCGCCTCCGTTGGCAATAAATCTTCGACCGGGTCCTCCGGTTAGCACTCTCACCGGACGACTGCTAACGATAGCGGCCCTCGGCGCTTAGTACAACCGCAAGTCCTGCAAACCCCGTTGAACAGGGACGTTTGACCGCGCACCCCCGGGGTAAGGTCCGTGAAAGACACCGCTAGCGGGAGTCATGAGGCGGCCCGGGGTACCCTGCCCGCCCTTCGTTCTCGCCCGGCGCGAGAGCCGCCCAAGCTACAAAGGATGGAGGAAGTTCGTGCCCGTCTCGGCCAGCGGAAGCCAGCTCCAACTGTGGGCTGGCACGCCGGGATGGCCGGGCGAGGGCCGCAAATCCTGGCAGGCGGAGGCGGCCTGCCGTCAGCTGCCGACGGACCTGTTCTTTCCCGTGGGCCACGGTCCCCGTGCGCAAGCCCAGACCCGCCTCGCGAAGGAGATCTGTGCGGCATGCGGGGTGCGCCCCCAATGCTTGGCGCACGCACTGGTATGCAACGCCCGCTACGGCGTTTTCGGCGGCTTGGCCGAGGACGAGCGACGGGAGCTGCGACGCCGCCTGGACGAGGGTCACCCGCGAGATGCGCTGGGGGCGGGTGGCGCCACGGCCGAAGCCGATTGGGAAGAATCCGCCTGATCGCGTCTGCGGCCCTGGGAGTGGCGAAGACTGGTTACCCGGCAGGCGCCAGGGCTCGCCGCAGGAACTCGACCTGGTAGAGCAGCAAGCTCTCGCTGACGTCCGCGCGTGCGGTGACGTGGGTTATCCCGGGTAGGGGCAGGAAGCTGTGTTGCCGCCCGGCGACCAAGAGGGCATTCGACAATGCGAGGGTGTGAGCCAGGTAAACATTGTCGTCGGCCAAACCGTGGACCAGCAGCAAGGGCCGCGACAGAGCGGGCGCGAGCCGGAGCAGCGAAGAGCGCTCGTACGCCCCGGGCTGCTCATCGGGATGACCGAGGAAGCGCTCTGTGTAGTAGGTGTCGTAAAGGTGCCAGTCGGTCACTGGTGCACCCGCCACGGCCGCGTGAAAGACGTCGGGCCGGGCAAGGACGGCGAGAGCCGCCAGGTAGCCGCCGAAGGACCATCCCCGGATGCCGACGCGGCAGACGTCGAGCTCGGGGACCTCGGCGGCGGCCGCCATGAGGGCTTCGACCTGGTCTTCGAGCACCGGCCCGGCAAAGTCCAAGTAGATCTCGCGCTCAAAAGCCGGGCCACGCCCGGGCGTGCCGCGCCCATCCGCGACGACGACGGCAAAACCCTGGTTGGCGAACCACTGGTGCTCCAGCCAGGCCGAACGGCAGGCCAGGACGCGCTGCGCGCCCGGGCCTCCGTAGGGGGCCATGAGCACGGGCAACTTGCCGCCTTCGTGGCCTTCGGGCAGGACCACCCCTACGCTCAAGCCTCGAGGGCCGGCGCGCAAAAAACGCACGCGTGGCCTCACTACGGGCTCTTCGGCATGGCTCTCCAGGAGCCGGGGCGGCGCCCCCGGCGCCCTGACCTCGCAGCGGGAGCCGTCCCAGGCCATGCTCTGGCTCACCACGACCCGCACGTCGCCTTCGCCCACTGCGTGCGCAATCCCGCCCGCCTCGGTCAGCGGGTGCAAGCCGTCGGCGGCCGACCACCGCCAGGCCTCGATCGCCTCGGGCTCGGTGGACGCGCTGAAAACCACCTTCCCCGACGTGCTCAGCACGGCGCGCACCTGGAGGCCGGGGGGTGTGATGAGCTCCGGCCCCACTTTCAAGCGGTTGGTACCGTCGCTGGCCTCGCACCACAGCAGTGCGCCGCCCTCCAGCCACGCCGGGACGCCGAGCGGCCAGGCGACCCAGGCGGGGTCGTCGGCCTCGGCCACCAGGGATGTAGTGCTTGACTCCAGGTCGACCGCGAGCACGGCGCACGACTTGTGATCGCGCTGTTCGACCAGGAGCAGCGGTGGGCCGTGGCGGCTCCAGTGCACTGCAACCAGGTATGCGAAGCGCGCCTGGTCCCAGCGGATCTCCACGCGCTCGCCCGCCGAGCTCGCCAGGGGGACGTGCCACAGAGTCACCAGGGCGTTGGCCGTCCCGGCCCGGGGGAAGCGGTGCTGCTGAGGTGTGACGGACGGGTCGGCACCTTCAGCGGTCCACAACACCTCCACGGCGCGGCTGTCCACCCGGGTGACCAACAGCGACTTGCCGTCAGGCGCCCACCAGTAGCCCCGCGACCGGTCCATTTCCTCGGCGGCGATGAACTCGGCGGCCCCCCAGGTCACGCCACCCTCCTCCGCGAGCACCGCGCAACCCTGCTCCCCCGACGTCGGGACGGTGCACAGGCGCGGTCCGGACAGGAACGCCACCTTGCACCCCGTGGGGTCGGGGCGCGGGTCGACGACGCTTCCGGGGTTGGGCAGTTCGGTGGCGGGAGCGCCGGCGACCAGGTCGCACCACCACAACCGGCCGTTCAAGCTGAAGGCGGCGTGGGCCACGGCGTCGTCGCAGGCGTATGCGACAATGCCCGCGGACAGCTCGCGGCTGCGCTCGCGCCGGGCCCTTTCCTCCTGGCCCGGCTCCTCCTCGCCGGCCGAGAGCGCCGAGGGGTCGGCCACCTCCCGCTCCCGCGCCGTGGCAATGTCGTAGGCCCAGAGCGAGTTGGCGGGGTTAGAGCCGCTGGCAGAGCGCAGGAAAACCACCCGCTGGCCGTCGGGTGAGATCGAAAAGGTCCGGGCCGTACCGAGCGTGAAGCGCCGGGTGCGGACCTGCTGGCGAGCAAACAGTCGGGCGTCGGACGGGCCGGTCTCGCTCAAGGCCGGGACACTATCAGCCGCGCCTCAGACGAAGGGGAGCCGGAGGTTGGGGTCCACCGGCACACCCAGAGGTGTCGGGCCGTCGACTTTGAGCCGGTAGCAGGCGGTGGCGCCGATCATGGCGGCGTTGTCGGTGCACATTGACCGGGAGGGCACGAAGGCCACGAGACCGTCGTCGCGGGCGACGGTCGCGATGCGCTCGCGTAGCGACGAGTTCGCTGCCACCCCGCCGCCGATGCAGATCGCCCTGGCACCCACTTCCGCCGCCGCCCGGCGTGCCTTCGTCACAAGCACGTCCACCACCGCCTCCTGAAAACTCGCGGCGACATCGGCGAGCGACATCTCGGGGTGGGCGCGGACGTGGCGCACGACCGAAGTCTTCAGGCCACTAAAGGAGAAGTCGTAACCCTGGCCGGCCAGGCCCCGGGGGAAGGCCACCGCCGTTGCTGAGCCCTCACGGGCCATCTTGTCGATCGCCGGCCCGCCCGGGTACCCCAGGCCCAAGAAACGCGCCACTTTGTCGAACGCCTCGCCGGCGGCGTCGTCGATGGTCTGGCCGAGCAGGCGGTACTCGACACCGCCTCGGCGGGCGGGCTGCATGCATATCAGCATGGTGTGGCCGCCCGAAACGAGCAGCACGACAATTGGCAGGCTCAGCTCAGGCTCCTCCAGGAAGGCGGCGTGGAGGTGGCCCTCCATGTGGTTGACGCCGACAAAGGGCAGCTCCCAGGACCAGGCGTAGGCTTTGGCGGCGCTAGCTCCGACAAGGAGAGAGCCGACCAACCCGGGCCCGATGGTGGCGGCCACGGCGCCCAGGTCGCCCGGAGAGACCGCCGCCCGGGCCATGGCCTCGGCCACGATCGGCCCGAGCAGCTCGAGATGAGCGCGGCTGGCCACCTCCGGCACCACCCCCCCGAAGCTGGCGTGGAGGTCGGTCTGGCTGCTCACCACCGAGGAAAGGACGTGACGGCCGTCTTCGACCACGGCTGCCGCGGTCTCGTCGCAGGACGTCTCGATCGCCAGGATCCTCAAGACCGGGCCTCTGCTGCTGCCTCCAGGCGGTCGATCCGCTCGCGTACCTCGGGCGAGCGCAACCGGTAGAGCCACATGACCAGTGCGTCCTCGTGCGTCTCGGGGTAGTAGTTGGGCCGTGTCCCTTCCACCACGAAGCCGAACTTGCGGTAGAGCTCCTGCGCGGCGGTGTTGCTCACCCGCACTTCCAAGGTCATCGCTGCGCAACCGCGTTCTGCCCCCTGGCGCGCGAGGTGGGCCAGGATCCGCGTACCGAGCCCCTGCCGGCGCTGGCCCGGGGCGACAGCCAGGTTGGTGACGTGTGCTTCGTCGGCGACGAACATAAGCCCGGCATAGCCCGCTACCCGGCCTTTCACGCGGGCTACGACGTAGTAGCGGGCATCGCCCTGGGCGAGCTCGCTGGTGAACACGCCCAGGGACCAGGGCTTGGGGTGGGCGTGGTGCTCGATGCGCAGTACGGCCGGGAGATGGCGGCGGCGCATGTGTTCGTAGTGGACGCCATGGCCCGCGGCGTCGGTTCCGGCCTGCATGCACCCAGAGTGGGCTATGCCGGGTTGCAACCGGCGCCGGGAGCCGCCAGCCAGCTCCCCCGGGCGTCGCCGACGACGCGGCCATCGACCCGCTCCCAGCCGATGCGGACGTCCGCCTCACGCAGGTAGAGCGGCCGCGGGGGCGGGAGCGGTGCGCCTGTGACGGCGGCCGCGAGGGCGCGGGCGCCGAGTTCGGCCACCGCCAAGGGGGACGGCCAGGCTTCGACGGGCCCTGCCACGACGATGCCCGCCGACTCGAGCTGGGCCCGGTACCTCCATGCTCCGTCCCCGGCGGCCAGGCACACCTCGGCTGGACCGGCCAGTCCCGCCAAGTGCTCGACGACGTCCCCCGGCGGCGCCACTGCCGGCGGGCTGACCTCCTCGAGCCCGTCGCCATCGGAGCGGTAGATGGACCAGAAAACCTCCCCGCGCTTGGCGTCGACAACTGCCGCCACCAGCCCGCGGCGGTGCCGGTGCGGGTGAGCGAGAGCTCGCAAGCTGCTGACACCGGCAATCGGCAGGCTGCGGGCGGCCGCGACAGCTCCCGCGGTGGCCAAACCAACCCGAAGGCCTGTGAACAGCCCGGGCCCCACGTCGACGGCCACCCCATCGATGTCGGCGGGCGCCCAAGCGGCGGACCGGAAGAGATGGTCGATGGCCGGCATGAGCACTTCGCTATGGCGGGCGCCGGCGTCCAGAGCAAACGAGGCCACCGGTCCCCCGTCCGCCCACAGCGCGCAACCAACGCAAGCCGAGGCACTCTCGATCGCCAAGAAACGCATGGTGCGGCTTCAGCAACTCTCGGGGAGCACCGGGTGGGCAGGCTCAGCCGCCTCGAGCGCGCTCCTGAGCTCGCTACGCCGAGCCGCCCAGCTGGCTCCGGAAAGGCTGAAGCGCACGTGCCGAGGGCCTTGCGCCGCGTCCCGAGCGTCACGCGCCGGAGCGGGCTGCGCGCCATCCTCGTATTCGATCTCGACCCGGAGACGTTCGCTATGCAGCGCAGGCGCGGCTCGCTCGCCCCATTCGACCAGGAGGGCGGCACCTTGTTCGACCTGCTCGGGCAGGGCCAGGTCGACCACTTCTCGGAGTTGCGCGAGCCGCCACACGTCGGCATGGAGCAGATCCCAGCCGCCCGATGTCGGGTAACTGTGCACCAAAACGAACGTCGGGCTGGTAACCAGCGCGGTTATCCCGAGGCCGGCGGCCACGCCCTGGACGAATGTCGTCTTGCCCGCTCCGAGCTCGCCGCTCAGTAGCACAGTGTCGCCCGGGCGTAGCACCTTGGCCAACGCCGAGCCGAGCGACCGCATGGACAGAGCGTCGGGAGCAGTCGTCGCGAGGTACGGCGGGGTGCACCCCCTGCCGGCGGTGGCGGTGCTCAGCGGGGTGCTTTCCCGGTCGCGGCGAAAAGTAATTCCTTGGCACGGACGAGGTCGGCGCGCATCTGGGCGACCACCTGGCCACCCCCGCGCAAGGCCGCAGAAGGATGGAAGGTGGGCACCAGATGGCCGGCCCGATAGGGGTAGGCACGCCCGCGGAGCCGGCTGATAGGTTCGGCCGTGCCGAGCAGGAGGCGGGTCGCGAAGTTCCCGAGCGTGACCACGACGACAGGCGCGATCAGGTCGAGCTGCTGGGCCAGGTACGGCCAGCAAGTCTCGGTCTCGTCGGGCAGGGGGTCACGGTTGCCGGGCGGGCGGCACTTGAGCGTGTTCGCGATGTAGCAGTCCTCGCGGGTGAGGCCCATCTCCTCCAGGACCAAGCGGTCAAGCAACTGGCCCGAGCGGCCGACGAAGGGCAGGCCCTGGAGATCCTCCTGCTCACCCGGGGCTTCTCCCACGAACATAAGCCTGGCGCGCGGGTTGCCCATGCCGAACACCACGTTGGTGCGCCCCGAAGCCAGCCGGCAGCGGGTACAACTGGCCGCCTCGGTGCCGAGCTGGGCCAGGGCCGTCGCCCCTCCGGGCCCGCCCGGCACTTGAGCTCCGCTCCCCACGGGGAAGGTCATGCTAGTCCCGCCCGAGCGCCCGCACCTGCGGGCAGGTAAACCCTGGGTAGCCGGGCGGACAGGGCACACGTGACCTCGTAGGCGATGGTGCCGAGGCGTTGGGCCCATTCCCATGCACCCACCTCCGCGCTCCCCTGGCGGCCGATCAGCACGACCTCGTCCCCCGCGACCACGTCCGACCGCGGCCCGCAGTCCACGAGGATCTGGTCCATCGTGACCGCCCCGACGACTGGGTAGCGCCGGCCGCGGACCAGGACTTCGCCGCCGACCTCGAAAAGCCGGCGGGGCACGCCGTCGGCATAACCCAGGGGCACCGTGGCCACGACCGAACGCCGCGCCAGCTCGTAGTGCAACCCGTAGGAGAGCCGCTCGCCGGCAGGCACCTCCTTGACAAAGGAGACCCGCGCCTTCAGGCTCAGGGCTGGGCGTAGGGGACGCACGGCGGGATGGCTCTCCAGGGCAGCGGCGGGAGCGACGCCGTAGGCGGCGATGCCGGCCCGCACCATGTCGTAGCGGGCGCGCGGGTGTAGCAGGGCCCCTGCCGAGTTGGCGGCATGGAGCAGCACCGGCGGGCAACCCTGGCGCGACAGCTGGGCGGCGACGGCTTCCAAGGCCGCCAGCTGAGCGGCGGTGTAAGCGTTGGCCGGCTCATCAGCCACCGCCAAGTGCGTGAAGAGGCCGTCGAAGTGCAAGGAGGGCTCGGCGGCAACGGCTTGCGCCAGCCGCAGGGCAGTGGCGGCATCGGCCCCGACCCGGTGCATGCCGGTGTCGAGTTTGACGTGGACGGGCACGGGCACCGGGGCAGTCGCGGTTGGCTTATGGCCGTTGGCCGCGGTGGCGCGGGCCGCCGCGGTGAGGGCTACAAGACCTGCATCGGTGTAGATGGTGGGCGTGAGCCGGTCCGCCACGATCATCTCCATTGCTGCTGGGGGAGGCTCGGACAGCACCAGTACGGGCGTCGTGATCCCGGCACTTCGGAGCTGATGACCTTCCTCAGCCACCGCCACGCCGAGGGACACGGCGCCTCCGGCCAGGGCGGCACGGGCGACGGGGACCGCACCGTGGCCGTAGCCGTCCGCCTTGACCACGGCACACACCTGGGCGGGGGTGACCGCACGGGCGATGTGGGCGACGTTGGCGCTCACGGCTCCCAGGTCGACCTCGACCCACGCCGGCCTGAGCCACGCCGCCACCCGGGTCGCCAGCCCGCGGGAAGAGGCCAGCTCCCCGGCGCCGGCCGGCGCCTGGGTGGTCCCCGGGCCCTGGGTCGCGTCGCTCATTGGCCGGCCGCCCGACCGGAGAGCCAGCAAGCCACCAGATCCGGGATATCACCGGCCACGAGCCCCTGGCGGTGCCCGAGGCTCGCCGCCCGGCCGTGCACGTGCGCGCCCAAGGCAGCGGCTTCAAAGGCGGGTATGCCACGCGCTACGAACGCGCCGATAACACCGGACAGCACGTCCCCGGTACCGGCGGTTGCCAAGCGGGCGTCCCCCGCCGCCGAGACCAACGCTCGGCCGTCAGGCCCGGCGACCACTGTTGTGGAGCCCTTGAGCAGCACGATGGCACCGCTGCGTTGGGCGGCGGCCCGCGCCGCCCCCACGCGGTCCGGCCCCGGTGGGGACCCGGCCAACCGGGAGAACTCGCCGTCGTGAGGGGTCACGACCGTCGGGTGCCGGCGTCGTGCCGTGAGGGTGGCAAGAGCGTCGAAGGTACCTATGGCGTTCAGGCCGTCGGCGTCCACGACCGTGGGAACGCCGGCGCCCGCCACCAGTTCGCCCACCTCGCCCCCAGGCAGCGAGCCTTGGTGGGTCACCGGGCCCAGGCCAGGCCCGACGACCAGCGCCTTGACCCGGCCGACCTGTTCGAGCACCTGCTGGTGCCAGCCCGCCCTCGGCACGGGCAGGTGCACCAGCTCACCCGGCGGCATTACGGCCGGGTCGACACCGGGCATCGATAGCCGGACATAACCCGCTCCGGCGCGCATCGCGGCCCGGCTCACCAACCAAGGGGCCCCAGTCATCCCCGGGGAACCGGCGACCACCTGCACGGCGCTCTGCCACTTATGGGCATCGCGGGGCCGGCCGGGCAGCAGCCGGTCCACGTCGGCATCCTGCACCAGCCAGCACCGGGCGGCCGCGGCCGCCAGCGGCTCGAGGCCGATGCCGGCCAGCTCGACGCTGCCGGCGAGCTCGGGCCCGCGCCCGAGCAGCAACCCGGGTTTCCAGGCCGCGAAGGTGACCGTGGCGACCGCGGGCATGGCGCCACCGCCCTCGGGGAGTTGGCCGGTGAGGCCGAGGAGGCCCGAGGGTATGTCGACAGCCAGCACCGGGCCGCGCGGGCAGGGAGGCATGTACGCCCGCTGCAGCCCGGTGCCGTAGGCGGCGTCGATCACCAAGTCGGCGGGACCGAGGTTGCCCCCTGGGGCGAGCTCGGCCGCTTCGCGGACCTGCACCCGGGCCCCTTGGGCTTCCAGGATGCGCGAGGCAGCCCGGCCGTCGGCCCCGTTGTTGCCCCGGCCCACCACCACTACCACCCGGCGGCGGTACGGGCCATCGAGCAGCCGACCCGCCCGGTGCGCCACCGCCGCGCCGGCCCGGCCGATCAAGGTTTCGACCGGCTCAGGCGCCTGGTGGTCAACCGCGGCCATCTCCTCGGGAGTGAGGACAGGGAGCATCGGGGCTCTAATCCCTCGTCATCGCTGCCGCCGTCACTTCAGGGCCGCCGTCACGCCAGGGCCAGGACAATGGCGGCCGCCGTGGTCGACGTGTGGGTGAGGGACAACAGCCATTGGCATATACCCCGCGCGCCGGCCATGTCGGCCGCCCGACCGCTCAGGAGCAGGCGGGGCTCACCGCTCGGCTGCCGGTCGACCTCCACCTCATCGAAGCGGAAGGCTCCCAACCCGGTCGCCATGGCTTTCATGACCGCCTCTTTGGCTGCGAAGCGGGCAGCGAGCGACGGCGCCGGGTTGGCGAGGCACGAGGCATAGGCGCGCTCGGAGGGAGTGAACAGGCGCTCGGACATCGACGGGCGACGGGCCAGGACAGCGGCGAAGCGGGGGATGTCTACCAGGTCCAACCCGACCCCGATAACCGCTGCGCCGGCGATCCCGGGCGACGCACACGGGTGTGCCGGCTGGTTCATCGCGGCCCGGCCTCGCCGGTGGCCGACCAATAGCGGGCGAGGACGGCGACGGGTTCGGTGAGCAGCTCCACGATGCCTATGCGGCCCAGGATCTCGTCGTCGAAATCGGGCCGGGCCTCGGTTACTGCATCGACGAGCGCGGTGTAGCGGCCCTGATAGGCGCCCAAAGCAGCCTTGGCCGCGCCTGGCCCGACCGTGCCCAGGAAACGAACATGGAGCAGTGTCAGCCCCGTCACCTGGCCGTCTTTGACCTCGGGCACCATCACTCCGGTGCGACCATCGTGCAGGCCTCTGAACACCGTTACTTCACGCTTTTCGGCAGCTCGGTGCTTGGTGCCGCGCAACGTGCTGTCGGTGGCCGTACGTGACACGAGGCCTGACGAGATCCCGCCCCGGTCGACGACCACGATCCTGGCGCCGTCGAGCCCGCCGTCGGTGCCGGGCTCGATCTGGTAGCGGGTGTAGCCCAGCACTTCTGACGCGACCGGGCTGAGGGCGGCCAGAGTGCGCAGGGCGCGGTACCCGAAGGACTCGATGGACGCTCCGGCCGCCAACGCTTCGAGCACCAATGTGGTGCGGACGAGGGCGTCCTCACTGCGAGAGATGCCCACCGTGACGGTCTTGGCTTGGTGCTTGATGGCGTCGACCGGCCTTGTCAGCTCGTCGATGGCGGCCCCCAAGGCGTCCCCCAGGTCGGCCGCGATGGCTCCGGGCGAGCCCACCTTGCCCATTTCTGCCTCGTAGCCATCGACCGGCAAGGCCCCGGTCGCGTAGCGCAAGAGTGAGGTGAGCCGGGTGGCGGTGGAGGCGTTCAGGTGACCGTCGTACAAACCGGAGCGCAGACCCGCTATGGCCGGGGCGGTGGCCGCTTCGAGTTGGGCCGCCCGCTCGACCGGGCCGCGAGAGGCCGCGAGGGCGGCGCCATCGAGCAGCATGCGTGCCTGGCGGAAAGGTTGTGCCAGCGCGTCGACCGACATGGCGGCCTCGTAGCCAAAAATGTGGCCGGCCATGGCGGCAAGTACAAAGGCCAGCTCAGGGTGGGCGCCGGGCACGCTGATGACGTCGACGCCGGCCGGGAAGAGGCCTTCTTGACCTTCGCTGACGATGACCACCGGCGCCGCTTTGTGGGCCCGGAGGATCGCGACTTCCTTGGCGATATCACGGGCATTGGGCCCGGTCACGCTCGGAGCGCAGACGATGACGAGCGGTTCGGCGGAAAGGTCGATGTGCTTTTTGTCCTCGATAGTGTCCAAGGCGATCGCCTTGTAACAGAGCTCCGAGAGCTTGATGCGCACCTCGGCCGCCGCCACCCGGTCCGGCCCGCTGCCGACCACCGCCCACGAGCGCCGCTGGGGCGCCACGGCCGCGGCGACCCGAGATATTTCCGGCCTGCGCTCGATGACCTCGTGCATCAGACCGGGCAGCTGGCGTAGGCCTTCGAGGACGCCGGCGAGCGAGGCGCGAGCCGCGCCGCCCCCCCCGGGACCAACCTCCTCCGCTAGGCCGGCGGCGAGCAGGTACCCGGCCGCCACCTGAGAATAAAACGCTTTGGTCGACGCCACCGACATTTCCATGTCGCGGCCGTCCGAGGTGTAGAGCACCCCGTGCGACTTGTGCACGAGGTCGCTGTTACGCCGGTTGACGATAGAAATAATGTGGGCCCCGCGAGCACGGACTAGGTCGACGGTGCGATTGGTGTCGGTGGTCGTACCAGATTGGCTGATCGCCACCACCAGGGTGCCCGAGAGGTCATCGGGCAGCCCCAATCCCCCAGGCCCCCAGCCCGACAGTTCCGTCGCCGGCATCGCGGTCACGTTGAGCGCAGGCAGGGCGCGGCCAATAGCCCGAGCGACTGCTTGGCCCGCCACCGCCGCCGTGCCCTGCCCGATGACCAGGACGTCGTGGACCAGGCCCGCCCGCAACGCATCGCGCAGCGGCGCTGGGACCACGTCCTCGCCCAGGGCGCAGAAAAGCTCGCCATTTTCGTCCCGGCTCAACTTGCCCCGCAAAGTTTTGCGGACCGATAGCGGCGACTCAGAGATCTCTTTCAGCAGGAAGTGGCGGAACCCGCGCCGGTCGACGTCGCGGGTCGTTATCTCGGTCGTCTTCAGCTCGGACGACGAAACAGGTAGCTCGTTGCCCTGGTAGCGCCAGCGTTGCAAGCCTTGGACCGTGCCAGCGGCGTTTTGGCGGCAAACGACGACCTGGCCGCCGCCCTCGCCGTCCATGCGCAAGTACGACTGGGTCTGCTCGACCAGGCCATAGGGCTCGCTGGCAACAACGAAGGCGTCTTCGGCGAGCCCGATGTTGAGGCTCTGGCCGCTGCCCCGCAGCGCCAGCAGGATCTCGCCCGGGGCCGAAGCGGTGTTGGCGGCGATGCCCACCGAGCCCTCGAAGCGCTCGGCAGCGCGGCGGAAGGCCTCGGCCGGTGCGCTCCCCGCCGAGAGGTAGCGGGCCACGAGGGCCGGGACCAGCTTGGCGTCTGTCGTCACTTCCGCCGGGAAGACCAGGCCCTCGGCGGCGACGAGCTCGGCGTAGTTGTCGATATCGCCGTTCAAGGCAGCGATCACGTAGGGAGCCTCGTGGGCGCCCCGGCGCGCAGGCTTGCGCGCCCCGTGCTCGAGGTGACGGACGGCGCCGTCGGAGTTGAGGGGATGGGCGTTTGGCTCCGAGATCAGCCCCACGCTGGCCCAACGCGTGTGGCCGACCACCGTCGCTCCGACGTCGGACGACTGCAGGGCGCGAGCCAGCAGCGGGTCCTGGCCGATGGCTTGGCGCAGGACCGCCACGTTGTCGCCCAGCTCGCCAATGGCTGCAGCCGTTTTGTAGACCAGTGACAAGCAGCCGCCGCCCGAACGCACGGCCAACGAACCGAACAGGGGGTCGCCGGCGCGGTTGGCGACCACGTCCTCCAGCCCAGCCGAGGAAAGGTCCACTCGGTGGCCCGACACCATAAGGTGCAGGCCGGCCGAGTCCCGGCCGCGCACCTCGAGCCGGTCGAGCGCGCGCAGGGCGACATCGATGGCCCACAACACCGCGATCGCCCCGGGAGTGGCGGTGGCGGCGGGGCCGCTCACGTCGAGGCCGAGGTCGCCCGCCAACCTGGCCACCGACCTGGCCGTTGCCACCCGGTCGTGCCCGAGCGCCCACGCCGCGTCGCGCAAGGCAACCATGGCCGCGTTGAACCGTTCTAGCTGGTCGGTGGCAGGGGCCACAGCGCTGGCATCTAGCTGAGCCTCGAGCCGGGTGAGGTGCGCCTCGACTGCCGCCGCACCCTCTTCGAGCGCGGCCAGGGTGGCTGGGCCTTGCAAGAGGCACTGGAGACCGGGCACGCCGCGCAGGCTGGCGTCGAGCCCGGCCAGTTCGGCGGTGGCGGCATGGAGGGATCCCAGCTGGAGATCCAGTTGGGAAGGTGTTTGCCCCGGTGCGCCCTGCGCACCGGGCACGCGGGCGAGCTGATGTTGCGCCGAGACCAGGCGGGCCTGTACGTCAGCCGGTGCCGGGGCCGTTCGTCGCGACGGCCGCGCCAGTACGGCGACGATGCCACACATGCCCAAAGGGTACCCTGCAGGTCCCGCCTCGACCCGGACGCTGCCTGTTCAGCGGGGGGACGGGCTCCCCAATGACAGGTGCAGGGCCGAGACAAGCCGATCGGCGGCGGCTTCCGCCTCCGCCTGGGTGGGCGCTTCTACCATGACCCGCACCACCGGTTCGGTGCCGCTCGGGCGCAGCAGCACCCGCCCTTGCTCGCCCAGGTCGCGTTGCACCTTGGCCACTTCCTGCCACACCGGTTCCGCCTGGTCCAATGCGTCGCGGCGGATGACGGCGACGTTGCGGAGCACCTGGGGGAAGGGGTCGAGCGAGGCGGCAGCCAGCCGGTCGAGGGGCTGGCCCTTGCGCCGCACCAGGTCCGCCAGCAACAGCCCCGACAGCACGCCGTCGCCGGTAGTGGCGAGGGAGCGGAAAACGATGTGGCCGGACTGCTCGCCACCGAGCGCCCAGCCGTTAGCGTCAAGGGCCTCGAGCACGTTCCGGTCGCCCACGGAGACCGTGCTCACGCTCACCCCGGCAACGGCCATTGCCCGGTGGAACCCGAGGTTCGTCATTACCGTGACGACGACGGTCGAGCCTACGAGCAAGTTGCGTTCGGCCAGGTCAGTGGCAAAAAGCGCGAGCAGGCGGTCGCCGTCCACAACTTTGCCCGCGGGGTCGACAGCGATGACTCGGTCGGCGTCACCGTCAAATGCCAGACCGAGGTCGGCCCGGCGGCCCACGACCTCCCCTGCGAGGTGGCCCGGGTCGGTCGAGCCGCACCGATAGTTGATATTGGTGCCGTCGGGCTGGTCTGCCAGGATCTCGGCTACATCGGCCCCCGCGGCCCGGAACGCCTGGGGGGCGCTCAAGAAGGCTGCGCCGTTGGCGCAGTCGAGCACGACCCGCAAACCGTTGAGGCGCCGCCCATCCAAGCACCCGACGACATAGCGGGTGTAGCGGCCGAGAGCTTCCTCGTCGGTTAGAAAGCGGCCTACGGCTGCTCCGTACGCCGCCGGCCCCATGGCGGCAACTCGAGCAGCGCCCTGCGCCGGCACGGCCGGGGCCGGGCCAGCGACGATGCGGTCCAGTTCCGCCTCGAGCGCCTGCTCGACCTCGTCGGGCAACTTCGCCCCACCGGCTGAGAAGAACTTGACGCCGTTGTCCCAAAAGGGGTTGTGCGAGGCCGAGATGACTGCCGCCGGGGCCTTTTGCTCGGCCGAGAGGTAGGCCACCGCCGGCGTGGCCATGACACCGAGGTCGACCACGTCCAAGCCTTCGCTCGCCAGCCCTGCGGACAGGGCCGCCTGTAGCAGTGCCCCGGAGCGGCGCGTGTCCCGGCCTACCAGGAAGCGGGCGTGCGCATCACCGCCTCGACCAGGGGCCCCGCCCGAGGTGGCGCCCGCGAGCCGGTCCGGCAGCGGCGACAGGACGCGGGCCGCGGCGCGGCCCAAAGCCAGCACGAGTTCGGGGCTCAGTTCCGAGTTGGCCAGGCCCCTGACGCCGTCAGTTCCGAATCGAAGCACGTTTCCCGGCTAGTGCGGCAGGGACGGCGGGTGCCGTCAGCGCTTCGAGTACTGGGGAGCCTTGCGCGCCTTCTTGAGGCCGTATTTCTTCTGCTCTTTCTCGCGGGGGTCGCGGGTCAGGAACCCGGCGCGCTTGAGCGGGGCCCGCAGCTCGGGCTCGAGATCGGCCAGGGCGCGAGCTATCCCCAGGCGCAGCGCGCCGGCCTGTCCGGACACCCCACCCCCGTCGAGGGTGGCGTCAATGCTGTAGCTGGTGGCCTTGTCGACCACCCGGAGAGGCTCGGTCAGCACCATCCGGTGCGTGGCTGAAGGGAAGTAGTCCTCGACAGCGCGGCCGTTGACCACCACGGCGCCCTCGCCGGGGCGTAGGCGGACGCGGGCCACGGCGGCCTTGCGCCGTCCGGTTGACTGGGTCAGTGGTTTGGGCACGGGCTCACTTCTCCTATCGCGTCCGTGTCACGTCGGTGTGGCTGTGCTGCCGGGCTCGCCGGCGCCTCAGGCCGTCCGGTGAGCGGAATGGTCCAGCGCCCAGGGCTTGGGCACCTGGGCTTGGTGCTTGTGCTCGGGACCAGCGTAGACCTTGAGCTTGCGGAGCATCTGGCGCCCGAGCGGGCCTTTGGGCAGCATGCCTTTGACCGCGACCCGCACTACCTCTTCCGGGCGGTGGGCGAGCATCTCGCCGTAGGACCGCTTCTTGATCCCTCCCGGGTAGCCCGAGTAGCGGTACTGGAACTTGGTCGTCGCCTTGCTCGAGGTGAGCACCACCTGGGCGGCGTTGACCACGATCACGTGGTCGCCGGTGTCCAAGTGGGGAGCAAAGGTGGGCTTGTGCTTGCCACGCAAAAGGCGCGCCACCTCGGTCGCCACACGGCCAAGGACGGCGCCGGAAGCGTCGACCTCGTACCAGACGCGCTCGATCTCGGAAGCTTTGGGGGAATAAGTACGCACGGGCCCACCAGCATAGAGGGCCCGAGGACCTAGAGCCAGGCGAGACCGGCGAGCGCCGCTGGACTTCAGGGTTAAGGCAACCGCGGGACCTGGTAGGACGTCCGCGCCCGGTTTGTTAGGGGGCCCGTCCTCGGCTTACTGTGGGGCACAGTGGACGAGTTGCTGGCAACAGTCATCCGGTGGGGTTCGCCAAACGGCGTCACGACCCAGGACAACCAGGTGTACCGCCTCTGGGACGTCACTTACTACATCGCCATCCCGCTCGGCGCCATAGTCGTCGGCCTCATCATCTGGTGCGCCGTGCGCTACCGGGAGCGGCCGGGCGACGAGCGCATTCCCCGCCAGGTCCAGTACCACCTTCCCCTGGAGTGGTTCTACACGATCGTGCCCATCATCTTGGTGGGCGTCCTGTTCGCCTTCACGTACCACGCCGAGGACGCAGAGGACAACGTGGCGCCTAACCCGGCCCTGGTGGTGAGGGTGGACGCTTTCCAGTGGGGCTGGCGCTTCACCTATCCCAACGGCTACCAGGTCATCGGCAGCGTGGCCGAGGAGCCCAACATAGACAGCACCAACCTGCCCGTGCTCACGCTGCCATCAGGTGAGACGGTGCAGATCAACCTGTTCTCCGACGACGTCAACCACTCGTTTTACGTACCCGCGTTCCTGTTCAAGCGGGATGCCATCCAGGGCATCAACAACTCGTTCGACATCAACATTGACCCGAGCGTGGCGGGCCAGCGCTTCATCGGTGAGTGCACGCAGTTCTGCGGGACATACCACCCCTATATGCGCTTCTGGGTGCAGGTAATTTCGAAGCCGCAGTTCGGCCCTTGGCTGGCCCACCACCGCGGCCTGACGACAACCCAACCGGAGGGGTAGCGACAAGGCGATATGACTCAGGTCCAGGAAGTACCCCAGCACCTCGAGCACCCTGACCGGCGGCTCACCTACATCATCCCCGGGCCGCGCAACAAGGGCCTGCTCAACTACCTGACGAGCACAGACCACAAGCAGATCGGCATCAACTACATGGTGACCAGCTTCATCATGTTCCTGCTGGCGGGGGCCATGGCGGTGCTGATGCGGGTCCAACTGGCGGTCCCCAACAACAACTTCCTCTCCTTGGAGGAATACAACCAGCTGTTCACGATGCACGGCAGCATCATGCTGTTCCTGTTCCTCGGGCCCTTCGCCTTCGGGACCGCCAACTACCTGGTTCCGCTGCAGATCGGCGCGCCAGATATGGCCTTCCCCCGCTTCAACGCCTTCTCCTATTGGCTCTTCCTGGGTGGCTGCATCAGCATGAACGCCGGCTTCCTGACTTCTTCGGGGGCGGCCGACTGGGGCTGGTTCGCCTACGCCCCGCTCACCGAGACGATCCACTCCCCCGGTCCCGGTGGCGACCTGTGGATAGTGGGAGTGGCGCTGGCCGCCTTTTCGAGCATGTTCACCGGCATCAACCTGATCACAACCGTCTTCTGCCTGAGGGCGCCGGGCATGGTCATGTTCCGCATGCCCATATTCGTCTGGAACCAGCTGGTAACGGCCCTGCTCGTGCTGCTCGCCTTCCCGGTGCTCACCGCCGCAGTGGCCCTGCTCTGGGCCGACCGTCACCTCGGCACCCACTTCTTCGACCCCACCCACGGGGGCCAGCCCATCTTGTGGCAGAACATGTTCTGGTTCTTCGGTCACCCCGAGGTGTACATCCTGGCCTTACCTTTCTTCGGGATGGCGACCGAGATCATTGCCACCTTCTCCCGCAAGCCGGTCTTCGGCTACAAGGGCATGGTCTTCGCCACCCTGTCCATCGGCGGGCTGTCGATGGGCGTTTGGGCCCACCACATGTACACCACCGGGGCTGTCCTGCTCCCCTTCTTCGCGGTGCTCACGCTGGCGATCTCGGTACCCACGGGCATCAAGTTCTTCAACTGGATCGGCACGATGTTCCGGGGCTCGGTGCGGCTCGACTCGCCGATGCTGTTCGCCCTTGGCTTCCTGGTCTGCTTCCTGCTCGGCGGGTTCACCGGCATCATGCTGGCCGAGCCGCCTCTCGACTTCCAGCTGCACGACACTTATTTCGTGGTCGCCCACTTCCACTACGTGCTCTTCGGGGGGTCGGTCTTCGCCGCCTTCGGGGCCATCCACTACTGGTTCCCGAAGTTCACTGGGCGCAAGCTCGACGAACGATTGGCCAAGGTCACCTTCGTGCTCATGTTCATCGGCTTCAACCTGACGTTCTTCCCCCAGCACGACCTCGGCTTGCGGGGCATGCAGCGGCGCATCGCCACCTACCCGGCGGACTTGGGCTGGAACTTCCTCAACATGCTGTCGTCGGTGGGCGCCTTCATCCTGGCCTTCTCGATGCTGCCGTTCCTGGTCAACGTGTGGGTTACCTTGCGCAGCGGCAAGCGCGTGGGCGCCAACCCGTGGGACGGCATGACCCTGGAGTGGATAACTGAGTCGCCCCCCAAGGAGCACAACTTCGAGTTCATTCCGCCGATCCGCTCCGAGCGCCCTGTTTGGGACCTCAACCATCCCGAACACCAGACCCTGCCCCACGGCCGCCATGCCCGCGAGCTGGTGCGGGAAAGGGCGCTTGTAGCTGTAGGTGCCGGTACCGGGCCTCGTCGTGCCGAAGGAGGTAACGGCCACGGGGGCGATGGGGTCGATGGGGTCGACAGGGCAGGCGGGGCCGGCGGGGGGGACGGCAACGGTGCCCACGGTGCCCACGGTGGTGACGGTGGTGACGGTGGTGACGGTCCCGGTGCAGGCAGCGGCGACAGAGGAGGCTGAGCCATGAAGCACGAGTGGCACCTGGCACTCGGCACCGCAGTTTTCCTTGCGGCTGTCGGCATCGCATACTGGATCTGGAGCGGCGAGACCTCGGGCACGGTCATGCTGATCTTCGGAGGCTTCGCTTATAGCTTGCTGTTCGGTTTCATGTTCCTCGTCTGGCTGCGCCGCAAGGGGCGACCTCGGGTCGAGGACCGCGACGATGCCATGCCTGCCGATGGGGAGGGGGAGATCGGCTTCTTCCCCAGCAACAGCATCTGGCCTGTCGCAATGGGCCTCGGCGCCATCAGCATGGCGGTCGGGCTGGCCTTCGGTAAGTGGTTCTGGGCCATCGGCGGCATCTTGCTGCTCGGATCGATCATCGGCTTCGCCGTCGAAGCCGAGTCCCACTAGCGGCGCCCGGCGCCACCGGCCGCAGTCGGCTTGCCCGGGCCTTCACACCTGTCTGCCCGCCCGCGCCTGTTCGACCACCTGTCTGCTCGCCCGCGCCTGTTCGACCACTTGTGCCTGAGAGCGGGCGCTAGCGGGGCATCCACGGCCGGCGGCGCTGCCCCGGGCAGACTGCCACAATGAGATGCGGGCAGACTTCCACCATGAGATATCGCAAGACGGCCGCCGCGGCGGCCTCGCTGTTGGGGTTGGGCGTCGCGGGTTTCGGGGCAATGAACGTTGACGCCGTGGTCGCCGGTGCCGGCGCTGCAGGGAACGCACCGCCGGTTGTGACCGAGACCTTCGGTTCGTCGCCCCTGGTGTGCGACCCCAACACCACGGTGGGCATGGAAGGCTGCGGCGAGCACAAGGTCCTTGCCGACGACAGGCAGCTCAATGCGGACATCCGTGTCATCTGGGCACGCCTCACGGCCACGGGCAAGGCGGACTTCGCCAAGGCTCAAGCCGACTGGCTGGCGTACCGTCGCGCCGACTGCCAGAGCCAATCCGACCTCTACCAGGGCGGCTCTGAGCAGCCGGTGGCCTTCGTGTACTGCTTGGCCTCGGACGACCGGTCGCGGCACCAGGACCTGGCGGCCTTCTTTGCCCAACTGACGCAGGGAGAAAGCCCAAGGCCCAGCTTTCCCTGAGCATCACCCGCGGTGCGGGCGTTGCGGGCGCCGGCGGGCGCCGGCGGGCGTGCGGGTGCGGGCGCCGGCGGGCGTGCTGGTGCCGGCGGGCGCCGGCGGGCGTGCGGGTGCGGGCGCCGGCGGGCGGGCGGGTGCGGGCGCCGGCGGGCGTGCTGGTGCCGGCGGGCGGGCGGGTGCAGGGGCCGGCGGGCGTGCAGGCAAGGCGCGGGGTGTCAGAAACTCGGCAAAGCGGCGGGACAGATCGAGGGACCGTCAGAAACTCGGCAACGTCGCTGCAAACGGTCTGCCGACCTTTCCGCTTTGCCGAATTTATGTCGGAAAACGGCATAAATTCGGCAAAGCGCGTGTGGTGAATGTTAGAAACTCGGCAAAGCTCCAGGTCTCTACTCGAGCTGCCGTTCAGGGCAATGTCAGAAACTCGGCAACGCGTCAGAAACTCGGCAATCTGTACAGCGTTGCAGTAAGAGAGCCAGCGAACATCGTGGAGCTCAGAGGTTTGACCGGCCCTGCTCTGAGAGCGCCGACAGGCGTGCCTGCACGCTGGCAAAGTCGTGCCCCGTCACCCGGACCCGCTTGTCCCGGCTGGCTAACCCGCTGGCGATCTCGAGGTTGCCGCGGCCGACGCCCAGCAAACGGCTCAGAAGATCGATGAGGGCGTCGTTGGCCTTTCCCTTCGTTGCCCGGGGCCTCACCTTTACCTTGAGTGCGTCCCCATGCAGCCCTGCAACTCCCTCAGCGACGGCGCCAGGTTGGACGTGTACCCGGAGCAGGATGCCCTTGCCCGTCACTTCGAGCAGCCGGGACGGCTCCGGCGCGCTGGCAGCGCTTCCCCGGGGCGAGCTGGCGGCGTCTGGTGCCACGCCCTTCGCGCTGTCCGCGGCCCACCCGGCCCCGACGGCCCCCGCGGCCCCGACAGTACCCGCGGCCCCGACGGGCTCTGCGGTCCCCGCCGCCTCCGCGCCGCCCCGCCTCCGCCGCGCTCCAGCCTCACTCCGCCGCGTCGGCCAGTGCCTCCGCCAGCGAGGGGTGGACCAGACAGCTCTCGACCAGGTCGGCCACCTTGAGCCGGGCGGTCACGGCCAGGGCGATCACGGCTATGAGCTCGGCCGCCTGAGCACCAACCACACACCCGCCGAGCACCACGCCTGTGGCAGGGTCGGAAATGATCTTCACGAAGCCGCGGGTGTCGTCGTTGATCAATGCCTTGGCCGCGGCGCCGAATGGCACCTTGGTGACCCGGATTTTGCGCCCACTGGCGAAGGCTTCGGCCTCGGCCAGCCCCACGTCGGCGATCTCAGGCTCGGTGAAGACCGCGGACGCCGCCTTGTCGTAGTCGATGTGGCGGTGCACGAGCGAATGGAGGCCCATGATGTGCTCAGCCACCTTGCGGCCCTGCATCGCCGCGACCGACGACAGGGGCAGCTTCCCCGAGACGTCACCGGCCGCGTAGATGTGGCCGATGTTGGTCTGGCAGTGGTGGTTGATGGGAACGTAGCCCCATTCGTCGACCAGCACGCCGGCCGCGCCCAGGCCGAGCTGGTCCGAGTTGGGAACGGAGCCGACCGCCAAGAGCACGTGGCTGCCCTTGACCGTACGCCCGTCGTCGCAGCGGACGGTGACACCACCGGGGCCGACCTCCAGGCCTTGCGCCCGCGCCCCCTTGTAGAGCTTCACTCCGCGGCGCAACAGCTCGTCCTCGAGCGCGGCCGCCACCTCGGCGTCCTTGTGCGGGAGCACATGCTGGCGGCTGACGATCAGGCTGACCTCCGAGCCGAGCGAGCTGAACATGTGCACGAACTCCACCCCGGTCACCCCGGAGCCCACCACGATGAGATGCGCCGGGAGTTCGGGCGGCGGGTACGCCTGGCGCGTGGTCAAGACCCGCGCGCCGTCGGCCACTGCCCACGCCGGTACACGCGGCCGGCTGCCGGTAGCCACCACGATGGCGTCGGCATGCAGGTGCTCATCGGGCCCGCTGGCGGAGGTTACCGTCACCGTGTGGGCACCGGTCAGACGGCCCTGGCCCAACACGGTGCGCACCCCCTGCGACGCCAGCAACTGCTCGACCGAGCGTTGCAGGTGGCCGGTCACCTCGTGGATGCGCAGGCGTAGAGCCTCGTAGTCGATGCGGGCACCACCATCTGGGAAGCCGAGCCCGAGGCGGCCCATCCGCCGGGAATAGCCGAGCGCACCGGCCGTGGCGATCATCGACTTGGACGGGATGCAGTCCCACAGATGAGCTGCGCCACCGACGACGTCACGCTCGACCACAACCACCCGGGCACCCAAACTGGCAGCACGGCTGGCCGCCTGGTTGCCCGCCGGCCCTCCGCCCAAGACGACGACAGTGGTCACGCGGGCCGCCCGAGCGTGCTCACACCGCGGCGGCGGTGTAGGGCATGCGCAACCGGCCGGCGTTCCCTAACCAGAGCACGGTCTAGCCATCGGCTGGGCCAGCCGTCTGGGGCGCGGCGACCTGGCTGCCGGGCGCTGGCGTGGGCCCCGGCACTCCGAGCTCACCGGCCGGTTGGCTTGGTTGCGCAGTGCCCGTGCCCGGCCCTCCTCCCAACGCCTGTTGAGCTTGGCCCGTACCCAGGCTGCGAACGGCTGCGGTCTGCGACCCCGAGGGGAGCCCCATTTGTGCGCGCATCTCGTCCAGGCGCAGCTGAGCCTCCATATTGACGCTCGACTGTTCGATCTCGAGCATCCGCGTCTCCATCTGCTGGCCGGAGAGCTCGGACACACCGAGCGCCTTGGCGTACTGCGCCTCGATCCTCGTCCTGACATCGTCGAAAGTGGGCACGTCCTGGTCCACGGTCTGGGACAGGCTGGCCATGGCGGTGTTGAGCTGCTCTTGCATGCGCGCCTGGTCCAGCTGGGAGAGTAATTTTTGCCTTTCGGCCAGCTTGGTCTGGAGCGCATTGGCATTTTGCTGGACGGCCAACTTCGCCTGCTGGGCTGCCTGAGTGGCCTGCAGGTGCATGGTCTTCAAGTCGTCGACCTGCTTCTCAGTGGCGATCAGGCGGTTGGCGAACGCCTCAGCGGTTTGGTTGTACTCGGCGGCCTTGGCGACGTCACCACGCGTGGCGGCGTCGTTGGCCATGGCAAGGGCCTGGCGGGTGGACGAACTGACCCGCTCGAGTTCGGCCATCAACCGGTTGAGCCGCAGCTCGGTTTGTTTCTGGTTGGCGATGACGCTCGCCGCCTGCTCGACCAGGCGGCGGTGTTGCTCTTGAGCCTCCGCCATGGCCTGCTCGAGCTGGACCTTCGGGTCGGCAGTCTCCTCGAAGTGGCCCGAGAGTTTCGCAGTGAGGTACTTCCACCGCCGACGTATGACTTTCCACATGCCCCGCATGCTACTGCTCTCACCAGGGGCGTTCGGCCCCCATGCGGAGCCGTCTCAGCCCGAGGGAGGTGCGCCGGCCATGATGCGGCGAGCTTCCGCCAAGGCGCCAAAGAGCGAGTCCAGCTCGGACGTGAGGGCGCCGAGGTCGGCGTCGGCCGTGGCAGCGGCACTGACGAGCTGGACCCCACTGGCGACAAGGCTCTCGAGCTGGGTGCACAGCGCGGAGAGCTGGCTGGAGACCTGAGCGGCGACCGCCTCCGAGTGGCGCAACGACCGCAGCTCGGAAGCCAGTGCCTCTTCCCGGCTGGCGAGGAGGGCGCGGTCAGCCCCGCCGGCCTGTCGGAGCGACGACTGTAAGTGGGCCAGCTCCTCGGTCACTTGACCGGAGTGGCGGCCCGGCCCGGTCAGCGCCGCACCGCTGCGAGCCAGCGCCCACTGTTCTTCCACGGCGACATCGACCCGGCTGACGGCGTGTGCGAGGTAGCTGGCAACCGGGCCGGGCGGGCATTGCGACGCCAGGGTGCGGAGCCGCCGCCGGGCGTCCAGACCTCGGGACACGTAGCCGCGCCAGGGCTCGGTTACAGACCATGGGTCAATGCGGACCTGGCGC
>DATJST010000148.1:0-3017 GCA_035503975.1 Acidimicrobiales bacterium | reverse complement strand
CGACCAGGCCGTCCCCGACCCGAAAGATAGCGTTCACCGTCCCCTGCGACACGACTGGGCGGACGGGCCGTCCGGCCCAAGCCGGGAACTGCTCCGCTACCAACAGGCGAACGGTCTCGACCCTCACTGCCAACTGGTCGGCGTGCATAACCACAGGAACAAGCATCGCCGCTCCTCTACCGAGCTGCACCTCCTTTTCCCAGGCAGCACGCGATGGGGACATGTCGTTGGCGCTCCAAACGTCAAAGATGAAAGAACCGGGCGGCACCGAACTAGGGACTAGCTCATACAACAGTCGAACCAATACATACAATGGATTGGTGACAACTACTGCTCACGTGATGACCGTGTCCGGCAACGGCCAGGTGTCCATACCCGCTGCGGCCCGGGCTCGGTGGAAGACGCGCAAGGTGATCGTGGTCGACCTCGGTGACCGGGTCGTCGTGCGCCCTGCACCTGACGAACCTGTCGAGGTGCTGGAAGGCAAGTACCGCACGCGTGGCCCCAGCAGCGACCAAGCCCGGCGTCAAGCCCGGCGAGACGACGCCGCCCGGGCGGGAGCAAGGTGACCGTCCTGGACGCTTTCGCCGTCATTGCCTACCTGCGTGCGGAGCCAGCCGCAGGAGAGGTGCGCAGGTTGCTAAAGACTGACGCACAGTTGACTTCCGTCGGCGTGGCCGAGGTCCTTGACCACCTTGTGCGCGTGTTTGGAGCCGACGAGGAAGAGGCCGCATTGGACCTGGCGCAGCTCGGGCTGCTGGAAGGCACCGTCGTTGACTCGACAGTCGGCGCCGCGGCGGGCCGGCTCCGTGCTCGCCGGTACCATCGTGCCCGTTGTGCAGTGAGCATGGCCGATTGCATCGCGGCACAAGCAGCCCGTTCCAAAGGGGAACCGCTGGCCACTTCGGATCCCCACCTCTTGGACCTCTGCCACGCAGAAGGAATCCCGACTGTCGTTCTCACCGGAAGTGACGGGCCCAGATGGACCAAAGCGGACTGACGTCGGCCTTCACCACGGTCCGCGGGCTCTCCGCCCAATGACAGCGCCGCCGTCTCTCGCCGTCTCTCGCCGTCTCTCGCCGTCTCCCGCCGTCTCTCGCCGTCCGCTCCGCCTTTGGTGCCGCCTCTTTGCACCCAGAGCGTCGCGCTCCCGTGCCGGGCGTCTTCATGCTTGTACGCGCCCACTATCGCCGAGGACATATCCGCGGGGACTTGAGATATCGAGGGCTCGGCGGCCCCAAAGGGTAGCCTGGCCGGACCGACTAGGCTTCGCTCGTCCGTCGACAGCCTTTCACCTTTATAGGTAAGGAGATCCCGTGAGGCTCCGCTCAGCTCTCGCAAGATCGGTGGCCGCCAGTATCCCGGCCGTCTTTTTTGCAATGGCCGCAGGTAGTGGGGTGGCCACAGCCTCCGGCAACTTCAACTCGTGCTCTGTGGTCACCAGGGCCGAGGCTGCCAGTGCCCTCGGACAGAAGGTCACGGTCGGCGTCCTCGGCCACGCCACGGTCGAGGGCGGTCTGGCCTGCGTGTTCTACGGCCCCTCCGTACCAGCCACACTGAGGAACCCGGACGAGCCCGTAGGCGACTCCGTACGAGTCGTCGTGGTGAAGGGGCCCAATGCTTGGAAGTGGTACAAGGACTATGAGTCCAAGGTCAAGGCTCAGCCGGTCAAAGGCGTCGGTGACCAGGCCTTCTTCGATGGTTACGCGTCCTTGAGCGTGCTCAAGGGCGATTATTACTTGCGCGACGCCGTCAGCCCACCGGTCGCCCCGGGCCTGAAGAAGTACCTTCAGCTGGTGCTGAGTGACGAGGAGCGGCTCGCCAGGGCCATCCTCCCCAGGCTCTGACCTAGTGCCACAACACCCGTTCGTGGGCTGTTGGGCCCGCCTGCGCTTAGCTGGTTTGGGCACGGCACCTCTGCGGGACCGTGCGACCTCTCAAATCTAAAGCCGTTGGCCCTCCTCGAGCCCGCGTGCCTCGAGGATGACCGCAAGCTATGGGAGCAGCTGCGGCGCCACTGCGACGACGGGCTGCGGGTCTTCGCCGATCACCCGGAGCCGATGCTTTGAGCCCGAGACGACAAGGCAGACGACAAGGCAGTGGTGAAGAAGCCTCCCGCACCATTGTAAATATCTGGGACGTGCTGGCTCGCTCGGAAAGCCCTATGGCCGTGGAGGAGATCGCCGCCGAGCTGAGCAGGCGAGGTCTTCGTGACAGTACCGACGCCGTAATGTTCCATAAGCAACAGATGGCGGCCAAGCTCGACGCCGCGGCGGCAAAGGCCTTAGTACACGTGCCCGGAAGGTGGCGCGCCCTGGCCACCGTAGCCGCGCAGTACCGTGACTGGGTGCTCGGTCCCGGAGACATTGGACGTTTTGTCTATACAAAAGCTCTCACTGCCTATCGCGAGTGGCCGCTTCGCCTCCAATGATGGGAACGGGCACGTCGCCGCTAGAGCGGAGGAGCAATTTGGTCACGACAAACTTGGATCCCCTTCTACCCGCCCTCCAGGGTGCGGTTGCGATCTACGACCGGGGCACCGCGCAGCACTCGCTCCGGGTGTCGCATACTGCGGCGGCAATGGCAAGTTCGCTCGGCCTATCAGCCGAAGAGGTCGAGGCCGCGTCATGGTCGGGGATCCTTCACGACATAGGCAAGCTCGGCGTTGCTGTCGACGTGCTGCGCAAGACTGGGCCCCTGACAGAGGGCGAATGGCGTGAGGTACGGCGCCACCCCTGCGTCGGGTCCGACCTCGTCCTGGCCATCTCAGCCGAGCTTGGCCCCATCGCTCAAGCGATCCGAAGCCACCACGAGCGTTGGGACGGTACGGGGTACCCTGACGGCCGTAGAGCCGACGAGATCCCATTGCTTGGTCGGATCATCGCCATTGCCGATGCCTTCGACGCGATCACCCACCGCCGCCCGTACCGCCGGAGCCAGCTCGATGCGCCCGAGGGCCTGGAAGAGCTCCGGCGCGGGGCTGGGTCCCAGTTCGATTCCAACCTGACTGAACGGTT